>JADGOB010000029.1 GCA_017883185.1 Acidobacteriota bacterium
CGCAGCAGGCGCCCTGTGCCCAGATACCACCGGAGGAGGCTGTTGCTCGTGCGTTCGCTCCGCCCCCGCGCGGTGTGCGCTTCGACGAACTCGGCGTGCGTGAACACCGGGTGGGCTGCGAAGAACGCCGCTGGTCGTGTCCACTTGCCAGACTGCGCAGACATCAGGATGAATATTACTGATTATAGCTCGTTTCAGCAAGTCTAGACTTGCTGTATTGTGCTCGCATACGGCATTTCATTACTTATAAATGCTCACTACAGCAAGTCAACTAGGTCGGTGGATTGCGAGGACCCGCGCGTCAGGGCGCGAACGAGCCGCTGCAGCGCCAGTTCGGGCAATCCTACGAGACGGGATTAGACGACCACGCGCCTATTCACTCAGACTGGCCGAGGCCGCGAAAATCGTCAGTTTCAACTCAGACTGGTCTGGGAGTTCGTACACGGGGCGCCGGCCCGATAGCCTTTCGCTCCGATCCAGAATGATCGAGACCCCCTCTCCGCGTCGATCCATGAACGTGGAACGAGTGGTCTCTAGACCACTGATCGCTGAGGGCACAGCGCACTTGGCCAGCAGGCTCGCGATCGTCTCATTGCGGCTCGACTGCCGTTGTTCGAGGCTATCGAGCGTCATCGTGTCGGCCAGCGCGCCGGGGACGTAGATCTCCAACCGATTCGAGAACAAGCGTATTCTGATTTTCGATCCATACATCGAGTAGTCTCGATGGGCCACGGCATTAACCAGCGCCTCGAACACAGCGGTGAGATCGAATTGGGGCACATCGTGTCGGCCAACAGTCTTGGACGCCCCGACGCGCATGTTCGTCGCCACAAATCGGCACGCCTCGGCGACCTGGACATCCAGGGTCCCGACGATGTCTTTCGCGTCAATCTGGTAGCCTGGGGCATCTGCAGCCCCAGATACCCCCTCGCCGCGATACGCCACCGCCTGAATGAACGCGTGCGTGAGCCATTGCTCCGGATGACGGGACGCCATCAGAATCCCTGAGACGGACGGTCGAAGCGTTCCATGGTCGTCGTCCCTCGCCATGCCGAGCTTGCGCAGGAAGGGGCCCAACTCGTCTCCGGTCCTCACGGTCCGGAAGCGCCCTAACAAATCCGGATCCAGGTCGTCAAACGACGAGTCGGCGACGACCTGTTCGTCGAACCGAATCAGGCGAGCCTGGCTGCGCTGCTGCATGAGGCGACCCAGGTACTCGGGATCCATCTGCCGCTTGGTGCTGCCCACCCGGTGGAAATACCCTCCAGGGCTCTGGTGGACCCAGAGACTGTGCGGCACGTCAACCTTGATAATGGGTCGTGATTGACCGTCCGCGCCAGGGAGTAACATCCGCTCGATTCGCGGAAAGAGGGGCGGCTTGACGACGTCGCGCACGATCTCATGCGCGAATCTCTCGGCCACATCGAGGCGGTCGATCCCGATTCCGACCACCTCGCGGGTCTTGTCGTCAACCCCAAGCACGAGGACTCCCCCGTGCGCATTCGCAAACGCCGCCAGCTCGTCGGCCACATCTTGACGGTCAGGTCCCTCCACCTTGTCACCCGCAAACACGATTGTCTTCAGCTCCAGCGAGCTATCTTCGCCGAGACGGATCTGCTCCAGGAGTTGTGCCACTGTGTCAAACATGCGAGTGCTCCGTGGCAAGGTGAATACGGCGATAGCGATCCGCAAACGCGCGAGCGCCACCTTCCATGACCCGACAGATCTCCCGTCGCACACCGAGCTCCTGCAGGCATCCAGTTCCGTCGGCGATAAGTTGACACTGACCGCCACGGAAGTCCATCGCAACGACCATCTCAGCCTCGCCATTCACGACAATATTCGCATTGTGCGTGGCGACAATCACCTGCCTCTGCCGCTTGCCATGGCGAATCTGGGTGACGATCAGGTCGTAAATGAGGTGATTGTCCAGATCGTCTTCGGGTTGATCCAACACGATGGGCTCATCACCGTACGAGAGAAGGAAGGCGAGGACCGCGGCGGATTTCTGCCCCGGCGAGCCCTGCGCTATCGACACGAACTGGTCGTTGGCGCCGGGTCGGCGGTACTGCACCTTTAGCGTGTCCTCGGGCCACCAGAGATCCAGACGATCAATCTGCTCCGGCAGCAGGGTTTTCAGGTGCTTCCGGAACGACTCGGTTCGGCCAGGGACGCCTGAACCACCTGATCCTGCTGACAGCGTGCTCTTGATATCGCGAATGCGCACCGTCGCGAACATGCCGGGGCGTGGGATGTGCTCTGCCACCCTCTACTCCTCCGGGCGGAACCTGACGAGAACCCGATCGATATGGGACCAGCGAGCGTGAACAACTCCTCGCAGGCCCTCGTTGTGAAGTCGAACAACTTGTCAGGGTCGGCGATCAGGCCAACCCAGTCGTGGTCGCTGATGTCTGCGAAATACCGCCCCAGGGGAGATTCGGCATCGTCAACGTCCTTGTGCGCCCAGTTCCTGGCTACCTCGCCGAGTTCCTGACGCAGGGTTCTCGCGAAGTCTATCCGCTCCGCCTCTTTCATGCGCAAGAACTCGAGATTGTCCAGATGCTTCGGCAGTGTCCCCAATGCCCGTGACGGGGCAGGTCACCGGACACTCTCACTGCCCTACATCACAAACCTCGCACTGCTCCCCTTCCCGGTCGGCGTCACTTCCAGCCGCGCGTCGATACGGTTTCGCAGCTCGGCGACGTGGGAGATGATGCCCACCAGCCGGCCGCCCTCGCGCAGTTGCATCAGGGTCTGGAGCGCCAGGTCCAACGCCTCGTCATCCAGGCTGCCGAAGCCTTCGTCTACGAAGATGGTCTCGAGACGGATGCCGGCCGCATAGGACGAGACGACGTCGGCCAGGCCCAGCGCGAGCGCGAGCGAGGCCATGAAGCCCTCGCCGCCCGAGAGGGTGTTGACCGGGCGCGACGTCCCGGTGAACGCGTCGAGGACCACAAGATCCAGGCCGCCGGCGCGGCGGGCGTCCTCGCGGGTGCGCTCGCGCTCGAGGTCGTAGCGGCCGCGCGTCATCCGACGCAGGCGCACGGAGGCGGACAGCAGCACCTCGTCGAGCAGGGCGCCAAGGACATAGCGCTGCAGGGTGATACCGTCCTTGTTCTGGCCGTTCACGATGTTCGAGACGTGGGTGACGCAGCCGAACTCGGCGCTCGCCTGCGTGCGGCGGACAGCCAGGGACTCGAGCGCATCCTTCAGTTTCGTGATGCGCCGCAGGCGTTCGTCCATCTCGCCCTGCGCCCGACTCTTCTCCTCGATGGCGGCGAGTAGCTCCCGGACTCGCGATTCGAGCGGAGCGATATCCGGTGCGTCGATCGACGGACTCGCCTGCCGCGCGCGGGATGCGCGGTCGCGCGAGGCCGCCAGCTCGTGGCGGAAGCGCTCGACGTCCTTCGCGAGCGAGTCGATCTCGCTCGCGTCGAGGCGGGCCGATCGGTAGTCCTGCTCGGAGTCGAACCCTGCATCCGCCAAGCTCCGGAGGAATCGCTCCTGCGCATCGGCCGCCTTCTCGGCCGCCGCGGCCAGCCGGTCGCTGGCAGCCACCACCGCCTGCTCCGCCGCCGCGTGCGCGCGGGCCGCATCGTCGCTTGCCTTGCGCGTGCGCTCCAGCGCGGCGTTCAATGTAGCCAGCTGTCCGCGCAGCGCCGCTGTCGCCGTCTCCACCGCTTCGGGCGCCCGCAGGTTCTCCGGGACCGCGCGCTCGAGTTCGGCGACTCGCCCTGCCTCGGTCGCGGCCGCGCGGTCGAGCTGCTGCAACGCCTCGACGCCGGTCTTGATCGCGTCCGTCTGCGCGGCAAGGACCTGGCGCCTGGCCCCCAGCGCCGCACTCAGCGCCTCGAGGCGCGAGGCAGCCTCGTCGGACTCGCGCGCAGACTCCTCCGCTTTCTTGAGCGCCTTCTTCAGGGACTTCGAGTTTTCGCCGCCGTCCTGGGCGAGGCTGGCAATCGTCGCCTGCAGGCTCTTCGCCTCGACTTGCGCGGATGCCTCCTGCCCCGCTGCGGCCACTCGCGCCTGCTGCGCGTCCTTCAGCGCCGCGCGCGCCGCCTCCACCTCGTCGCGGCCCGGGATCCGGCGCGTGCTCCCTGCGGGATGCGGATGCTCGATCGACCCGCACACGGGACACGGCTCGTCGTCTTTCAGCTCGCGGGCCAGCAGCCCCGCCTGCCCGGCCACCCACTCGGTTTCGATCTTCTCGAGCTCGGCCGTCGCTCGCTGGACGTCCTTATCGGCCTGCGCCCGGGCGGAGGTGGCCTCTTCGAGGTGACGATGTGCCTCGAGCAGATCCTTGCGCGCCTTCTCCACCGTCACAGTCTGGTCGAGCGCGCGCTTCGCCGCTTGCACCGCCACCGCGCGCGCCTCGCGCTGCGCGGAAAGAGACGATGCCTGCTCGAGCGAGACGCGGCCTTCCTCGACATCGACCGCCAGCGTGTCGCGGGTGGTTTCGAGACATCGAAGCGCCGCTCGCTTCGCGGCGCAGCTGTCCGACAGCTGTTTCGCGCCGGCCCTGACGGCGGCGAGCGACGCGACGGTTTTGGCCAGCTCGCCGAGGCGGGTGATCTCGGCGCTGATCCGCTCGCGCTCGGACTCGCGCCGTAGCTCCTGCGCAAGCGCGACGCCGGTGCGCAACTGCGCCTCGGCGGACGACGCGAGGCTGGCGTCCGAGGCTGACAGCGCCTTCTGCGCTTCCAGGCTCTCCACGTGGCGAGTGACGGCCGTTTGATCAGCCTCTGCGACGGGCAGGGCCCGGCGCGCGCGCTGGACACGGACGTCTGCGACGTCGAACTCCGAGGCGCGCTGATCGAGAGCGGCGAGGGCCGCGTCCGCGGCCAGGCGCTCCTGGACCAGCGCAGCGCGTTCGCGGGCCGCCTGCAGGATCGCTTCGGCTTCGGCCTTGGCGGCACGGATCGCATCAAGCTCCGCGGCAACCCGGTTCCTCTCCGCCACGTGGGTCTCGCGGAGCGGCTCCAACTCGTCCTCCGACGCCACGCCGGCGTCGGCGAGGACATGGCCGCGTTCCTTCTCGATCTCCTCGAGCGCAGCTCTCGCGGCCCGCGCGCGTTCCTTGAGCATCTCCTCAATGCGGCGATACACCTCGGTCTGGAAGAGGATCTGGAGGATCTCCTCGCGTCCCCTGGAATCGGCCTGGAGCAGCTCGCGGAACTTCCCCTGAGGCAGCATCACCACCTGAGCGAACTGATCGCGCCTGAACCCGAGCAGGCGCTCGACCTCGGCGTTCACCTTGTTCGGCTGGCTCGCGAGGAGTTCGCCTTCATCGGCCGGCGCGCTGTTCGTCCGGCGCCACAGGCTGGCCTTGGGCTGCTGCGTCGTCATGCCGGTCCCGCGGGCTTTGGGGCGTTCTTGCTCGGGCCCCCGCGACACGCGATACGCGTCGGCGCCCAAACTGAAGTCGAACACCACCTCGGTCGCCATCGTCGGCTCGGCGTGGTCGCTGCGAAGGCGCTTCGGATCGCGCTCGCCGCCGGAGGCCTCGCCGTAGAGGGCGAAGCAGATGGCATCGAGAATCGAGGTCTTCCCCGCGCCGGTGGGGCCGTGGATCAGGAAGCAGGCGCTGGTGCCGAGGGCGCTGAAGTCGAGGACCTGCTCGCCCGCGTAGGGGCCGAAGGCGCGCATGACGAGGCGGAGCGGTCTCACGCGCGCACCTCGCGATCGCGGCCAGCCACGCTGTCGGCGGTGGAGCCGAAGACGGCCTCTTCCTCAGGAGTTGGCGCGTCGCCGGTCACCTCCTTGAAGAAGTTGGCGAACAGCTGGCCGTAATCGAGCTGGCGACGGTCGCCGGCGGGCTGGCCTTCGGCGCCAGAGACGACGTCGGGCGCGCGCTCGATGCAGAGGATGTTGGGGTAGATGGCGCGGAGGCGGCCGATGGGGTCGAGGACGGGATGGCGATCCAGGAGGCGGGCGACGATGTAGTCTTCTCGGGCTGCGGCGGGCAACGGATGGGCCTCGTGGGCCTCGGGCCGAAGCAGCTGCTCCAGCGTGCCTTCGATTCGGCGGAGCTCGCGGCGAGGGACGAGAGGGATCTCCTCGGTCCGGCTCACGCCCGCGGCGTCGATGTCCACGATGGTGACCGAGCGGCGTTGGCCGACCTCGTCGAAGGAATACTCGAGGAGAGCGCCGGAATAGCGGAGATGTACACCTCCTATGTGCTGCGGGCGGTGGAGGTGGCCGAGCGCGACATACTGGAACCCGTCGAAGTTCGAGGCGTCCACCGCCCCGGCGCCGCCGACCGACAAGGGGCGCTCGGAGTCGCTGCCGAGTCCACCGGAGACAAACGCGTGGCCGACGAACACGGAGCGGCCGTGCCGGGGATGGGCGCCGACCATCGAAGCGACGAGCGCGCGCATTCCGCTCTCGTGGTCCACCACCTCGGTGTTGGCGAGGCGTTCGCGGATGAGGGCGGGTTCCGAGTACGGCGCGACGTAGAAGGCGACGGGACCGTGATCGTCTCCGAGGACGACGGGCGCGAGGTCGGGGGACGGCAAGCCGAACAGGTGGAGTCCCTGGTGGGACAGGACGCGCGCGCCGAACGACAGCCGCTCGGGGCTGTCGTGATTGCCGGCGGCGAGGATCGTCGGGACTTTCAGGCCGAGGAGCAGCTCGGACAGCGTGTCGTCGAGAAGTTTCACCGCCTCGGGCGGCGGCACCGCGCGGTCGTAGATGTCGCCGGCCACGACCACCGCGTCCACGCGGGCGTCACGGGCGATGTCGATCACCTGGTGAAGGACGAACGCCTGGTCCTCCGTCAGGTGGACTTGGTGAAACAGGCGCCCAAGATGCCAGTCGGCTGTGTGCAGAAAGCGCATAGGCGTGGGTGACCCAAACACTTCGGAACGTTCGCACTTCTGCCGGATGCTAGAGGAGGACCGTGACAGGGCAGGTCACGTTGCGGCGGAGCATGGCAGAATCTGCCATCGGTCTGCGCCTGGGGACGTGCTAATAGTGCAGCCAATGGCGTTCGGGTGCAAGGGAGCGTGCGGATGATACACGATAGTCGGAGCTGACGCAGACGAGTCGGAACTGACGCAGACGAGTCGGAGCTGACGCAGAGGAGTCGGAACTGACGCAGACGAGTCGGAACTGACGCAGAGGAGTCGGAGCTGACGCAGAGGAGTCGGAGGCGGCGCGGCCGTCAAGGCCATAACCAGGCCGAGTCTCTTCGGTTCCGGCTCGACGGGTTATGGACTCGGCACGTGCCAAAGGCGTTGGACGATGCGGGGCTCCAGCGCAGCCGCTCAGCGCGGGCATGCGCATCATCGCGGGACTGAAGGCCCGCGAGTTGCGCTGGCCGCAGCTGGATGTTGATTTGTCGGTGGAGTCACTCGAGCACCCCGAGGGATATCCGCTGGTCAGCCAGTTGCCGGTCGCCAAGCCGGCAGACGCGGCAGCCTCTTCCCTGCCGCTCCGCGAACGGCAACCGGGATATTCAGCGAAGCGACGGCGCTGACGCGACGCGTGACGGACACGTCTGGCTACGGGCTCGGAGCCTATGGGCGCCTACGCTTGACGAGCGCGACACTCAGCGGGCGCGGAAGGTGATGATGCCGCGCACCATGTCGTACGGAGAGACGCTGACCGTGACGCGGTCACCGGTCACGACCTTGATGCGGAAGCGGCGCATGCGGCCGCTGAGCTGCGCGAGCACCTCGTGCCCGGCGTCGGCCTGAATGCGGTAGAGTCCACCGCCGTGGATGGAAGTGACGGTGCCTTGGATATCGAGAAGATCGTCTTTGCTCAAAGTTGAACGCCTCTACCAACTGCCGATCTTGTGCTCGGGGGCTGGACCGGTGACGACAGCACGGCCGCGACGTGCGCGTCGCAGCCGACCTGTCGCCATGCGAATGATCGGGAATCCTTGAACTACGCCAGCTACCAGCGGGGCTCGCGGTTCCGGTTGCCGCCACCGCCACCACCGAAACCGCCCGAGCGCTCGGGACGCGGCTTCGCCTCGTTCACCGTCAGGTTGCGGCCGCCGAAATCACGTTCGTGCAGCTGTGCGATCGCCTTCTGGGCATCCGCCTCGGACGCCATCTCAACGAAGGCGAATCCGCGGGCGCGGCCAGTGGCCATGTCACGGACAACGTTCACCGACGCCACCTGGCCGGCCGTGCCAAACAGTTCCTGCAGATCCTGTTCCGTCGTGTTGAACGGAATGTTGCCGACGTAGAGTCTCATACCCATGTGCGTGACGCTCCTCGTGCGCTGGCGACAGTGACGGCCGCCGCGGCAGCCGTACTCAGTTGGTGAAGTCGAGGCCCAAACCTCGACGCAGCTGATGACCGGTGAAAACGTCGCAAGAGAGAGGAGCGAGTCCGATCGACTCGTTTCAGCTCGTATCGCGGGCTTTCGAGGGTAGGCTACGATGGAAGTATAACACGGTCGGGCCGACGGTCGAGGCGCCCCGCCCGCCATTCGGTCCTTGATCTCGGGGGCGGAACGGCGTACTGTCTGAGCCTGGCTCTTGAACCTGATTTCGAGGTAGAAATGGCGACCTATAAAGTCGGCGACCGCGTTTCGCAAGGGAAGTACGGCCCCGGGACGATCACCGGTGCGGACGACCATCACATCGTGATCGACTTCGACGAACACGGCGTCCACACCTTCGCGAGCAGCCTGGTCGTCCTCGAGCGGACGTCCGCACCGGCGCCCGTCCGCGCCGGCAAGGCTCGTCGCGCCAGCAAAACCGCTACCGCGAAGACCGCCAAGGCCGCCATCTCCAAGGCGTAGCCCCGCCGCGTGGCCCCCACTGCAGGGCGCACACGGCTGCGCCCTCCCGTACCCGGCTCTTTCACGCTTCACGCTACTGCGTTCCCGACTCCCGACCCGTCTGTCCCGACTCCCGACCCGTCTGTCCTAACTCCCGATTTCTGATCTACAATTCCCTTCGTCCCCTTCACCTGGCCTTCTCTGTCCATCCGTCTGCTTCTAACCATGAAAACACGACTTGCGTTGATCCTCAGCCTGCTCGTCGTCGGCACCGGCCTCGCCGCCGCACAGACCACCCCGGAGTGGCTGCGGTACCCGGCCATCTCGCCCGACGGCAAGACCATCGTCTTTACCTACAAGGGCGATCTCTACCGCGTCCCGGCGGCCGGCGGCACGGCGATGCCGCTGACGCTCCACGAGGCCCACGACTTCATGCCCGTCTGGAGCCACGACGGGAAGCAGATCGCGTTTGCCAGCGACCGTTTCGGTAACTTCGACGTGTTCCTCATGGCCGCCGACGGCGGCGAGGCGCGGCGGCTGACGTTCCACTCGGCCGCCGAGTACCCGTATGCCTTCTCGAACGACGACACGTCGATCCTGTTCGGCGCCGCGCGCATGGACACCGCCGCCAACCGTCTCTACCCCACCGGGTCGCAGCCCGAACTCTACCGGGTCCCGGTGACGGGCGGGCGCGCGGAGCAGGTGTTGACGACGCCAGCCGAGGACGTGAAAGTGAGCCGCAACGGCCAATTCCTCCTCTACCAGGACAAGAAGGGGGGCGAGAACCCGTGGCGGAAGCACCACACGTCGGCCATCACGCGCGACATCTGGATTTACGACTCGAAGGCGGGCACGCACAAGAAGATCACGACGTTCGCCGGCGAGGACCGCAACCCGGTGTTCACCGACAATGACCAGGCGTTCTACTACCTGAGCGAAGAGAGCGGCACGTTCAACGTCCAGAAGATGGGGCTGCAGGGCGGCAAGCCACAGGTCGTCACGTCGTTCAAGAAGCTGCCGGTTCGCTTCCTCAGCGCGTCGGACACCGGGACGCTGTGCTTCGGCTACGACGGCCAGATCTACACGATGAAACCGTCCGGCCAGCCGCAGAAGGTGGCTGTCGCGATGGCGGTGGACGCGAAGAGCAACAACGAGCGGGTGATGCCGGTGACCAGCGGGGCGCGGGAGCTGTCCGTGTCGCCGACCGGCAAGGAAGTGGCCTTCATCTTCCGCGGCGAGGTGTTCGTCACCAGCGTCGAAGGCAGCACCACGAAGCGGATCACCAACACGCCGGAACAGGAACGCGGCGTCAGCTTCTCGCCCGACGGCAAGTCGCTCGTCTACACGTCGGAACGGAACGGCCGCCTGGGAATCTACGAGACGCGGAAGACGCGTGACGAGGAGCCGCACTTCTACGCCTCGACGGTGCTGAAGGAGACGCCACTCATCGCCAACACGCACCAGAACGCGCAGGCGGTGTACTCACCCGACGGGAAGGAACTCGCGTATGTCGAGGACCGCTCCTCGCTGAAGATCTACACGCTCGAGACGAAGCTGAGCCGGGTGTTGCTCACCGCCAAGGAACTCGACGAGGGCGAGCAGTACTTCCAGTGGAGCCCCGACAGCAAGTGGATCCTGTTCGACTACTCCGTGCCCGGCATCGCGCCGGGCGAGGTGGGGCTGATTCGGGCGGACGGCAAGGGCACCGCCATCAACCTGACCCAGAGCGGCTTCAACGACAGCCGCGCGCGCTGGATCATGGCCGGCAAGGCGATGCTCTGGATCAGCAACCGCGACGGCCTCAGGGCTGTGGCGCAGGGCGGCGGCGCGCAGTCGGATGTCTACGCGATGTTCTTCACGCCGGACGCGTGGGACCGCTACCGGCTGACCAAGGACGAGTTCGCGCTGGTCAAGGAAGCCGAAGAGAAGAAGGACAAGGACAAGGCGAAGGACGCGGCCAAGGACAGCAAGGATGCCAAGGACGCCGCCAAGGAGACGAAGGTCGAGGAGGTGACAATCGACCTCGACGGCATCGAGATCCGCAAGGCCCGCCTGACGATCCACTCGTCGTCGCTCGGGGATGCGCTGGTCAGCAAGGACGGCGAGACGCTGTACTACCTGGCGCGCTTCGAGAAGGGGATGAACCTCTGGTCCACGAACCTGCGGACCAAGGAAACCAAGATGCTGGTGACGCTGAATACCAACGGCGGCAACCTGGCGTGGGACAAGGAGCAGAAGACGCTGTTCCTGCTCGCCGACGGCGGCATCTCGAAAATCGATCCCTCGAGCGCGAAGCGCGACACGGTGAGCATCAGCGGCGAGATGGTGCTGAACGTGGCCGCCGAGCGCCGGCAGTCGTTCGAGCACGTGTGGAAGACGGTGAAAGACTCGTTCTACACCGCCGGCTACCACGGCGCGGACTGGGACGGCCTCAAGCCGGTGTACGAGAAGTACGTCCCGCACATCGGGAACAACTACGAGTTCGCGGAGATGCTCAGCGAACTGCTCGGCGAGCTGAACATCAGCCACAGCGGTGCGAGCTATAGCGCGCAGGGCAGCAACCAGGACGAGACCGCGGCGCTCGGCCTGTTCGCCGACCAGGCGTACAAGGGCGTCGGCATCAAGGTCGAGGAAGTCATCAAGGACGGCCCGCTCGACAAGCCCGGGAACAAGGTCAAGCCCGGGATGATCATCGAGGCGATTGACGGCGAGACGGTGGCGGCCGACAAGGATCCCGCCCGCTACCTGAACCGGAAGGCGGGCAAGAAGACGCTGCTTCTTGTCGTCGACGGCGACAAGAAGTTCGACGTCGTCGTCAAGCCGATCACGGCCGGCGAGGAGAACCGGCTGCTCTACACGCGGTGGGTCCGCCGGAACCAGGAAGAAGTGGATCGCCTGAGCAGCGGGCAACTGGGCTACATCCACGTCCCAGGGATGAACGACGGCGCGTACCGGACGGCCTACGAAGAGGTGATGGGCAAGTACGCCATGAGGAAGGGCGTGGTGATCGACACGCGCTTCAACGGCGGCGGCGACCTGGTCGCCGACCTGGCGATGTTCCTGAGCGGGAAGAAGTTCTTCGAGTACACCAGCGACCGGCGCGCGAACGGGTACGAGCCGAACTTCCGCTGGACGAAGCCCAGCATCTCGCTGGCCAACGAGGCGAACTACAGCGACGGCCACTGCTACGCCTACATGGTCAAGGCGTTGAACCTCGGGAAGCTGGTCGGGATGCCGACGCCGGGCACGTGCACGTTTGCCGGGTGGGAGACCCTGCAGGATGGCGTCCGCTGGGGCGTGCCGCACGTGGGCGTCAAGGACAGCACCACCGGCAAGTACCTCGAGAACCTGCAGACGGAACCCGACATCAAGGTGATGAACGAGTACGACGTGGCGATCAAGGGGAAGGACCAGCAGCTCGAGGCGGCGGTTGCGGCGCTGATGAAGGAGATCAAGTAGCGGGCAGGTGTTTGCTGTCAGCTGGCGGCTGTTCACAGGTCCAGCCCGGAGACCACGCAGCGATTGCGACCGGTCTTGTCCAGCATCTCGAACTTGAGGATGCGCCCGCCAATCGCCACCTTGCTGCCCCGCACGAGCATCAGGCGCTCCACCCGATCGCCGTCCACGAACGTCCCGTTCGTCGAGCCGAGGTCCACCACCTCGAAGCGCTCCTCGCCCGGCGTCATCCGGCGGATGATCGCGTCGCGCCGCGACACGCGCGACTCGGGAATCACGATGTCGCGCTCGGCCGGCCGGCTCTCGATGCTTGGGAGCTGGATGGTCAGATCTTCCACGGCGTGGCTCGGACGCGGGATCCTGTCCCGGACGAGACCTCCCTATTCAGGTATCGGCACGAAAAGGCCACAACGTGAATCTCGATGTGACGTCCCGCCAGCGAGGCCGCCAGTCGCAAGCCACAGGTCGCAAGCCGGACGAGGAAAGCCCCCTACCGCCGCCGGCCGTGGGCGATGGAGAGGATCACGCGAAGCAGGAAGGGCCGATTGACGACGTGGCCGAGGAGGGGGACGGCGAGGCGGGGGCGGGAGAACATCCACCTTGCGGCGGTGCCGAGCCACAGCCTTGGGTGATATCGGTCCCGCCAGAGGCGGTTGTAACGCGAGACGAACGCGTCGGAGGGCGCGCCCGGGCCGCCGCCCGCGAGCGCCGCCGAGAGCGCGGGGCCGGTGCCAAGCGCGCGGCTGATTCCCTCTCCCATGTAGGGGTCACCCACCGCCGCCGCGTCACCCGCCAGCAGCGGGCCCGATCCTTCCCACATCGCGCGCGAGAACGGCAGCGGGCCGACACCGCGGAACGCGTCCACCCTGGTCGCGCTTCGCATGAGATGGGCCAGCCCCTTCTGCTCCCTGAGCGCGGAGGCCAGCACCTCTTCCCAGCGGATGGGACCCGAGAGGCCGAATCGTGCGAGGCCGCAGACGTTTGTCACGCCGTCGCCGAAGGTGAGCAACCCCACGTACCCGTCGCGGCAGAAGTGCAGCGAGAGCGCGCCCGGCGGCTGACCGACGCCGACATACGACACGTTCCACCCGAACCAGCCCGCCCGCGACCTGAGCACGTGCCGGCCGGACAACGACGAAAACCGCCCGTCGGCAACCACGAGCCACGGCGCCGACAGGGTGCGACGCGTGACGCCAGACACCAGCTCAACCGACCAGTCGTTCCCGCTACGCGCGGCGTCTCTGACACGCGCGCCCCAGCGAACGGTTCCGCCCGCCGCCGCCACCGCGTCCGCCATCACGCGCTCGAGCGTCGGCCGGGGCACAGCCAGCCCCGCCCGGTTGCCGCGCACGAGAGGGACGACCGCGTCCCCGCCGTTGGGCCACGTGACGCGCGCCTCGGTGACCGGCACCGCTCCGACATCAGAGAGGCGGTCCATCAGGCCCAGCGCCTCGAGATGCGACGCCCCCTCGGGATTGATGAACGCGCCGCAGACGCGAGGCGGGGGCGACGGGTGCTGCTCGAGAACAGTGACGCCCGCACCCGCCTGGCGCAGCGCGAGCGCGGCGCTCAGGCCGGCAGGGCCGGCCCCCACGATCAGCACGTCATGCACGGCGCGGCTTCTCCCCGGCGAGGCTGAGACGGAACGGGCCCTCCTGGCGCGCCTGGAGGTACGACAGCCCGAGGCCCGCGGCCAGCCGCGCCAACTCGTGGACGGTGAACGCGCGTCGAACCGAGAGCGGTCCGTCATGCCGGACCACCGCGTTGCCGGCCACGGCGGAAAGGAAGCCGACGGCGGCGAGCGCGACGGGCGCACGCCGCAAGTCGCCGACGATCACGCCGCGCGCGGAGAGGCGATCGATCGCCAGGAGCGCGTCACCGACGCGCGAAGGCGGCACGTGGTGAAGGAAGAGCGATGCGGTCACGTAGTCGAACCGGCGGCCCGACGCCGCGACCGCATCGAGATCGTCCTGCTCGATCGTGATCTCCGACACGTCACGAACACGTTCGCGCGCCACGGCGGCGATATCGGGCGCGATGTCGATGCCCGTCACCCGCATCTCCACGCCGGCCGAACGCGCAAACGACACGAGCGCGCGGGGAATGTCCGCCGCCCCCGTCCCGACATCCAGCACGGTGATCGCCCGATCGCCCGGCCAGTTCGCGCGCCATCGCCGCAGGTACCGCAAGACGATGGCGGTGCCCCCGAACCGACGGTTCGTCAACTCGAGGAACCGCAGCGTTTCTTCCACGACGGGCGCGGACAACGGCACGGTATCCATCAACTCCTCGGCCGACGACCGCTGTTCCAGTCCAAGGGCGCGCGCGAGCACCTCGCCCAGCATCCGGGCTAGTACTCCACGAGCGCGGCGTGGGCCGCGAAGCCGGCGCCGAACGCGCTGATCACGCCCAGGTCGCCGTGTCGAGGCGGCCGACGCTTCTGCTCCTCGTCGAGGACGAACAGCACCGTCGGCGACGAGAGATTCCCCACGTCGTGCAGGACGGCTCGCGCGGCGTCGAGCGAGGTGGCAGGCAACTCCAGCGCGCGCTCCACCGCGTCCAGAATCAGCCGGCCGCCGGCGTGCATCACCCAGTGGGCCACGTCCCCGGGCGCCAGGCCGTACTCGCCAAGCAACTCGAGAACCAGGCGCCGGCTCGCCACACCGGCGCGCACCGGCACGTCGCGGCTCAGGACGTTGCGCAGGTGCCCGCCCTCGGTCCGGAAGCGCAGCGACTCGCGCCACTCGGGCAGCGTCAGCGACCTGAAGCCGAGAAACCTCGGGCAGGGTGACGACTCCCGCGCAGGCTCGACGTGATCGGCGCGGCGCAGGATCGCCGCCGCAGATCCGTCCCCGAAGATGGCGTTGGAGACGACAAGGTCGGGCGCGTCGCCGAGGAGGATCGCGGCGCTGCAGATCTCGGTGCTCACGACGGCAGCCGTGCCGCCGGGATGCGCGGCGAGGAAATGACACGCCTGCTCGAGCGCGGGCAGCGCGGCGCCGCACCCCATGCCGACCAGATCGACCCGGCGCACATCGGGGCGGAGCCCCGCGCGCTCCGTCACGTAGGAGCTCAGGCCCGGGCACAGGTAGCCGGTGCAGGTGGTCACCGCCAGGAAATCCACCGCGCTCGCGTGGAGGCCGGCATGGACAAGCGCCCGATCGAGCGAAGCGCTGGACAGCTCGGCCGCCCACCGCTCGAACCGCGCAAGGATCACGTCGTGATCGGTTTCCAGGATCTCGGACAGGTCGTCGAGCGCAAAGTGGCGCGTGGCGATGCCCCCGTCCCCAAGGATGCGCCGGTACAACTCCCGCGTGACCGGCGTCATGGGCACATGGTCGAGACCCCAGGCCAGCGCCTCGGACTGGGAGATGCGGCGTGGGGGAAGCGCGCTGCCGATCGCGACGAGCGACACCGGCGGGATGGACGGCTGAACGGCCTGGGGTCGAGCCATTGTTCGTAACTACTCAAGTAGCCAGAAGGCAGAAGTCAGCAGTCAGGAGTCAGCATGAGGACACCCGCGACACCACTTGCGGACGCGTCTTGTCTGCCCTATCTGGCGGGCGGACCGATCACCGGCGTCAGCTTGCCCCAGCCCTGCTCTTTCGCTGTCTTCATGTCGTTGACGAGTTGGTCGGGCAGCTTCTCGTTCAGCTTCGGCCGCGTGGCGGAGTTCCCCAGGACCCAGCTGATCCCGTACACCGTCTTCGACACCGCTTCCATCTTGTCGTAGTCGAGTTTCTCCGGGCTGTCGGTCACACGGTGATAGTCGGTGTGAAGCCCATCGCAGAAGAACGCGATTGGGATCCCCATCTTCACGAAGTTGTAGTGATCGCTCCGGTAGAAGATCCTCTGGCCCGCCGTGCCCGGCCCGAGGTTGTCGTGCGTCGCGTCCGGCGCCACCGTGTCGTAGAAGTCGCCGATCTTCAGCTTCAGGTAGCTGTTGTTCACCGTCTGCACGATCTTCCCCAGCTCGTCGCTCGCGACGCGAGGCCCGACGACGAAGACCTCGTTGACGTCGGCGAGCTTGTAGGATTGCGGATCGACGTAGCCGGGCGTCTTGCTGCGGCCCACCATGTCCATGTTCAGGTTGGCCACGACTTTTGTGATGTCGACCGGCGGGAACTGGTTGAAGTACCGCGAACCCCAGAGCCCCTTCTCTTCGCCGGCCACCCACAGGAAGATCATGGTCCGCTTCGGGCGGATTCCCTTCGCGGCGCCGGCGGCGTACGCCCGGGCGATGCTCATCAGCGCGGCGCATCCCGACGCGTCGTCGTCGGCGCCGTTGTTGACGGCGTCTCCGTTTGCGTCGGGCGTGGCCAGGCCGATGTGGTCAAGGTGAGCACTCATGACCACGTATTCGTTCTTCAGGACCGGGTCGCGTCCCTCGAGCATCGCGATCACGTTCTTGGTCTGGTTCTTGTCGCTCGTGACGGCGATCTTCAGCGACAGCTTCTTCTCGGCGCTCAGCTCGAACGAGTCGAGCTTGCTGTTTGCCGCCGCGCCGTTGAAGACCTGGACACCGGTCAGCTTCTCACCCTGGAAGAGCGCGTTGATCATGTCGATGCCAGCCGAGATCGTTGGCACCGCGGGCGGCCTGTTGGCCTGGAACTTGACCACCTGATAGGACGGGCCGTTGAGCGATGCGCGAGGAGCCGTGGACGATGTCATCGCCGACAACTGCTGGAAGGTCGGGATCATGATGATGGCGACGGCGCCGTTCTTTGCCGCGTAGCCCTGGGGCGTCGTGAAATCGGTATTCTCCACGCCGATCGGATTGCTCGCCGCGCCCCCGCGTCCGCCGCCGCCCGCGCCCCGCGCCCCGGCCGCGGCTGCCGCGGCGGCCAATTCGGTCGGCTGGCCCGCGACCACCATCACCTTCCCGCGGACGTCGGTCCCCTGGTAGGGATTGGTGTTCGTCTTGTTGATGACGTAGCCGTTGCCGACGAAGACGAGCGGGACCGACGCGAGATCAGTGGCGACTGCGCCGCCGCCCCCTCGCCCGCCGAAGCCGCCGGCGCCCACCGTCCAGTCCTTCCCGTATTCGAAACTGCGGGGCGCGGCGAGCGGCGCAGTCGTCGCGCCAGCAGCACGTCCGGCCGTCGGCGCGGCTGGCGCGGCGGCGCCACCACGGCCCCCTCGCTGGCCAAAGGCCGGGAGCGTCAGCGAGAGCTTCATGTTCGGGCCGTCAATCTGGTTGCTCACCAGTTCGAACGGCATCAGGTACGGCTGCAGCGGCCCGTCGGTGCCGGTTGCGCTGCCGCCGGGCTTGAGGCCCCATTCTTTCAGATAGCTGGCAATGTAGAGTGCGGCCGTGTCGTAGCCGCGCGAGGGAATATTGCGGCCCTCGAGCTGGTCCGAGGCGAGGAAATATTCGTAGTTCTTCAGCTCGTCCTGGGTGATCGCATCAGCATTGCCGTAGGCCGCCCCTGACGCCTTGATGTAGGGCGACTTGGCCTGTTGCGCGGCCACCGTCGTCCACATCGTCAGGGACAGCAATCCGATCAGGAGTGAAGTGGATCCGGTGATTCGACGCATGAAGACCTCGGTTGTGTGAGTGTCGAGATTGCGCTGGGTGGAACGGGTGAGGATACCACGTCTCACCGCTCGATCCATTCCGCCAGGACGCGCCATTCTTCGGTCGACGACGCGCCGGCCGGCCATGCGGGCCGCTCGCCGGCAAACAGGCGACGCCCCCAGTCGGCCACGCGCGGATCGGATTGCTGCCCGGCCCACTCGGCCAGCGTCCGCTCGCCGCTGGCCTGGCCGCCGGTGGCCTTCGCCGCGAGCGCGGCGAGCAGGCGGCCGAGACCCGGCTTCGCCCGGCCCGACGTCGCGAGACGTTCGAGCAACGCGCGCGCGTCCGCGGATCGTCCCTGCTTCTCGAGACACTGCGCGGCCAGCCAGTCTTCGAGACGCTCATCGACGTCCTCGGGGTACGGCTTGCCTGCGCCAAGGTGTTCGGGCCAGTCGCGCGCGGCCGTGACGCGGCGGAGGGCCGCGTCGGAACGGCCCGCCATCATCTCCGCCACCGCCACCATCAGTTCGGCTTCGCGATAGAGCGCCCTCGCCTCGGTGGAGCCCTCGTAGGGCAGGACGTTCAGGCGTCCCAGCGCGCTGCTCGCGTCGGCGAAGCGCCGATTGAGCAGCAGCGACTTCGCGTGCAGCATCCCGAGCATGTAGTTGGCCGGCGCCACCTTGAAGTAGCGGTCCGCCGTGTCGAGCGCCTGGCCGAACGCCTTGTCCTCGAGGTACCGCTCGACGAGCAGCTTGCCGAAGCGCCACTCCCGGGGATCGAGTTCGGCGGCGTGCCGCAGGTCGGCGAGCGACGCGTCGCGGGAGACAGGTTCGAACGCCTTCGCGCGCGCGGCGTAGAACGGGGCGAAGTCCGGCGCGGTGCCGCACGACGCGAGGAGGTCGCGCGCCCTCGCCGTGTCGTTGCGGCTCCAGAGAATCAACGCGAGGTAGTACTTGGGGCGCCAGTTGCTCGAGCGGCGCATCGCCCAGTCGAAGACAACGGCACTCTCGGACCGGAACGGGAACACCAGGCGCGGCGAGGCGGCGTCGGCCTTACGCAGCGTTTCGGCGGACGCGGGGTCGCGAAGCGCGTCCTGGACGAACGCCAGCCAGTACAGGACCTCGTCGTTCGGCGGCGCCAACTCCAGAACCTGCCGCGCCTCCTGCAGTCGTCCGAGGTCGTGATACCAGGCTGCCAGCTCCAGGAACGTCTCGTGCGGCATCTCGTTCCTGATTCCGTTCACGAACTCCTGCCGGCTCTTCTCGTCCTTCAGGATCAGGTACCGCTCGAAGCGCGAAAAGTGGCTGAGCGGATCCGGGCTGGCAGCGAACTGCGTCACCGAGGGATTCCGGTCGCCCCGGAGGCGGGTGATCACGCAGAGGAGTTGGAACGCCTCCAGGTTGTCGCTCTTCAGCTGGCGGCTGCGGTCTGCGTAGTCGGACGCCTTCCCGAGGTCGCCTCGCCTCACGTAGATTCGCGCCAGCTCGATCGACGCCGCCGCACGGAACGCCGGCGACGAGGCCGCCACCTCGAACCCGTCCATCGCGTCCACCGTCCGGCCAAGACGGATGGAGGCCAGGCCGTAGTAATAATTCGAGGCCGGATCGTAGGTGTCGATGCTCAGTCCACGGCGCGCGAGATCCCACGCGCCCTGGTAGTCCATCGCCCGGTAGCGCTCCATCGCGAGGTCGGACAGCGCGGGCAGGTAGTTCGGGTCCTTGCGGAGGCACGCCTCGAGCGCGGCCTGGGCCTGGACGTACTCTCGCTGCCGCATCCACTCCTTCCCTTTCAGGTGCAGTCCCTGGACCGATTCCCAGTCGAAGTCCTTCGGCGACTCGAGCGGCCGCGACAGCTCGTCGTCCGCCACCGGCCGGTAGTCGAGCCAGTCCCCGATCCGCACGCGGAGGCGATCCGCCGGCACGCGCACGTCGATCGACTGCACCCACGTCTCCATCGGCTCGAGCGACAGGCGCGTGGTGAACACGACGCGGTCGCCGTCGAAGACCTCCAACGTGTCGTTGACCTGTTGCAGCGGCGAAAAGCGGATCTCCAGCGTGTTGCTGGTCGCCGGCGGGGCGCCCTTGCTGCCGGCGGGACGCGGGGTCCCGGGCAGAATCACGTTGAGCGCGCCGCGCTCGTTGGCTTTCACGAAACCGCGGGTGCCCTTCACCGGGAACCAGTACTCGGTCCACGTGTCGGTGGAATACGGCTCGAACCCGCGGTGCTTGAACGGCGTGACGGTGCTCTGCTCGGCCGCCTGGTTGAACAGCCGTCCCGACTGCACCTCGACGTACTGGCCGTCGGTGTCGGTGAGCAGCTTCTCCCAGATCATCCCCTGGCGCGACAGTCCCCAGATCCACGCCTTCTTCCCCAGCTTGTCGTCGCGCGTCGAGTAGCGCCCCATCCCGAACTCGTCGTCGTGCCAGTAGGCGCCGAAGAAGTCCGAGTAGCGGCCGAACACGTGGTACGACTTGTAGGGCCCGAAGTCGTTCTGCTCGTAGAAGGCGATGTTCTTGCCGTTGGCCGGGTTGATTGGCCACGGCGCCACTTCCCCGCCGTGCCCGAGGTAGTGCGTCCCCGGGTAGATCAGCTCGAGGTTGCCGGCCGCCTTGATGCCGGTGTTCATCCAGGTGTAATACGGCTGCTCGAGTGGCGTCGCGTTGTGCCAGAACGACCGCGTGGTGAAGTACGCCTTGTCGGGTGGAAGCGTGACCTCCAGGCGCCAGGGCGTGCGGGTCAGCAGGTCGAGCACGCCGATGACGACCGTCGCGCTGCCGTCCGACCCGGTGCGCGCGAGGTAGTCCACGGGCGTGGCGCAGTTCGGCGTGTGGCCGATGATGCCGTAGTTCGGCTCGATCCCGCCACTCGTCCACGGCCCGCGCATCGCGATGTCGCGAAACTTCACGACCTGGTTGTTGTAGATGAACGAGCGGCCGGTGGATTTCTCCACCGCCGACCAAATCTTCCCGCCGATCTCGGGCAGGATGGTCACCCTGAGGTAGTCGTTCTCCAGTTCGACCACCGTCCACTCCCGATCGACCGGTTGATCGGTGTATCCCTCGAACCTGAAGTAGGGATAGATCCGGCCCACCACCGGGACCGGGTTGGGATCGGAATACGGGTAGGTGCGGAAGACCTTCCTGTACTCACGCACCGTGGCACGCCGCTGCTGGGCCGCCGCGGACATCGCGAATGCCACCAGCAGGCACACCGCCAGGCACAGCCGCCGTCTCCATGTCGCCATACTGTGGGCATTCTACTCTCAGCGGCCGCCTCGCCCCTTGACACCCGGCGCCTGAGGGTGAAACATCGCGCGGACAGACATGCCTATACGCTTCCGACTTGCCCTTGTTCCGGCCCTCACACCCGCTGTGGCCCTCGTGGCCGGCCTGCCGTTCGTGAACCGGCTCGAGCCGATCGTCTTCGGCCTGCCGTTCCTGCTCGCCTGGATCCTCGGCTGGGTGCTCGTGACCCCGGCGTTCCTGGGGCTGGCGTATCTCCTCGATCGCTCAACCTCGGCGGCGGAAGACGGAGACGGGCGGTGACCACTCCTCTCCTCGTCATCCTGGCCTTCATCCTCGTCTCGACGGTGGTCGGCGTCATCGGCCGTGGGCGTGGCGCGATGAACCTCGAGCGGTGGAGCGTCGGCGGTCGCCAATTTGGCGTGATCCTCGTCTGGCTCCTGATGGCCGGCGAGATCTACACGACGTTCACGTTCCTGGGCGCCAGCGGATGGGCCTACTCGCGCGGCGCGCCGTCGTTCTACATCCTGGCTTACGGCACGATCGGCTACATCATCTCGTTCTTCCTGCTGCCTCCGCTGTGGCGGATGGCCAAGAGTCTTGGCCTGCACACGCAGCCCGACTTCTTCCTCGCGCGCTACAACAGCCCGGCGCTGGCCGGCCTCGTCGCGCTGATCGGCGTCGTGTCGATCGTCCCCTACCTGCAGTTGCAGCTGGCCGGCCTCGGGCTGATCGTCCACACCGCGAGCGGTGGGGCTATCGCGTCCGAGGTGGCGATCATTGTGGCGTTCGCGCTCACGTGCGTGTTCGTCTACACGAGCGGCCTGCAGGGGATCGCCTGGGTGGCGATCATCAAGGACATCACGATGGTCGTCGTGGTGGTGATCATCGGGATCGGCCTGCCGTCGATGTACTTCGGCAGCGTCGGCCAGATGCTGTCCGAGCTGGTCCGCCGGCACCCGAGCCATCTCACCTTCCCCGGCGGCACCACGACGATGGGCGTGGGCTGGGTGATCAGCACGATCCTGCTGACCGGGGTCGGGTTCTACTGCTGGCCGCACATGTTCGCGTCGGCCTTCTCGGCGAAGGACGAGCGCACCATCAAGCGCAACGCGGTCATCATGCCGCTCTACCAGCTGCCGATCCTGCTGGTGTTCTTCGTCGGCTTCACCGCCCTGCTGGTGATGCCAGGCCTGAAGAACCCCGACACGGCGCTGCTGGCCCTCGTCATGCGGAGCTACCCGGCATGGTTTGCCGGCCTTGTCGGGGGCGCTGGCGCGGTGACGGCGATGGTGCCGGCGTCGATGCTCCTGCTGGTGGCGTCCACGCTGACGGCCAAGAACATCTACCGGCCCTTGAGGGGCGGCGCCGTCAGCGAAGAACAGTTGATGCGCGCTTCGCGCGGGTTCATGCTGCTCATCGCCGTAGTGGCGCTGATCCTGGCGCTCTGGTCGCCGAACGAGCTGGTCAAGCTGCTGATCTTCGGGTACGACGGCATCGCGCAGTTCTTCCCCGGCATCGTGCTCGGCGTCTTCGTCCGCCGGATCACGGCCCGTCCGGTGATCTTCGGCCTGGTGGCCGGGGAAGCCGTCGTGGTGTCCCTGATCTGGAGCGGGCACGACCCGTTCCTGGGTATGAACGCCGGTTTTGTCGGCCTGCTGGTCAACGCCCTCGTCACGCTCCTGTCTGCCACCTGGGGGCAGGTCTTGAATCATCGCAAAATTCACGATCCAAGACCTGACCCCATTACACAATTGAAATTCGGAGGGGAACATGGGGAACCTGGCGGGTGACATCGAGTTGATGGCTGGCGCGCTGGTTGAGTGGCGCCGCGACTTCCACCGGCACCCGGAACTGGGGTTCGAGGAGCGCCGCACGTCGAGCGTCGTCAGGGCGTTCCTGGAGGCGTCGGGTGTCGAGGTCCGGCAGTGTGGTCGCACCGGTCTCCGCGGGGTGCTGCGCGGCGGGCGCCCGGGCCGCACCGTCGCCCTTCGTGCCGACATGGATGCGCTGCCCGTCGCGGAGATCGCCGACCACGACTACCAGTCGGAAAACATCGGCGTGATGCACGCCTGCGGCCACGACGGCCACATGGCGATCCTGATGGGCGCGGTGAAGGCGCTCGTTGCCCGACGCGACACGCTGCCGGGCACGGTGGTGTTCCTGTTCCAGCCCTCCGAAGAGAACCCGCCCGGCGGCGCTCCGATCATGATCGAGGAGGGGGCGCTCGACGGCGTGAACAGCATTTTTGGCCTCCACCTGTGGCAACCGCTCCCGACGGGGATCGTCGGCGTGCGCGCGGGCGCGATGATGGCGCAGGCGGACGAGTTCGAGGTGGTCATCCAGGGAATGGGGGGGCACGCGTCGCAGCCGAACGTCACGGTGGATCCCGTCGTGGTCGCGTCGCACGTGGTCGTCGCCGCCCAGACCATCGTCAGCCGCTTTGCGGATCCGCTCCAGCCGGTGGTCGTCTCGTTCACGACGATTCACGGCGGCCGGATTCACAACATCATCCCCGACTCGGTGACGATGACCGGGACCGTGCGGACACTCGACCTGCCCACGCAACGCCAGGTGAAACAGCGGCTGCGCGAGGTGTGCGAATCCACCTGCGCCCTTTTCGGCGCGACCGCCCAGTTTGCCTACAACGATGGATACCCACCGGTACTCAACGACCCGGCGTCGGCCGACCTGGTCGCCCGCGTCGCGTCGCGGGAATTCGGGGCCGAGCGCGTGAAGAAGATTGCACCGGTGATGGGCGGCGAGGACTTCGCCTACTACCTGCAGCACGTGCCGGGCGCGTTCGCGATGCTGGGCATGGGAGATGGACGGCCGTACCCGCATCACAATGCGCGCTTCGACATCGACGAGAAGGTGCTGCCGCTCGGCGTGCGGCTGATGACGAGCGTCGCGCTGGAAATGCTGGGACGGTAGACAGTTGTCAGTAGCCAGTTGTCAGTCGCCAGTCAATCACGCGTGACACACTGACCACTGGCCACTGGAAACTGACAACGACTGCCTACGAGTGGTTTCAGAACCCAATCTGTATGCTAACGCTTTGCGGCCCCGGCCACCAGGCGGCGGATCGCGTCGTGGTCGGCGGGCTTCGTCAGGTGGGCATCGAAGCCGTGCTGGCGCGAACGCTGCCGGTCCTCCTCCTGGCCCCATCCCGTGACCGCGATGAGGTACATGGCGCGGGTTCGCGGGTCTTCGCGCACCCGGCGGGCCAGTTCGTGGCCGCTCATGGTCGGCAGGCCGATGTCGAAGAGACCGATGTCGGGGCGGAATTCGGCGGCGACGGCCAGGGCGGTGAATCCATCGTAGGCCACGCGGACCTCGTGCCCGTGCAACTCGAGCAGGGTTCGCATCATGTCGGCAGCGTCGGCGCTGTCGTCAACCACCAGGATTCGCCGGCTCGGCGACTGATCGGGTTCGGCTCCCGCAGCGGCGGACGCCTCGGGCGCCCGGGCCCTGGGCAGTCGAACGACAAACTCGCATCCGCGCCCCGGGCCGTCGCTGTGAACCTCGACGCTGCCACCGTGCAGTTCGACCGTGCCGCGAACCAGCGCCAGGCCGATCCCCAATCCGCCCTGCCCCGCGTCGCTCGCCTGGATGAACATGTCGAACACGCGACCCTGGTCCTCGGGCCTGATGCCAATCCCGTTGTCGGTCACCGAGATGGCGACCTCGCTGTCTGAGGCCTCTGCCTTCACCGTCACCTTTCCGCACGGCGGCGTGAACTTCGCGGCGTTGTTCAATAAGTTGGTGAGCACCTGGACCAGGCGGTCGGGATCGCCATCCAACCAGACGTCTTCGGCGGCAGGCAGGACCACCAGTTCGTGGCCGCCACGCTCGATGTTCGGCGCCGCCGCCTCCATCGCCTGCTGCATCACGTTGGTCAGCAGAAGCACCTGCTTGCGCAACTGGAGCTTGTTGCTCCCGATGCGGGTCACGTCGAGCAGGTCGTCCACCAGTCGCACGAGGTGGCGCAGTTGCCGGTCGATCACCGCCCGCGCCCGCACCGTCGTCTCGGCATCCGGCTCGTGGGCGAGCAGGTCGAACGCATAGCGGATAGGCGCGAGCGGATTCCGCAGCTCGTGGGACAAGGTGGCCAGGAACTCGCTCTTCCTCCGGTCGGCCTCCAGCAGCGTCAACTCGGCGCGCTTGCGCTCGGTCGTCTCGACCTGGGAGAAGACCAGACCTTCGACGCGCCCTTCCCGGTCGTTCACGGGCCGCAGCGTCCAGTCCCAGTAGGTGGTCCCCCGCTCGGGCTGATCGGGAAACACAAACGGCTTATCGTGGAACTCGACGGGGATCCCGGTATCCCGTACGCGCGTGAAGATCGCCTGATTCTCCTCGTGCGGGTACACGGCGAAGTGGTTCTTGCCAACCATCGCCTCTGGCGTGTAGCCGCAGCTGGCGGCGTAGGCCTCGTTCACCCGGACGAAGTTGAAGTCGCGATCCAGGTAGATCAGGTGGCTGTTCCTCGCACCGTTGACGACGGCCTGGAACACCGACTTCTCCCGCTCCAGGGACGCCCTGGCCTCGTCTCGGATCCGCGTCTCGGCGTCCCGCTGCGCCTCTTGCCCCCGCTGTGCCGCCACGCGCGTTTCGAACTCCGCCGCCCGCACCCTGGTCCGGCGATGCCACTCGGAGACGATCGCCGCCGACAGGCCGACGACGACGAAAAGCCCCAGGCCCGCGAGTTCGGACGGATCGGCGATCGCAAAGCTCCGGCCCGGTGGCAGCATCCAGTAGGCTGCCAACGCCGCGGCCAGCAGCGTGGCGGTCATCCCTGCCCCGAAGCCGAAGAACAGGGCCGCGAGCATGACCGCAGGGTAGAAGGTCAGATAGGGCGGAATCCCGGGCCCCAGGGCATCGACGATCGCCTGGCGCAGCAGGAACGCGACGATGACGACCAACAAGGCCGCACCGTAACGAACCCAAGCCCGTCCGAGAGAATGGCCGAGAGTGCCGGGCATGCTGCCACTCCACTCTGCCTGTCGTCCATGGTGGGAAAAGGAAAGTGCCTTCCGAGAGTCTACAAGCCGGAGCGATTCGACGCAATCGGCGGGAGTCGCGACGAGGCGCGAAAAGGTGATCAATAATTCGGGTGGAGCCAAGGCCGCATGGAGGAGGAATCCCGCATGAAGAGGGTCTGGATGGTCGCGTTGACGATCGCCGTGGTCATCGTCCCGTTGACGGGGCAAGACAGCTGGCGTCAATTGTTCGACGGCAAGACGCTTGACGGGTGGTACGCCTGCAACGGCACCGCGCCGTTCACCGTGGAAGACGGCGCCATCGTCGGACCCACGGTGATCACCTCCCCGAACAGCTTCCTGTGCACGAAGGAGACGTTCGGCGACTTCATCCTCGAGTACGAGGTGAAGGTCGAGTCGGACATGAACAGCGGCGTCCAGGTCCGCAGCATCCCGAACACGGTGACCGCGCGCGAGGCTCGCGACGGCTGGAAGCTCCTGTGGGACGGCAAGACGACGGCCGGCTGGAGGGGCGCGAAGCTGGACCGGTTCCCGGCGAGCGGGTGGGAGATCCGCGACGGCCTCCTCACGGTGCTCGACGGCGAGGGGCGCGAGTCTGCAGCGGGCGGCGACATCGTCAGCGCGAGCCAGTACGCCAACTTCGAACTGATCGTCGAGTTCAACATCTCGAAGGGCGCCAACAGCGGCGTCAAGTACTTCGTGGACACCGAGCTCAATAAGGGCGAAGGCTCCGCGATTGGCTGCGAGTTCCAGATCCTGGACGATGAGGTGCACCCGGACGCGAAGGCGGGCATGAACGGCAACCGGAAGCTGGCCGGGCTCTACGACCTGATCCCGCCCAGGAACATCCGGTTCAATGGCGTCGGCGAGTGGAACCGCGCACGCATCGTCGTGAAAGGACCGCACGTCGAACACTGGCTGAACGGGTTCAAGACCGTGGAGTACGAGCGCGGCACGCAGATGTGGCGGGCGCTCGTGGACCACAGCAAGTACACGGCCTGGCCATCGTTCGGCGAGGCGCCGAAGGGGCACATTCTCCTGCAGGACCACGGCAACCGCGTGTCGTTCCGCTCCATCAAGATCAAGGAGATCCAATGACGAACTCCTCTCGTCGTCGTTTCATCAAGACGTCCGTGGCCGGTTCGGCCGGCCTCCTCGTACCGACGTTCCTCCCGCGGACGTATCTGTTCGGCGAGCAGACGCCGCCGAGCCGCCGGATCGCCGTCGCGCAGATCGGATGCGGGCGCATGGGCAGCGATGACATGCGCGCCACGATGAAGCACGACCTCTGCCGGATGGTGGCGGTCTGCGACCTCGACTCGAAGCGGCTGGAAGCGGCGCGCAGCGAGGTCGAGCGGTTCTACAAGGGCAAGGGCGAGAGCCGGGTGGACGTGAAGGCGTATCGCGACTACAAAGAGGTGCTGGCGCGGTCGGATATCGACGCGGTGATCGTGTCGGTGCCGGACCACTGGCACGCTCTGGTCGCGGTCGAGGCGGCCATCGCGGGCAAGGACCTCTACGTCCAGAAGCCGGTGACCTATGGCATCGCCGAGGCGATCGCGTTGCGGACGGCTGTGCGCGCCAAGAGCCGGATCCTGCAGACCGGCAGCCAGCAACGATCCTCAAAGCCGTGGAACACCTTCCGCGTGGCCAGCGAGGCGGTGCGCAACGGGCGGATCGGCCAGGTGAAAACGGTGCAGATCGGGATCGGACAGGACCAGCCGAAGAAGAAGGCGCCGGCTCCCGAGCCGGTCCCCGCGAATCTCGACTTCGAGCGATGGCTGGGGCCCGCACCGCAGCAGCCGTACATGGAGGCCCGTGTCCATCCGCAGGAGGGCTATGGCCGCCCGGGCTGGATCACGACCGAGGATTTCGGCCTCGGGATGATCACCAACTGGGGCGCGCACCACGTGGACATCGCGCACTGGGGCATCGGGATGGAGTTGAGCGGCCCGACCACGATCGAGGCGCGCGCGACGTTCATGACCGACGACGTCTGGACGGTCCACTACACGTACCACGTCGAGATGATGTATCCGAACGGCGTGCTGGTCGTGATGGACGACACCTTCCCGAACGGCATCCGGTTCGAGGGCACCGAGGGCTGGGTGTTCTGCGCTCGCGGCGCGGAGCAAGTGACGGCCAGTGACCCGAAGGCCGCGAACCAGGCAGACGCGAGCAAGGCGCTCAACGCGAGCAGCGCGCGCATCCTGACCGCCCAGCTCGGGGCGACCGACAAGCGGTGGCCGGCCAGCAGCGACCACTACCTGAACTGGCTGGCGTCGATTGTGTCCAGGCACGATCCGATCGCGCCGATCGATCAGTCGGCGCGAAGCCTGGAGGCGTGCGCGGCGGCGTGGATCGGGATGAAGCTGGGGCGGAAGCTGACCTGGGACCCGGTGAAGGAACAGTTCGTGGACGACGCGGAGGCCAACGCGTTGTGCGCGCGCAAACCCCGGTCGGCCGATTTCGACATCGCGCGGGTGATGAAGAAAGCGGGGCTGTAGCGCGGTCGGCTCGAAGCAGCGTCACGCGTGATCGTGTCCGTGCTCTCTATGTTCTTTGTGGTTGTGTTCTTTGTGGTTGTAAGATCCGCTTTCCGTGAGCGCCGTCTCACACCAGATTCGAGGGGCCCTGATGCGATTGTCGAACATGATCTTTGCCGTCGATCTCCATGCGTGCGGTGAACCGGGGCGCGTGATTGTCGGCGGCGTGCGGGATGTACCGGGCCGGACGATGTTCGAGAAGATGAAGTATCTCGAACAGCACCAGGACGACCTGCGCAAGCGGATGCTGCGCGAGCCGCGCGGCTACCCGGCCGCCAACTGCAATCTCATCCTCCCGCCAACCCGCCCCGAGGCCGACGCGGGGTTCGTCATCATGGAGCAGGTCGAGTACCCGCCGATGTCGGGCACCAACACGATCTGCGTAACGACCGCGCTCCTCGAGACCGGCATGGTCCCCATGCGCGAGCCGGTCACAGACCTGGTGCTGGAGGCGCCGGCCGGCCTCGTCGGCGTGCGGGCCGAGTGTTCGAACGGCAAGGTCACGAAGGTGACGTTTCAGAACGTGCCGGCCTTTGCTGTGCACCTGGACAAGACGATCGAAGTGCCGCACCTCGGCGCCGTCACCGTCGATGTCGCGTGGGGCGGGATGTTCTACGTCATGGCCGACGCCGCGCCGTTCGGCCTGCGGCTCACGCCGGATGAGGGGCGCGACATCGTGCGCATCGGCGAGATGATCAAGGCCGCCACCGCGGAGCAGTTGCCCGTCGTGCACCCGCAAAATCCGGAGATCGTCGGCGTCACGATCGCCCAACTGTCCGGGCCGCCCAGCGCCGAGGGCGCCCACCTGAAGAACGCGGTGATTGTCTCCACCGGAAAGCTCGACTGGGAACGCCCGGCGACGTGGACCGGCGCGATCGACCGGTCACCGTGCGGCACCGGGACGTGCGCGAAGATGGCGGTACTCCACGCCAAGGGCGCCCTGCCGCTCCAGCGGGACTTTCACCACGAGGGGATCCTGGGCACGATTTTCACCGGCCGACTCGTGGAAGAGACCACCGTCGGCCCCTACAAAGCCGTGGTGCCGACGATCAGCGGGCGGGCGTGGATCACCGGCTTCGCGCAGTACGTCGTGGACGCCGAGGACCCGTTCCCCGAGGGGTTCACGGTTGGCGACATCTGGGCGGGCGGCACCACCTAGACGGGCTTGCGCCTGGCGACCTGCGGCCTTGCTGGCGCGACACACCCGCACGTCGATCTCTCGTTGCATCCCCAGGAGCCAGTGTGAATGCGACGGTCACGTGGCGAAGCTGCGCCGTGCCGGCCGCAAGCCGCCGGCCGGCGCGCTACTTCTTCGGGTACCCGACCGACTGCGCGAGCACGATGACTTGCGTCTCGCGCAGCTTCAGCGCCTTGCCAAGCGCACCCTTGTCCACCGACGCGCGCGCCACCGTCGCGAGGCCTTCCGACGCGCAGTAGAGGTAGGCGTTGGCCGAGATGAACCCGGCATCAGCGCCGACGTTCATGGCCTGCTGCGGGTCCGTGGCCGGACGGCCGGCCTTCGTCATGTCGGCCACGTAGACGAGGTTGAGCGCGGCCGTGGCCGGGAAAGGCTGCGTGCCCGTGACGGCGCGCAGGTCGCCGGACGCGACGGGGTTGAGGGCGTGCGCCTTTGCGTCGTAGATGTAGGCGCCTTCCGGCATCACCACATAGACGTCGATCTCCTGCTTGTTGCTCGCTGACGGCGCGGTGCGGTGACCATCAGGCCGGTTGATGCCCCAGGCGGCCCAGAGCAGGTTGGACAGCACCTGCGGCGGCAGCTTCTCGCTGCCGTACTCGCGGGCCGACTGCCGCGCCTTCAGCACCTGCATCAGCGGCTTCCCGCCGTCGGTCTGCGGTGCCGGCAACTTGATCGGTGACAGGTTCTGCGCGGCCACGGCCGTGCACGCGATGGCGATGAGGGTGACCAGTGCAAGCAAGCTTCGTTGAATCATGGCGGGTATCTCCAGGGGCAGCCCAGCAAAGCTCCGCGTCGAACCGCCGAGATCGGACAGACGGCCGTCGCGGATCTTCGCTGTAGGGCCGATGACGGCTGATTATACTACTGCAGAGTCTGTCTTGTGAGACGACGTGCCGATTCGGCGCGGTCCCAGGAGTGGACGATCTCCGGCCCCGGCCGGCCAGGCGCGATAGCCGGGAGCGCCCACCCGGCTACTGGTCCGCGCGTCCCTGGAGCAGCGGCTCCACGGGCAGCGTCTGCGCGCCGTTCTCGGTGCACACCGCATAGGTGGCCGCGTACATACCGACGCCAGCGTGCTCACCCTTCGCGTTGAGTATGTAGAAGTTGATCGAGAAGTTCGGCAGGCCGCGGTCGTTCAGCAGGCGCTTCTCGATCGTGTTCGACTGGATCCGCTTCAACGCGTCGAGGCCCGCGTCCTTCGGGTGCATCCCGCGGCGCATGTTCTCGACGATGAGGTACGAGCACAGGTTGTAGAGGTTCGCCTCGCCGCGCCCCGTCGAGCCAGCCGCGCCCACCTCGTTGTCCAGATAGAGCCCCGCGCCGAGGATCGGCGAGTCGCCCGTCCGCCCCGGGATCTTCCACGCCAGGCCGCTCGTCGTCGTGACGCCGCAGATCTCCCCCTTGGGGCTGAGCCCGTCGCAGTTGATCGTCCCGTAGTAGTGCGCCGGGTCGAAACCGAACTCCCGCATCACGGCCAGGCTGATCTTCTTGACCTCGAGGGCGCGGTCCGCCGGCGTGAGGTAGTGCAACGGATCCGTGCGGCGCTTCCACTCGAGCCACGCCTTGCGCGAGGTGTCGGTGTTGAGGTCGGGAACGACCTCGAAGCCCAGGTTGCGGGCAAACTCCTGGGCGCCCTGCCCGACGATCAGGTGGTGGTCGGTGAGGTCGGCGACGGCCTTCCCGACGAGCGACGGCGTCTTGACGCCTTCGATCTCGGCCACGCCGCCGGCGCGCTTCTTTGGTCCGTGCATGCAGCACGAGTCGAGTTGCACGACGCCATCGGCGTTCGGCAGGCCGCCGAAGCCCACACTGGTGTCGAGCGGGTCGAGTTCGACGATGTTAACGCCGGCGATGACGGCGTCGAGAACGTCGGCGCCCGACGTGATCATCGCAAACGCCTTCTCGACCGCTGTCTGGGTGCCGCCGTTCTTGAAACGGTTGCCGTTGGCCGACGCCACGACGAGCGGCTTCACACTCTTCGGCGTCATCACGGTCGGCGCCTGCCCGAACACGCTCTTCGGGGCCGCCGCCGCCACGGCCACCGCGGCCCCAGTCTGCACGAACTGCCGACGGTTGATCCTGCTCATGACACACTCCCGGAAGGCGGCCGGCGGCAGCCCGATCCAGGCCCCCACCCGACGCGACAGCGGCTGAGTATACCATCGCGCGGGCATTGACGGACCGTCCCGACGCGCAGTCCCAACGCGCAGATAGGATGCCAGGGGATCGGGTTCATGTGCCCGCAGGGCTACTTCCACCAGCGCGTGTCGGCCGAGGGGGGCAGCAGGAGGAGTACGAGCGGCTGACCGGTGCACGTTCACGGTGACCTTCGACGACAACGTCTCCGCAGCGCCACTTACTTCTTCACGACCGGCACGGTGACGTGCGACGGGTGGGCCGCCGACCGATAGATGCGTTGCGTGGCCGTGCGGTAGTCCGACTCGCGGGCCTTGAAGATGTTCGGCACGAACGTCTGCGGGTTCCGGTCGATCAGCGGGAACCAGCTGCTCTGCACCTGGACCATGATGCGGTGCCCCTTGCGGAAGCAGTAGTCCTGCGTGTGGAGGCTGAACCGCACCGGCGTCACCTGGCCGGCGACGAGCGGCGCCGGCTGATCGAACCCCTTCAGGTACCGGGCGCGGAACACCTCGTTGGACACCATCAACTGCCAGCCCGCGAGCGTCCAGTTCGACGGCAGATCTTCCGGGTAGACGTCGATCAGCTTCACGATCCAGTCGCTGTCGGTGCCGGTGGTCGAGGCGAACAGGTTCGCCACGATCTCGCCGGCCACGGCCACGTCCGCGTCCAGCGGGTCCGTCTCCCAGCTCAGCACGTCGTCGCGATCGGTCACGAAGCGCTGGTCCTCGAGCAGCCACGTACTCCACCCGGAGCCGCCCGGGAAATACGTCGCCTGGATGGGCCGGTGGCGGTATGGGACCGGGTGGGTCGGGTCCGAGACGTAGCTGTCGAACCCGTCGGCATCGGCCGCGGTCGCGTCGGGCGAGTCGAACGACAGCCGGCCGCCCGCGTGGAAGTAGAGGTAGCGATCCGTGGTGTCCTGCTTCGGCGGCCAGGCGTTCCACTTGCGCCACTGGTTGGTGCCGCCCTCGAACGTCAGCGCCTCGGGCTGCGAGAGCTGGCCCTTGTCCTTCAGCCAGTAGGCGAACCACGGCGCCTGCACCTGCTCGCGGAAGTACGTCGAGGTCGCGCTGCCGAAGTCGATCGCGCCGAGCGTCTGGCCCTGCGCCCCGTTCCACCCGCCGTGGTTCCACGGCCCGACGACGACGTAGCTGAGGTGCTTCGCGGCGTCGAACTTCTCGAGCGCGTCGTAGATGCGCATCGGCCCGTAGAAGTCCTCCTGGTCCCACCAGCCGGCGACGCTCAGGGTCGGGACTTTGACGTCGCGGATGGACGGCACGAGCGTCTGCCGTTTCCAGAACGCGTCGTAGTCCGGGTGCGCCACGTAGTCGTTCCACGTCGGGATCTTGCCCCCGAGGTACTTCGCGTTGACGTTGGAGAGCGGCCCGAGCGCCAGGTACCACTGGTAGGTGTCGTAGCGGTCGAAGGCGAAGTTCGTGCTCTCCTTCGTCGTCTCCATCATCGCGGCGTACTCGAAGCCGTAGCTCAGGCGAAACGCGCCGTTGTGGTGGAAGTCGTCGCCGAGCCACATGTCGGCGGGCGAGGCCTGCGGCGAGACGGCCTTCAGCGCCGGGTGCGGCTCGAGCGTCGCCATGGCGGTGGTCCACCCGTCGTACGACACGCCCAGCATCCCCACCCGCCCGTTGTTCGGCTGGATGTTCTTCAGCAGCCACTCGATCGTGTCGTAGGTATCCGTGCCCTCGTCGATCGCCTTCGCGTCACCCGGGGCCCGCGCGGGCCGCTGCATGACGAAGGTGCCTTCCGACTTGAACCGGCCGCGGATGTCCTGGAACACGAAGATGTACCCCTCGGCGGCCAATTCCTTCAGCGGCCTCGCAAAGCCGTTGCCCGCATCGTTGACACCGTATGGCGTGCGCAGGAAGATGAACGGCAGCGGCTCGCGCGTGCCTTTCGGGACGAAGATCTTCGTGTGCAGCTTGACGCCGTCACGGGCCGCGACCATCACGTCGCGCACGTCGAAGCGCGCCGCCGCCTGCGCCGCGGCGTCCTGGCGGGCAGCCGGATGGCTGACGGCGAGGACGGCGAGGGTGACGAGCGTGGCCAGTCGCACGAGCAGCAGCGCGGGGCGTTTCATCGTGACCTCCGGGGCCAGGCAGGCGGCAGGTTCGTGAGTGTTCAATCGTCACGCGGAATCACCCGCACCCGGCAAGGTCGGCGCTTCGCGCCACAGCTGGCGGGCTCGGCTGGCCCGGCGTGAGCCGCAGGGCGAGTCGTGACGATCCGCGGATCGCTGGCGACACGCCTCTTGGCGGTTTGAGGCGGAGCCACGCTACTGGAACGCGAGGCGGATGGCCATGGCTGTCATATCGTCGGCCCGACCGTGCTGGCCGGCGGCCTCCAGGATGGCGGGGGGCACGTCGGAGAGGTGCCCGAGGGCGGCCTTGCGCGCGGCGCGATCGAGGCGTGCCGGCCCGAGCGGCGTCCACGCGCCATCCGTCACGATCAGGAGCATGTCGTGGGAAGCCATGTGGTGCCGCACCGACGTAGGCTGGACGTCGCCGCTTCCCAGGCGGGCCTTCGACAGCGGCTCGGCGAGAAGCCGGCAGCCGCCGTCTTCGGGCAGCAGGTAGATGCGCGAGTCACCGACCACCACGCCGCGCGCCTCGCTGCCGACCATGCTGATCGCCGCAAGGGTGCTTTCCGAGCCGCCAAGCAGCGCCGAGTCGGCCAGGCGGACCCAGTGCGGCCACAGGTCGGCGGCCAGCATCTGCCCAAGCGTGGTCTCGGCCAGCCAGAGTTCGAAGAGGCCGGTGACGCGCCTGGCGACCAACTGCGCGTTTCCGGCGCCATCGCACACGACCGCCGTGACCACCGGGGCCCGGACGATGGCGAAGGCGTCCTGGTTCTCGGTGTGCTGCCTGCTATCCTCGGGCAACGTGGCGCCGTAACACTCCACATGCATCGCTATCGTGATCTGTATCGGCCGATCCTGCCGACGCGTTCAGGCCACGGTCGCGATGGCGTCGGTGGGGCCGGCTGCCGTGCGACCTGTCGGGCGTGAAGGGGTGAGGCGGGGTGGCCGGGAGGAACTGGCTCGACGCCTTCGAGCGGTTCTACCTGGCGTTTTCCATAGCCCCGTGGACGCGCAGGGTAGCCCGGGCAACCCAGAAGGCGCGGAAGATGTACCTCCTCGACTCCGCGATCATCGACGAGCCGGCGTCCCGGTTCGAGAACATGGTGGCCGTCGAGGCCAAGCGTGGGAGCGGCGGCCTCGTCAAGATGACGTATGCCGCCGCCACGCCTGCCGACGCGCGCAGCACCTTGGCCGTGGTGCGCGCGTTACGGTGTCCGTCACGCCGCTCAGCTCCGCCGCGATCCGCCGCCGGCACCCGACGTCCGGCCGC
>JADGOB010000256.1 GCA_017883185.1 Acidobacteriota bacterium
CTAGTCTGGCTTGCCCAGACGAAGCTCACCCGAGGGTCGGGCAAGCCGAGGGTGAGCGAAGTCTGGAGGCGGCGGGAGTCGAAATCTATCGAGCACGTCCCGCTAACTGGTTGATGGCGTGGCGCTTCTGGTCATAAGTGCTTGATGGATCGAGCCTTTTCAGCCGCCTCGTTGTTCGCTGACGTCCGCCCGAATCCCCTCGGATCGACCCCGGTTGTGGAGACATTGTGGCGACGGAGACGAGGAACCGCGAGCAGGACTCGCTGCTCACGCAGCATCGGGGAGGATCACCTGCCCCTCTCGCCGGGCGAATTCGAGGATTGCGCTCTTGTCGTCTTCCACCCACTGGCGTTCGCCACAGGCAATCGGCTCGATGCGACTATCGGTCTTGGCCGCGACCCACCAGAGCAGCTCAACGTCCTGACGAGTAATCTCCCTGTCGAAACGACCGGCAAGCACCACGAGGTCGATGTCACTCCACTCGTCGGCGCCGCCCCGAGCATACGAGCCGAACAGCACAGCCGCCCGCGCGTCGAGACCGAACTCGCTCTGCAGCGTTCGTAGGTACCGCTTAATCGAGGCGACTACTCGTTCATCAGCCACTGAAACACCTCGCTGGCGTCGGCGACGTGCTGTCGCGCCTGTTCCGCAGTGAGCGTCGGCCCCGGGGTTTCAGGATACCGGCCGGCCTGACAGAAGTCATTCAAGCGAGTGAGGACGCGCAACCGCTCCGTTCCTGGGTGGAGGCCGGCGACTTCCGCCAGTCGTACGAGATTGTGGGTTCGCGGCGCCAAGTCGTTTGTCTGTCGGCAGACGCGGGCCTTGAGCGCCTTCTCGACCGCCAGGTGCGTGAAGAACAATGCGTGCCTGATGCGCCCCCTCTCGAGCAACTCCTCAGCCACCTGCCATTCCTCGCGCGCGCCGTCACGCCAGTACGCTACTTGATGGTCAATGTCGACCACGGTGCCCTCCTCGCCCGCCCGCAATTGTAGTCCCGAACCGCCGCTGCCCGAACACCTCCCGCGTGTGGCTCGGTTTACATCGGGCGCGCTCGGCCGCGGTCACGTCGAGTCAGCGGGCGTAAGAACGACGCTTGCGCGCGCTCCCCTTGGATACATCCCGGATTCCGGTTGTGTACCCACGCACGTGCGCCGGCCGTGTCCCTTCCAGTTGGTGCTGCCCGAACCGGGCCGGAAGTCGTCCGACTGCACCGCTTGTAGAGGCTCATCGCGCTCGCAGACCCTTACGATACCGCCCGACGGCGGGTCTGTCAGACCCAGCCGTCAACGGTGGGGAGGGCTGGGATCTCGGATGAGCAGGTTGATGCGACCGTCGGGGGCTACCGGGGAGCCGATGCTTCATCGCCCCCTCGCGCGGGACGCGCCCGTTGCGCAACGGAATAACACTGCCACCAGGTTAGTGGCATTACGGCAGCTCGGCGTCGAGCGCGGCGACCGGTCCTGGGTGTGCGGGCGGGTGACCTAACGCGGCCGGTGTGAACCGGCAGCAGCGACGCGCCGACCGACGCCCCTAGCAGCAGCGCCACGACCGCCAGCGACACGCCGATCGGTACGGCGATGACCGCCGCCAGGAGCATCTTCCCGCCGACGAATACCAGGACTCCCGCCAACCCGACATTGAGGTACCAGATGCGGCTCAGGCTGCCAGCGAGCAGGAAGTACAAGGCAAGGAGGCAGACGCGCGGAAGGAACGGTGGGTCAGGGCCGATGAACGGGAGCGAGAGCCCCTGGCGGCGCCGGTCCGCGTGGCGCCCAGCAACTGGCCGCGTGCGCCAAATCCACCACCTCGAGGCAGTTGTGGAGGATGATCGTCCGACCACGGAGCCGGGACCAGCTGCCGAAGGGGAGGTCAGCAGGGATGGGCGACGGTAGCAAGCCAGTCCTTCAGGCGGGCGGTATCGTCGTCAGGCGCGAGGCCCGCGTTTCGCGGGTCCTAGTCGTGCGGTCGAGCGACGAACTCCACTGGCTCTTCCCGAAGGGCCACGTCGAGCCCGGGGAAAGCGGTGAGCAGGCGGCCACGCGCGAGGTCCGCGAAGAGGCTGGCGTGGTGGCAGTCGTCCGGGGATTCCTCGGACGGGAACGGTATACGCGAGGCCTGCAACGCGTCGAGGTCTCGTACTATGTCCTCGACTGCTTGGGTGATGCCCCGGCGGACGAAGATCGCGAGACGCGGTGGTGCACGCCGGCACAGGCGCGGCGCTTGTTGTCCTTCGAGGAACTGAGGGTCCTCCTCGACCGCGCGTGTGCTGGCCTCACGCTGAACGGAGGCTCCAACGCTTATCGGCAGTTCAAGGCCTGGTGAGTGTTCACAAAAGCACAGACATCTCGCGACGGATTGCGGAATAGTGCCTGAGGCAGAAGTAACACGTGCTACACAACCCCGCGCCCTGTCTTGAGGGAGCTGTGCCGAAACTGAAACCGAGCGCATCGAACAAAGCACAACAGAAACGCGTCAAGGGCGAACTGCTCAAGTTCAAGGAGGGCACATTGCACTCCGGTTCCAAGAAGGGGCCGAAGGTAACGGATCGGAAACAGGCCATCGCCATCGCGCTCTCCGAAGCCGGGCTTTCGAAAAGAGACAGCAAGCGTACAGCGGAGAAGAAGGCCAAGCAGTAGATGCCGCGAATCCAAGGCAGTCACATGGGCTGCGGAGCGTCCGCTGCGGAGCGCGGCGCAGCGACACGCGGCGGAGCGACACACGCGGCGGAGCGACCCTTGCGGATCACCATCAGGGCGCCTGTACTCCGGCAATGACACTCAGGAATACAGCATTTCTGGCGCTGGTTGGAATGATCCTGGCAACGATCGTGCTGGTGATGGGATTCATCGGCGACGTATTCGGCGTTGTGCAAGGTCTGATTCCGGCGATGAGATTGCTGACATCTTTCATCTATGCCTTCGCTGGTCTGAGTATGGTGGTGTTTCTGTATGCCTTTCACAAAGCGCAGTCCTGAATGCTGCTGCCACCCTCTCGGACGGTCCAGCAACTGCATCCCTCAGGAACCGCCCGACTTGGGAATCGGTGCCGGACCTGAATGAACTGTTGAACAACAAATAGATGTCTTTGCCATCCTGCACCTTGCAGGCGATGCGCCTCTTGCCTTGCGCCGCGAACTCGTACTGCGCTCACGACCGACCGCCAGATGCCGCTGACCTTGTAAGTGACGGGCACCACACTAGCAAGGTCAAGCGAAACCTAGCGAGCACGGCTCAGGACGGCGACCGGCGGCGATACGACGGTGTCAAGCCGTCGCGTCAGGGAGACCACCCGTCCAAACCGGCCGGCTCTCCGGGCGCTTTCGGCTTCAATCTGGCGTCGTTTCGATGCAGACTGTTTTGCAGGCTTTAACTTCGCGCTTCACAACGACTCAGGAGGCCCCGTATGACCAGATACTTGCTCACCGCACTGGCCTTTCTCACCGTGGCCAGCCTTGCCACGCCTCCCGTTGGGTACGCGCAAACGTTCAAGGTTGAAAAGTTCGATATCAAAGGCGAAGGCGGCACCGACTACGTCGCCGTCGAAGCCGCCACGGGCCGCGTGTTCGTTTCGCGTGCCACCCACATGATGGTGATCGAAGGCGCCACGGGCAAAGTGCTCGGCGACATTCTGAACACGCCAGGCGTGCATGGCGCCGGCATCGCCCCCAAGGTCGGTCACGGCTTTACGACGAACGGCGGCGACGAAACCGTCACCATGTTCGATCTGAAGACGCTGGCGGTCCTCAGGCAGATCAAGGTCGGCCCCGGTCTTGACGGCATCATGTACGATGAACCTGACGACAAGATCATCCTCACGAATCACAGCCGCCCGATCGGCACGCTCACCGCGATCGATCCCAAGACCGGTGACATCGTCGCCACCGTCGAGCTCGAAGACACGGCGCCCGAAGGGGCCGCGGCCGATGGTCAGGGACACATCTTCGTGAACAACGAAGGCAAGAACACGATCCAGGTGATCGACGTCAAGACGTGGAAGGCGACCGCATCCTGGCCGCTCGCGCCATGCGAAGGGCCGACCGGCATCGCGTATGACAAGACGTCGAACCGCATTTTCTCCGGTTGCAACAAGACATCCGTCGTCGTTGATGCGAGCACGGGCAAAGTCGTGGCGTCCATCACGAACGGCACGCGCGTTGACGCCTTGGGATGGGATCCGTCGAAGAAACTGATTTACATTCCGAATGGGGGCGAGGGCAACGTCACCGTCGTCCACCAGGATTCGCCAGACAAGTACACAGTGGTCGCGACTGTCGCGACGTTCCCCGGCGCGAAGACGATCGCCGTGGATCCGGTGACGCACAACGCGTACCTTTTCCAGCCCGAGCGCGGTCCGGTTCCGCCGCCATCGGCTGACGCGCCGCCACCGTCGGCGGGACAGGGCGGACGTGGCCGCGGTCCGCAGGGTCCGATCGTCGCTGCGTGGTTTATCGTCATCAAGCAGTAACTACTCGAGGCTGCTATCTTCGTTGAGTTCGCGCGACGTCGTGTGTGACGCGTCTCAGGCCGGACACCTGCCGCGAGATGCCCTTCTGGCGGGGATCAAGCCGGCGCTGGGCGACTTCGACGATCCCGCGTTCGTGGATCTCCTCGCGGAGGCCCCAGCGCCTCAATGGTTGGCCTGCATGGGTGCGCTATGCCAGATCTGGCCCGTGTCGGCCGCGAACGGCTGTGTGTTGATGTTGCCGCTGCCGGCCGTTCCC
>JADGOB010000257.1 GCA_017883185.1 Acidobacteriota bacterium
GGGAGAGTGGATCCTTGGCGGAAACTGGGACGAGCAGCAGTGGCCCGGCGCCCCGCTCCCGACACGCGGGCTGGTGGACGCGCTGACGCCTGACACGCCGGTGTTCGTGCACCGCTACGACGAGCACATGTCGCTGGCCAACTCGTTGGCCTTGCGGTTGGCGGGCGTCACGGCGAAGACGCCGGACCCGCCGGGCGGCCTCATCGTGCGCGACGCCAGCGGGAACCCGACCGGGATCCTGAAGGACTCGGCGCAGGCCTACGTCTTCAAGATCATCCCGGCGCCGACACCAGAGCAGCGGGTGCGGACGCTGAAGCGGGCGCTCGGCCATATGGCCTCGTTGGGTGTGACGAGCGTGCAGGACATGGGGCCTGACCCCGACGATGTCGCCATCTACGGGACGCTCGCCGCAAGGGGCGAGTTGACGACGCGGATCAGGGCCGTCCCAGCGGAGGTCGTGCTGGCGAAACAGTTGGCCGCCGGACCGGTGCGGAACCCGGCGTTCGCGTTCCTGCAGGTGAGCGGTGCGAAAGGGTTCGCCGACGGATCGCTCGGCTCGACGACCGCCTACTTCTTCGAGCCCTACACCGACGAGCCGTCGTCGCGTGGACTACTCGCCGACGAAATGCAGCCGATCGAGGAGATGCGCGGGCGACTCGTGTCGATCGATAAGGCCGGCGAGCAGCTGTGCATCCACGCCATCGGCGACCAGGCGATCTCGATGGTGCTCGACCTGTTCGCTGACGTCGCCAAGGCGAACGGCGCCCGCGATCGCCGACCGCGCATCGAGCACTCGCAGCACGTGGCGCCGAAGGACTTCGATCGTTACGCCCGGTTCGGCGTCATCGCCTCGGTGCAGCCGTATCATGCCATCGACGACGGGAAGTGGGCCGAGAAGCGGATCGGCGCCGAGCGCGCGAAGACGACGTATGCGTTCCGGTCCTTCCTCGACCACAAGGTGCGCCTGGCGTTCGGGACCGACTGGCCGGTGGCGCCCCTCGACCCGCTGCAGGCCGTCTATGCGGCGGTCACCAGGGCGACCCTCGACGGGAAGCAGCCGGGCGGGTGGGTGCCGGAACAGAAGGTGACCGTGGCCCAGGCGCTCGAGGCCTATACGATGGGCGCGGCGTACGCCGAGTTCAAGGAGAAGGACAAAGGCTCGATCACCGCCGGGAAGCTCGCGGACCTCGTCCTGCTGTCGGGCGACCCGTTCAAGGTGGCGCCCGAGGCAATTCGCGATCTGAAGGTGGCCATGACAATGGTCGCCGGCAAGGTGGTCTACGAGAAACACCAGGCGGGGGACCACCGGGTAGCCGGCGTGGCGTCCCACCGTGCGCGGACGGCCCTGTCCCGTCGAGGTGGCACGCCTCACCCACAGGAGACGCGCGCGGCAGCGAGGGCATTGCGATCTTCGTGCTGAACCGCTGGATCCCTAAGAGTTTCCCCGGAGTCTGTCTGGCACGACTTGTGCTGGGTAGGCTACACTAGCTTCCGGCACTGTTGCCGGCCGACGTATTGATTCTGGAGCCAGGAATGATCCGATCCGCTCTTCGCCCGCTCGTGTTCGTGCTGCCCCTTGCCGCGCTGATGTCGGCGTGCGGGTCGCCCACCACGCCAACACCGACTACGAGCACGACCACGACGACGACGACCACCACGACGTCCACCACCGTGTCCGCGACCGAGACGTTCAACGGTTCGCTCGTCTCGGGTGACACCAAGGTGCACACGTTCCACACGATGCCCGGGGTCGTGACGCTCACGCTCGTCTCGCTGGACCCCTCCACGCTCTATCCGCCCCTCGGCCTCGGCCTTGGGATGTGGGACGGCATCACGTGCACGCTGGTGCTTGCGTCTACGACAGCGGCGCCAGCGACCGTCATGACCGGAACGGCGTCTGTCGAGACGGACTTGTGCGTGAAGGTGTGGGATCCGGGACCGTTCGCGACCGACTTCACGCTCGGCTACCAGGTCACGGTCACCCATCTGGCCAAGTCGTCGTCCTGAGTCCGGCGGACGGCAGCCGCCGAGCCGTCGTTCTCTACTGCAGCAGGTACGCCCGGAACGTTGCGTAGCTGACGTCCGGCAGGTCGTGGGCCTTGACGGGACGCGACGCCCAGTCGCGCCACGGCTCCGGCAGCGGTGGTTCGAACCCCAACTCCTCCCTGAGCACGTCAGCGAACTTGGCCGGGTGCGCCGTCGCGAGCGCGATGATCGGCCGCCGCTCGCCCGTCTCCTTCTGCACCCGGACCGCCGCGGCGACTCCCACCGCGCCGTGCGGATCCAGCACGTAACGCCTGGTTCGATACGTCTCGCCGATGGTCCGCCGAGTGTCGTCTTCGCTCACCGACACGCCGAGGATGTTGGCGCGCAGCGCTGCAAGCGCCTCGCCGTGCACCTGCGCAAGTCGCGGGAAGTTGCTCGGGTCACCCACATCCATCGCATTCGACAGGGTTGGCGTGGCGGGCCTCGCGCGATACGCGCCCGTCGTCAGGTACTCCGGCAGCACGTCGTTGGTATTGCAGGCGGCGACGAACCGGCCGACCGGCAGGCCCAGCCGCTGGGCGATCACGCCGGCGGTGAGGTTGCCCAGGTTGCCGCTCGGAACGGAGAACACGACATCCCCGGCGTCGATCCCGCCGACGGCCAGCCAGCTGGCGAAGTAGTAGACCGTCTGCGGCAGCAGCCGCCCGATGTTGATCGAATTGGCCGACGAGAGGTGCAGCCCCGCGAGCGAATCGTCCAGGAAGGCGCGCTTGACGAGGCGCTGGCAGTCGTCGAACGTCCCCGGCACCCGCAGCGCCCTGATGTTGCCGCCGAGCGTCGCCATCTGCGCTTCCTGGAATCGCGACACCTTACCGCCCGGGTAGAGCACGACGACCTGCACGCGCGGCACCCCGAAAAACCCCTGGGCGACGGCGCTCCCCGTGTCGCCCGACGTGGCGACGAGAATCGTGGCGTGGTCGCCACGCTCGTCGAGCAGGTAGCCGAAGATGCGCGCCAGGAAGCGCGCGCCAAAATCCTTGAAGGCGAGCGTGGGGCCGTGAAACAGCTCGAGCACCGAGACACCATCGTCGAGCGGGACGGTTGGCGCCGGAAAGTCGAACGCGTCGCGCACGAGATCGGCGAACGCCGTGCGGTCGAACTCCTCACCGACGAGATGGGTGAGCACTCGGACCGCGATCTCCCCGATGGGAAGCCCCCGCCAGGACGAGATGACGTCGGAGGGCACCGAGGGCCATGACGTGGGAAGGTAGAGGCCGCCGTCGGGCGCGAGGCCCCGCAGAAGCGCGTCCCGGAAGCTGACAGGAGGGGCGGACCGGCGCGTGCTGCCGAGAATCATGGTCTACTCGATCCGGCAGGCCCCAGTGGTGTTGATGGGGCCGACGAAAGTGTCGCTCTCCAGGCCGGCTGCTTCGCGGAAGGCCTCGCGCATGGCGGCGGCAACTCGGGCGGCGGCGGCATCGCTGTCGGTGAAGGCGAACACGGATGGTCCCGAGCCGGAGATGGAGCACCCGAGCGCGCCCGCCCTCCGGGCGGCCTCCTTGACCTGCCGGTAGCCGGGAATCAGCGACATCCTCAACGGCTCGACCAGCCTGTCCTCGATGCTGCGCCCCACCAGTTCCAAATCTTCGCGATACAGCCCGACAATCAAGGCCCCCAGGTTGCCAAGGTTGGCGACCGCCTGTTCGATCGGGAACCCATGGCCGCGAAGCAGAGCCCGCGCCTTCGCCGTCTCCACGCGACAATGCGGGTGGACGACGACCACGCGCAGCGAGGGAGGCACCGGGAGGTCGAGCACTTCTAGCGGGTCGTACCCGCGGATGAGGATGAAGCCGCCCAGCAGGCTCGGGGCGGCGTTGTCGGCGTGCGTGGAACCCGAGGCGGTGCGTTCGCCGGCGAGCGCATGTCGCAGCAACTCGCGCCTCGTCAGCGGCCGACCGAACAGCTCGTTGACGGCCATCGCGCCCGCCACGCTGCTCGCGGCGGAACTGCCGAGGCCGCTCGCGAGCGGCATCTGCTTGTGCACGCGAAGACGCACGCCCGGCCGATCGAGGAGACCCGCACCAGAGCCGCCGTGGCTTGTGGCCACGAGGTGCGACAGGACGGACTGCGCAGCGACTCCGGCGACATTCTGCGCCGGATTTGTAGTGAGGAGTCCGCCGTCGCCAGTCACCTCGACGATTTCCACACCCGGCGCATCCGCCAGTTCGGCGTCCACGATGTCGCCGGGTCTGCCGAGGGCGAGGCCGAGGACATCGAAGCCGGGTCCGAGGTTGCTGGCGCTGGCTGGAGCAAAAACGCGAACCGACGAAAGCATCGTCCAGCATCGTGTGCTGACGGGCGGGAACCTGTCAAGACGAGTGGCTCAAAGTTCACGAATGACAACCACAGAGAACACCAAGACCACAGAAACATGCTTCAACCGTTACGATCTCGGCCCTGGAAGACGTCTAGTGAGCTTCGTGGTTGAAATTGGTCAAGCCCGGCCGTGGCGCCGAGCGCGACAGCCGGCGGGGGAGCGGACTACAATCAAACGAGCGGACCGCTACTAAGCCGGCCGAGCCTCTTTGGTTCCGGCTCGGCCGGGTCATGAGAGATGATGATGATGATGAGAGTACGAGCGTTGATTGCCGTCACTGGCCTCCTGTTGGCCAGCGCGGGTCGGGCAGGCGCGCAGGCGCCACCGACGAATCCTCCTGCACAGACGCCTCCAC
>JADGOB010000030.1 GCA_017883185.1 Acidobacteriota bacterium
GCGACAGCAGGGCGTCGATCCCGAACGGCCGCCGCAGTTCCATGTGCGTCCAGTGGTAGAGCGGGCTTCGCATCGCGTCTGGGACGGTGCGGGCCCAGGCCTCGAACTTCTCCCAGTCGGACGCGTCGCCCGTGCAGAAGCGCTCCGGCACACCGTTGGACCGCATGGCCCGCCACTTGTAGTGGTCGCCGTCGAGCCAAATCTCGGTGATCGACCGGAAACGGTGGTCGTTCGCCATTTGATCGGGCGAGAGGTGGCAGTGGTAGTCGATGATCGGGAGGTCCTTGGCGAAGCGGTGGTACAGGTCGGACGCCACGTCACTCTCGAGCAGGAAGTCGTCGTCCATGAACTGTCGCATGGAAAGATCTCCGTGACCGGGCGGGTACGAGGCCCGCCCCTGCGGTGTCGGCTGTTCGGGCGACCAGCCGGTCGCCCCTACTTCAGAATCTCGAATCGTTCCTTCAGCCGGAGGTCCGTCGAGGAACTGCCGAGGCGCACCTCGAAGACCCCGGGCTCGACAACCCACTTCATCTGCGCGTTCAGCAGTTGCATCGCCTCGGCGTCGAGCGCGAAGGTCAGCGTCCGCGTCTCGCCCGGCGCGAGCCTGATTCGCTGGAAGCCTCGCAGCACTTGTTCGTAGGTGATCACGCTGCTCAGGACATCCTGGAGGTAGAGCTGCACCACCTCGTCGCCCGCTCTCGTGCCGGTGTTCGTCAGGTCCACCATCACGGTGACCGTTCCACCGGCCTTCTGCCGCGCCGGCGTCACGCGCAGGTTGCCGTAGCCGAACGTGGTGTAACTGAGGCCGTGCCCGAACGGGTACAGCGGCCCATTCGCCAGGGTGGTCTTGCCGTTGGGCCCCCCCGAGCGCTGCTCGGCCTGCGCGCCAGGCCTCGTCGGGAAGTTCAGCGGGATCTGGCCGACCGTCTTTGGCACGGTGAACGACAGCCGGCCGCCCGGGTTGTAGTCGCCAAACAGCACCTCGGCAATCGCCTGGCCGCCGAACTCGCCCGGGAAGGTCGCCTCGATGACCGCGGGCACGTACTTCGCGACCCAGTTGGTCGTGAGCGCGCGGCCGTTGATGAGGACGACGACCATCGGCTTGCCCGAGGCGTACAGCGCCTTCAGCAGGTCGAGTTGCCGGCCGGGGAGGTCGAGGCTGGTGCGAGACAGGCTCTCGCCCACGATGGCATCCGACTCCCCGACCGCGGCGACGATGACGTCGGCCTCTCTCGCCAGGCCGGTGGCCTCGTCGATGAGCGATTGTTCCTTGGGCGACAGCGGCTCAGGCAGCAGTTCCGACTCGGGCCAGTTGGGATCGACCAGGTCGCACCCGAGCGCGTACTTGACCTCGGTGCCGGGCGACACCGCGCGCCTGATTCCTTCGAGGACCGAGATCGTCGGCGGGTCGTACGGGCCATAGCGGTTGTTGGCGAACGACGTCGATGTCGCGTTCGGTCCCACCACGAGGACGCGGCGCAGGTTCTTGCTGAGCGGCAGCGCCGCGCCGTCGTTCTTCAGCAGCACCAAGGACTCCCGCGACGCACGCAGCGCCAGCGCCAGGTGCGCTGGGTCGCGGAGCACCTTGTCGGCGTCAGCCGGGCGCGCCACGTACGGACGGTCGAACAGGCCGCGGACGAACTTCACCCGCAGCACGTCGCGCACGCGGCTGTTCAGCGTGTCGGTGGTGACCGCGCCTGCCTGCACCAGTTCGCGAAGCGGGAGGATGAAGTTGGCGGGCGGGTTGAACTCCGTCCGGACGTTCAGACCGCCGTTGACCGCCTGGCGCACCGCGTCCTTGTAGTCGGCCGCGACCCGGTGCTTCGTCTGCAGGAACTTCACGGCATCGCTATCCGACACCACGTAGCCCTTGAAGCCGTATTCCTGGCGCAGCTTGTCGATCAGGAAGGCCGGGTTGGATTCGATGGGGATCCCGTCGTAGTCGTTGTACGACGCCATGACGCCCATCGCGCCGCCCTTCATAAAGGCGGCTCTGAACGGCGCCAACAGGATGCCCTCCACCTCGCGCGGGCTCTCGTGCGGGTCGGTGCGAGCTTCGCCGTCGCGCCCGCCCTTCGGCACGCTGTAGACGGCGAAGTGCTTGACGGTGGACGTGACGTCCTGCTCCTGCAGCCCCTTCACCATCTCGACGCCCAGCACCGACGCGAGGTACGGGTCCTCACCGTAGGTCTCCACCACCCGGCCCCAGCGCGGGTCGCGCGCGAGGTCGAGAATCGGCGAGTAGATGTTGGTAAACCCCACCGCGCGTGCCTCCTGGCCCTCCACGCGCCCGATCTGCCGCACCAGGTCGGGATCCCACGCGCAGCCCTGTCCGATCTGCGCCGGGAACGACGTGGCGCCCCAGTGGCAGAGGCCGCGGATGCCTTCGTTCGTGAAGTCGGCCGGGATCCCCAGCCGCGTCTCCTCGATGAAGAAACGCTGCACGCTGTTCATGACCTCGGCGTGCCGCGATGGAGGCAGGGCGCAGTCCTTGCCCGCGCCGCGAACGCCGTTGCAGTGCTCGTCGATGTTGCCGATGCCGTCCTTCCACACCTCGGTCTTCCACTCGGGCGTCGGCAGCGTGTCCTTGAGCACCCGGTTGTAGCCGTAGAGCGTGGCCAGCTGGCAGGTCTTCTCGTCGATGGTCATCTGCGACAGCAGGTTGTCAATCCGCCTCTCCGTCTCCGCCGCGGGATCCTCGAAGACATCCTTCTTCCCGTTCTTGTTGAGGTCGATCCAGCCGTCGCGGTAGATCGCCGCGCTCAACGTGGCCGGCTTCGCGGGTGTCGTCTGCTCGGTCGAGACCGTGGCCGCCGTCAACAGCGCCAGGGCCCCGAACGCCAAGTCGCGTCGTGTCGTCATCGTGTCATCCTCATCGTACCGCCGGGTCATAGATGCCCTCACCAGCGCCACGCTCCTTCGCGCGTCTTGCCCGTCGCACCGCGGGGATCGGCCGGTCCGGATGGCCTCGAGGACCTCAGCCCCTGCCGGCCGCCCCAGTGTCGAGCGACAGCGGTTCCAGTGTCGGCGAGAGCAGGTGGTGAATCGAGAACGAGACGAGGTAGGCCGACGCGCAAATCCCGAACAGGATCGAGTAGCCGCCCGTCACGTTGCCGATCGCGTGGAAGTGATCGAGCAGCTTGCCGCTGAACCACGGGAACAGCACGCCGCCAAACGCCCCGGCCATGCCGCCGAGGCCGACAATCGTGCCCACGTCCTTCTTCGCGAAGACGTCGGAGGCCGTCGTGAAGAGGTTGGCCGACCAGGCCTGGTGCGCCGCTCCCGCGAGGCCAATCAGCACCACGGCGGGCCAGTCACCGACCCGGGTCACAAAGAGAATCGGCAGCACGCAAAGGGCGAACCCGAACATCCCCGTCTTCCGCGCCCGCGTCACGCTCCATCCCCGCTTCTGCAAGTTGCCGGTCAGCCAGCCCCCGGCAATGCTCAGCACGGTGACGATCGCGTAGATCGTGACGATGTGAATCCAGCTGTGCTTGATGTCGAGGCCGCGCGAGGCCTTGAAGTAGTCGGGCAGCCACGTGAGGAAGAACCACCACACCGGGTCGGTCATGAACTTGGCGACGATGAACCCCCACGCCTGCCGGTGGGTCAACGCAAGTCTCCACCCGAGGGGCGTGCCGCCGGCGGCGTCGGTCCTCTTGTCGCTGTTGATGTAGGCGAGTTCCGCGGCGGAGAGCCGCCGCTGTTTCTCGGGCACTTCGTAGAACGGGAACCAGAGGAACAGCCACAGGAAGCCAGCGATCCCGGCGAAGACGAACGCCGCGCGCCACCCGAGGGCCAGCGCGATCGCCGGCACGAGGGCCGGGGCGATGATCGCCCCCACGTTGGTGCCCGAGTTGAAGATGGCCGTCGCGAACGCGCGCTCGCGCTTCGGGAACCAGAGCGCCACCGCCTTGATCGCCGCCGGGAAGTTGCCGCCCTCGCTCACGCCCAGGAAGATGCGGGCGCCAAAGAACCCCGCGACCGACCCGACGAGCGCGTGCGACAGCGCGGCCACGCTCCAGAGCGCGATCGAGACGGCGTAGCCGATCTTCGTGCCGTACCGGTCGATGAACCAGCCGAAGGCGAACAGGCCGACCGCGTAGGCGCCCTGGAATGCGGAGTTGACGAGCCCGAACTGCTCGTTCGTCCAACCCAGCTCCTTGTCCAGGAACTCCTTGATGAGCGCCAGGATCTGCCGATCGATATAGTTGACCGTCGTGGCAAGGAAGAGCAGCGAGCAGATGACCCACCGGTAGCGCCCAATCGGCCCGAAGCTCTCGGCGGTCCGCTCGTCAGCCGCCTGGCGGTTCGCGTTCACAGTCACCTGGTCTCCTCATCACCCGGTCGAGCCGGAACCAAAGAGGCTCGGCCGGGTGATTGGCGGCCTTCGGCCGACAATCACGATCTATTCTTCCCGACGTCGAAGACTTCGCGCATAAGGGACTGACCGGCCGCCTCAGCGGACGTCCCGACGGTCCCGGCATCTTCCTGGGCCTGGGTCAGCGCGGCACGCCGCAAGTGGTCGCCCATCGCCTTTCGCGCCCGCTCGGCATCACGGGCGCGGATTGCCTGGTAGATGGCCCGGTGCTCATCGGCGGCCACCCTCAAGTCGCGCGCGACGCCGATGCGGCCGCGCCGCAGCTCGTAGAACACCTTCGCGACCATCTCGACAACCGACGCGAGAATCGGGTTGTCCGAGGCCGCCGCCACCGCCTGGTGAAAACGGATGTCGTGCTCGAGGAAGATCGCTGGCAACTCGAGCGAGGCAAACATCCCCGTCGTCTCGTCGCTGATGACCATGACGCGACCGGGAGCGGCGCGCTCGGCGGCAAGGCCCGCCACCGCCACCTCGAGCACGAGCCGCGCCTCGAACATCTGATCGCGCGTGAACCCATGCAGCGCCGCCAGGAAGCTCAGCGGCTCGCTGCCGAGCATCGGGGGGCCGCCGGTGATGAAGGTCCCCGCGCCCTGGCGAATCTGCACGACGCCCATCGCGGCAAGGCTCTTGAATCCCGAGCGCACGCTCGGTCGGCTTACGCCCAGCTGCTGCGCCAGTTCTCGCTCGGGCGGCAGGCGGTCGCCCGATCGCACCTCACCGCTCTCGATCATCCGGCGTACCTGGCGGACGACAAGTTCCACTGCGGTCACTTTCTTTTCAGGTTTGGAAAGCATTGAGGTAATACCACTCTGGACAACACGAATACCCGTAGCGGATGAGAAATATCATCGCGCGACGGCGGCTGTCAACAAGGATTTTCCTAATTTCGACACCCTCCATCCGGCCGAACCGAGGGACCGCTTCTCCATTCTGTCAGACGCGCCAGGGACGCCTCAGGTCTGCTGATTGAAAAACAATGGCCTCTTCATGGTAAGACCACTCAGGCTGGGTCTGGCGAACCACCGGCAACCACGATCTCTTTTCCCGTCGTCGAACACTTCGCAACTATGGGACCAAGGTGTTGCCAGTCGGGCCGAGATGGAGTACAAGCGTGCCGCGGATGTCGCGCAACCGGTGACAAGGAGACTCAGGACAATGAAGAATCGACGCCACTCCCTGTGGACGCCACGCCTCGGCCTCGCGCTGCTGGCGGCTCTCGGCACCCTCGCAGCCACGATCGGCGCGCAGGACCGTCTCAAGACGATGCCCGGCTACGAGCAGTTCCAGAAGATGAGCAAGGAGGTGTCGGGCGCCGTCAAGCCGGGCACGCTCTCGGTCACCTGGAAGGACGTGGGCGCCGCGCTCGAGTATCAGAAAGGCAACACGATCTACCGGTACGACATCGCGAAGAAGGCGACGACCGAGGTGGGACCAGCGCCGGAGAATCCGGCCGGCCAGGGACAGCGGGGCCAGGGGCAGAGGGGCCAGGGGCAGAGGCCGCCGGCCGGCCAGGGTGGAGCGCCCGAACGCGGCCGGCAGGTGGCGTCCACTACCTCGCCCGACGGGAAGCTCAAGGCCTTCCACCGAGATCGCAACCTCTGGCTCAGCGACGCCGCCGGCGGCGACGAGGTGGCGCTCACGACCGACGGGAACGAGAAGGACCGAATCAAATACGGCACGGCCAGCTGGGTGTACGGCGAGGAACTGGGCCAGACCACTGCGATGTGGTGGTCGCCCGGCAGCAACAAGGTGGCCTACTTCAGGTTCGACGAAAAGCTGGTGGACGACTACTACCTGCAGTTGGACCAGACCAAGCTGTATGGCCGGATCGACACCGAAGCCTATCCAAAAGCAGGCCGCCCCAACCCGATCGTGGACCTGTTCGTGTACGACCCGGCGGCGAAGAAGTCGATCAAGGTTGACGTCAGGGACGGCAAGCCATTCGACAACGCGGTGGTCGGCCACTATGTCTATCGCGTCGCCTGGTCGCCTGACGGATCGGAACTCCTCTTCAACCGGACGAACCGCCGCCAGAACATCCTGGAACTCGTCGCCGCCAATCCCTCGACGGGCGCATGCCGCGTCGTGATCCGCGAGGAATGGCCAACGGGCTGGATCGAGAACAGCCCCGGCATGGTGTTCCTGAAGGACGGCAAGCGGTTCATCTGGGAATCGGAGCGCAACGGCTGGAAGAACTTCTACGTCTACGACCTCGCGGGCAAGCTGCTCTCCCCGCTGACCGCGCACTCGACGTTCGAGGTCGGATCGCTCATCAAGGTGGATGAGGACGCGAAAGTCGTGTTCTACACGGCGCGCGACGGCGACAACTACCTGAAGATGCAACTGCACCGCGTTGGCCTCGACGGCAAGGGGGATGTGCGCCTGACCGACCCCGCCTTCACTCACACGATCGGCAGTTGCATGCCGCGGCCGGCAGGCGGAGGCCGTGGCGGTCCTGGCGGCGCTGGCGCCGGCTCATGCGGGATTGCCCCGGACAACAAGCATTTCGTGGACGTCTCTCAGGCGCACAACATCCCGCCGGCTACGCGGTTGATGGACACGGCGGGCAAGGTCGTGGCCGACCTGGCCTCCAGCGACATGACGCGCTACGACGAGCTTGGCTTGAAGAAAGCCGAGATGTTCACCTACAAGGCGGCGGACGGCAAGACCACGTTGCGCGGGCTCATCAGCTTCCCCTCGAATTTCGACCCGGCGAAGAAGTACCCGGCGCTCGTGGCGGTCTACGGCGGACCCGCGTCGGCGAGCAACACCGCACGCGAGACGTTCGTGTCGCCCAACACCCTGACGGAGTACGGCTTCCTGGTGCTGAATTTGGACACCCGCGCGGCGCCCGGGATGGGCAAGCGGACGCTCGACTCGATCTACCTGAAGCTCGGGCAGGTCGAGATGGACGACATGGCCGAAGGAGTAAAGGCGCTGTGGAGCCGGCCCTACTTCGACAAGGAGCGGGTTGGGATCTACGGCACATCTTATGGCGGCTACTCGTCGCTGATGTGCGTCATGCGGCATCCGGGGGTTTTCCGCGCCGGCTCCGCCTCGTCGGCGCCGACGGCCTGGTACCACTACGACACCATCTACACCGAGCGGTACATGTGGATCCCGGAGGAGAACAAGGACGGCTACGAGGCAGGCAGCGCGATGGCCTACGCCGAGAAACTGAACGGCCGGCTCCTGATCTACTACGGCACGGCGGACAACAACGTGCACCCGACCAACTCGATGCAGCTGATCGCGGCGTTGCGCAAGGCGGGCAAGAGCTTCGAGGTGCAGGTCGGCCCCGATGCCGGACACTCCGGCGTCTCGACCGACCGGATGATGGAGTTCTTCATCGAGAACATGGTGATCAACAAACCGGCGCCGGTTGCCGAGACGAAACACTGACCCCACCTGATCGGAGACGCGTGATGCACAGTTCAGTGACCGGACTTATTCGCCCCGCTCTTCTTCTCGCACTGCTGACGGCTGGCGCAGGGCTGTATTCCGGCGCCGTGCAGGCGCCCACCCAGGCGCCAGCCCGGCCCGCCAATGCCGAACTGGCCACGTTCCCATCCGAGTGGACATATCAGCCAGGCGCCAAGGCGCCGACGGCCGACAACGGGATGGTGGTGTCGAACTGCGCACTCGCCACCGAGGCCGGCGTCGAGATTCTAAAGGCAGGCGGCAACGCGGTGGACGCGGCCGTGGCAGTCGGCTTCGCGCTTGCCGTCGCCTATCCTGAGGCTGGTAACATCGGCGGCGGCGGGTATGCCGTCGTCCGGCTGGTCAACAAACAGACGACCGCGATCGATTTCCGCGAGATGGCCCCGGCCAGCGCGTCGCGCAACATGTTCGTGAACGCGAACGGCAAGGTGACCGACCAGAGCCTGATCGGCCACCGGGCGTCGGGGGTGCCGGGCAGCGTGGCCGGGCTGCTCGCGCTTCTCGACAAGCATGGCACGCTGCCCCGCGCGAAGGTGATGGCGCCTGCCATCCGGCTGGCCCGCGACGGCTTCCCAGTCGATGCCATCTTCCGCGCCTCGATCGCGCAGAACGCCGAGCTCATCAAGAAGTTTGCCGGGCGCACGCTGTTCCTGCCCGACGGCCGGCCGCCGGCCATCGGCAGCCCGTTCGTCCAGGCCGACCTCGCCCGTACCCTTCAGCGGATCGCGGACCAGGGGCCAGACGGCTTCTACCGTGGACCGGTGGCCGACGCCGTTGTGGCCGAGATGCAACGGGGCGGCGGTACGATCGCAGCGGCGGACCTGGCGTCGTACGCGCCAGCGTGGCGCACGCCGCTGGTCGGCAGCTACCGCGGCCACCAGTTGGTCGCGATGCCCCCCTCCTCGTCGGGCGGCATCACCGTGCTCGAGACGCTCAACATCCTCGAGGCCTGGCACGACCTGCCACCGTGGAACAGCCCCCGCGCGCTGCACCGGCTCGCCAGCGCGTTCCAGCGCGCCTTCGTCGATCGGAATGGCACGCTCGGCGACCCGGCCTTCGTCCAGATGCCGCTCGATCGGTTGATGAGCAAGGAATACGCACGGTCACTGCAGGCACAGATCGTGGACGGAAAGGCGGCGCCCACCTCGACTCTGCGGCCGGCGGCCCGCGAAGGCACCGACACCACTCACTACTGTGTCGTCGATCGCGCGGGGAACGCGGTCGCGATCACGACGACGGACAACAGCCTCTACGGCTCCGGCGTCTGGGTGCCGGGCGCGGGATTCTTCCTCAACAACGAGATGGACGATTTCGCGGTGCAGCCGGGCACGCCAAACCAGTTCGGCCTCGTCCAGGGAGAAGCCAACGCGGTGGCGGCCGGCAAGCGGATGCTGTCGGCCATGGCGCCGACCATCGTGCTCGACCCGGGAGGCAAGGTCCTGATGGTGATCGGGGGCCGCGGCGGGCCACGGATCATCACGGCCGTCGTCCAGGCCATCGTGAACGTCATCGACTACCGCATGCCGCTGGCCGACGCGGTTGGTGCGCCCCGCATCCACGAGCAGGCGATTCCTGATCTGCTCGAGTACGAAAAGGGCGGCGTGCCAGCCGACGTCGTCGCAGCTCTCGGCGCGATGGGATACAAGATGCAGCCCGGGGCAACCGGTTCGCTCACCGCGCTCAAACGCACCGCGACCGGCTGGGAAGGACTGTTCGACCCGCGCAAGCACGGGCTGGCCGCAGGCTACTGACCGCGAACACGCTGCTGATCCGAAGGACTGCCGCATGCCCCGAACCCCATCGTCGCGCGACCAGTGCCCCACGACCGGACGCCGCTCGTTCCTGAAGACGATTCCAACCGCGCTGGCGGCCGGCCTGGCCGGCTCGCGGCTCGACGCGCAGGCGCCGTCGCCTCCCATCGCCGCGATCGACATCGCTGCCCTCAAGGGCGCCGAGCAGGTCGTGGGCGTACAGTTTCCTGACGCCGAAGAGGCGCAGGCCCTGCCCAACGTCCGCACTAACCGCGGCCACATCGAGGCACTTCGCAACGTCCCCATCGGGACCGATGTCGAGCCTGCCTTCAGCTTCCGCCCGACGCGGCCGAAGCTGGACGAGAGAACGACCACGCGCGCCTCGCGCAGCGTCCCGCGCACCCCTCGGGGAGCGCTGCCCACCTCGCCCGACGAACTGGCATTCCTCCCCGCTGTCGAACTCGCGGCGTTCATCCGAACCGGGAAACTCACCTCGGTGGATCTGACCCGGGTCTACCTCGATCGTCTGAGGCGGTTCGGACCGAAGCTGGAGTGCGTCATCACGCTCACCGAGGACCTGGCGCTGAAGCAGGCAGACGAGGCCGACCGAGAGATCAAGGCTGGCCGATATCGCGGGCCGCTCCACGGGATGCCGTGGGGCGTCAAAGATCTGTTTGCCACCAGGGGCATCCGAACCACGTGGGGCGCCAAGCCATACGCACAACAGGTATTCGATTTCGACGCGACCGCGGTAGAGCGGATGCACGCGGCGGGTGCGGTGCTCGTGGCCAAGCTGACCACCGGCGAGTTGGCGATTGACGACGTGTGGTTCGGAGGCCAGACGCGAAACCCCTGGAATCTCGCGCGCGGCTCCGGTGGTTCGTCTGCGGGCCCGGCATCGGCAGCAGCGGCCGGTCTGGTGGGCGTCGCGGTTGGCACTGAAACGGGTGGGTCGATCATGGACCCGGCCAGCAAGTGCGGCGTCGTCGGACTTCGGCCTACCTACGGGCGCATCAGCCGCCACGGGGCGATGACGCTGCGCTGGACGATGGACAAGGTGGGCGCGATCTGCCGGACGGTTGAGGACTGCGCGGTCGTGTTCGACGCGCTGCGCGGCCCGGATGGCAAGGACGACACCGTGGTGGACGCACCCCACGTGCTCGACGAGCACGCGGGACTCGCCGGCATGCGCGTCGGCTATATCGAGCGCGAGTTCCGCCAGACGTCCGAAGACGCGAGCGCGGACGAGAAGAAGCAGTGGCCGGCGTATCAGCGCCTGCTGGACGATGCGCTGGATCTCTTTCGCAAGGCCGGCGTGGTCCTCCAGCCGATCGCCCTGCCGGACCTGCCGGCCCGGTCCATCTACGCCCTGCTCAACGCCGAAGCCGGCGCGGCATTCGACGACCTCCTGCGCGCGGGCGGCCACAACGACCTGGCCGGGAAGCACCCGGGCGGGCGCGCCAACCAGTTGCGGGCGACCCGGTTCATTCCCGCCGTCGACTACATCCGCGCGCAACGAGTCCGGACGCTCCTCGCGCAACAGATGAACGCGCTGATGGCGACCTGCGACGTGTTTCTCGCGCCATCCGACAGCGCGAGTGTCGCGGTGACCAACCTCACCGGCCACCCGGCGCTCACGCTGAATGCCGGGTTCGTCGAGGGGATGCCGCGCGGGCTGATGATCACCGGGCGCCTCTACGATGAGGCCACGGTGTTGCGCGTGGGGATGGCCTTCCAGCGCGCGACAACCTGGCACGCGATCCACCCGCCGCTGGCCTGACCAGGCACCCACCGACGTGTCGCACCGTGATCTGGCCGAGCCGGGCGGCGGACGGCGTGCCGGCACGGCTGACGCCCGTCCCCTGCCAACCTCCGCCGACCGTTGTCAGGCGTCACATCCGAGGGCGAACGCAAGAGCCTGACACACCTCCCGCATCCGATGCGAGTCGAGGCGTGCGACGCGGCGACCGAGGGCGTCGAGGGATACGGTCACGACATTGTGCAGATTCACCGCGCACGGCTGCTTCATGCCCGCCTCGACACCCAGCACCACTTCAGACGGCACGCCCCGGATGGTCGAGGTGAGCGGCGCCACCGTCACCCGCGAGAGGTAGCCCAGCGCGGAGGAGCGCGTCAGCACGAGAACCGGGCGCTGCTTGTCGGGCGCAGGAAACCGGTGGAGCCTGACGTCTCCACGTTCTACTCTTCCGGCCACGCGGCCACCCCCTCCCACGGGGCGACATCGTCGCGGCCGTCCGGGCGGCGTCGATAGCCGTCGCGATCACGCGCCTCCCTCTCGAGCAGGTCGAGCCGCTTCAGGTGCTGCTCGAGTGCGGCACGCACGAGCGCTGAACGGTTGATCTCGAGACGCCGGGCGGCACGGTCGGCGGCCCGCAGCAGCGGCGCGCCGAGCACGACCTGGATGGTTTCCATGGTGTTGAATTTAGTCCACAGTCTGTTCGACAGTCAAGGTGATCCCCGTGGCATCGTCCGGCAGGCGGTTTCAACCGCCGGAGACCGTCCCGCCACCCGAACTCCGGGGGTCGCTCCGTGGGCTTTGTGTCCTCCGTGGTGATCTGTCGTGGACAGGACCGGCGGCACGGAGGTGAGATACACTGCGGGCATGAGTTCATCACGCCGCCTCCTCGCCCTCACAGCCGCCATCCTCCTGTTCGCCGGGTTCACCCCGCTCGCGCAACGGGCACCGGTTCCCTCCGCGGCTCCGAAGGACCTGATGTCGGCCTGCTGCGGCGAACTGCACTACCGGATGATCGGACCGTTCCGGGGCGGGCGCACCAAGGCGGCATCAGGCGTGCCCGACCAGCCGAACGTGTTCTACGTGGGCGTCTGCAACGGCGGCGTGTGGAAGACGACGGACTACGGTCGCGTCTGGACGCCAGTCTTCGACGACCAGCCGACCGGCTCGATTGGCGCGATCGCCGTCGCGCCGTCCGACGCGAATATCATCTACGTCGGCAGTGGCGAAGGGCTGCAGCGCCCGGACCTCTCCACCGGCGACGGCATCTACAAATCGACCGATGCCGGCACGACATGGACCCATCTCGGCCTTCGGGACGGCCAGCAGATCCCGCAGATTGCCATCGATCCGAAAAACCCGAACCGCCTGTGGGTTGCCGTGCTCGGACACCCGTACGGTCCGAATGACGAGCGCGGCATCTTCCGGTCCCTCGATGGCGGCGTCACGTTCCAGAAGGTCCTCTTCAAGGACGAGAACACGGGCGGCATCGACGTCGTCGTGGATCCGACGAATGCCGATATCGTCTATGCCGTGCTCTGGGAGGCCAGGCAGGCGCCGTGGGAGAACGGTGAGTTCAGCGGCCCGGGCAGCGGCCTCTACAAGTCCACCGACGGCGGCAGCACCTGGCGCGGCATCACGGCAGGCCTTCCGACGTTCGAGAAGGACAACCTCGGGCGCATCGGCCTGGCCGTCGCCCCAAGCAACCCCCGGCGGGTGTTCGCCACGGTCCAGGCGGACCGCAACGGCGGCCTCTATCGGTCGGACGATGCCGGAGAGACGTGGACGCGGGTGAACGATGACCCGTTCGTCACCGAGCGCGGTGACGACTTCGCCGAGGTCAAGGTCGATCCGAAGAACCCGGACATCGTCTACACCGCGAGCATCGTGACTTGGAAGTCGGTGGACGGCGGGAAGACATTCTTGGCGCTGCGAGGCGCTCCGGGCGGCGACGACTATCACCGGCTCTGGATCAACCCGAACCACCCCGACGTCATCCTGCTCGCGTCCGATCAGGGCGTGGTCATCACGGTCAACGGCGGCACAACCTGGAGTTCCTGGTACAACCAGCCGACCGCGCAGTTCTACCACGTCAGCACCGACAATGCGTTTCCGTATCGGGTCTGCGGCGGGCAGCAAGAGAGCGGATCGGCGTGCGTGTCGAGCCGTGGAGACGACGGGCGGATCACGTTCCGCGACTGGCACCCGGTAGGTGTCGAAGAGTACGGATACGTGGCGCCTGACCCGCTGGACCCGGACATCGTCTACGGCGGGAAGATCACCCGCTACGATCGCCGCAACGGCATGGTGCAGAACGTCTCGCCGGTGATCCTGCGCGGCGAGGGCAACGACGACCGCGTCATCCGCACCGAGCCGGTGCTCTTCTCACCGATCGATCCGAAGACATTGTACTTCGCGTCGAACGTCGTGTGGAAGACGACCGACGGCGGCCAGAACTGGACTGCGATCAGCACCGACCTGACGCGGCCGGACTGGGAGGCGCCGGCAAACGTCGGCAAGTACCGGGGCACGCCGGCCGCGAAGGCGACCAAACGCGGCGTCGTCTATACGCTGGCGCCGTCGCCGCTCGACATCAACCGGATCTGGGCCGGCACCGATGACGGCCTCATTCACCTGACCACGGACGGTGGGAAGACCTGGGCCAACGTGACGCCGCCGGCGGTGACACCGTGGGCCAAGGTCTCGCTGATCGACGCGTCGCATTTCGACGCGAATACCGCCTACGCCGCGGTCAACGCGATCCGCCTCGACGACCTGCGGCCCCACATCTACCGCACGCGCGACAGCGGACGGACCTGGACACATGTCACATCGGGCATCCCGGACGGGGGACCCGTCAACGCGGTACGCGAGGATCCGAAGCGGCGCGGCTTGTTGTTCGCGGGCACCGAGCAGGCGGTCTACGTGTCGTTCGATGATGGCGACCACTGGCAGTCGCTTCGGCTGAACATGCCGGCATCGTCCATTCGTGATCTCATGGTGAAGGATGACGACCTGGTGGTCGCCACGCATGGCCGTTCGTTCTGGATCCTGGACGACATCACGCCGCTGCGCCAGGTGGAGGCCGCGGTGGTTGCAGCCGACGTCCACCTGTACAAGCCGCAGGAGACCTGGCGAGTGCAGTGGAGCAAGTACACGGACACTCCGCTGCCACCCGACGAACCGGCCGGCCAGAATCCGCCGGACGGCGCGGTCATCAACTACTGGCTCGAGACGGCCGCGTCGGGGCCGGTGGTCATCGAGATCCTGGACGGACCCGGCCACGTGGTCCGCCGGTACTCGAGCGCCGACCCCGCGCCCCCGGTGAAGGACGTCGGCAACTGGCCGGCGTACTGGCAGCGTCCGGTCCGCGTGCCGTCCACCGCCGCGGGGATGCATCGGTTCGTGTGGGACCTGCACGACCCGCCGCCAAAGGCGTTCGACTTCTCCTACCCGATTTCGGCCACGCCGCGCGACACGGCGGTCGAGCCCAAGGGTCCGTGGGTGATGCCGGGCACGTACTCGGTCCGTCTCACCGTTGGCCGCGTCACTCAGACGCAGAGGTTGGTCGTGAAGATGGATCCACGGGTGAAGACGCCGCCAGACGACCTCGTCCGGCAGTACATCCTGTCGTCGCAGTTGTATGACGCGATTGGGCGGGTGCACGATGAGATTCAGCGGGCCGGCGCGCAAACGGCCGCCGCCGAGCCCCTGCGCCGCCTGCACGACCAACTGCTCAGAGTGTACGGCACGGTGCAGGAGGCCGACGTCGCGCCAACCGTTGCCGTGGTGTCGGCCGCGGAGACGTTGCTGAGACGGGTGAAGTAGAACCGGGGCCGCGTCCGGCGGGCCGCGGGCCGAATGTCCCGCTACTCCGCCCTCAACGCCAGGATTGGATCGACCCTGGTCGCCCGCCGTGCAGGCGCATAGCTGGCGATCACCGCGACGGCAATGAAGGTGATGGAGACAACGCCATAGGTCAGCGGGTCCGCTGGCCCCGTATCGAACAGCAAGCTTCGGAGTACTCGCGACACGCCGACGGCTGTCGGAATGCCGACCGCCAGCCCCATCAGCGTCAGCGAGAGGCCTTGTCGAATCACCATCGCGCGCACGCTGTCGGCGGACGCGCCAAGCGCCATGCGAACACCGAACTCGCGCCGACGCTGCGCCACCCCATAGGCCAGCACTCCGTGGATCCCGATCGCCGCGAGCAGGATCCCAAGCACGGCGAACAACCCGAGCAGCACCACAGTGAAGCGGGGCCGGGACACCGAGCGCGAGAGTGTCTGACTGAGTGGTTCGACACCAAACACCGCAAGGCCGGGATCCTGATCGTGGATCGCACGACGGACAGCGGCGGACAGCGCCGTCGGGTCGCCGGTCGACCGCACGAGGAGCACACCGGCGCCGGTCACCGAGGGCGCCTGGGCGAGCGGAACGTACACCGCCAGCGGCGCCGCCGCCGACAGGCCGCGGAACTTCTCGTTGGCGACAACGCCAACCACGGTCCGCGCGGCCCCCCAGAACCGGATCTGCGATCCGACAGGATCGCGTCCCGGGAAGAATCGTCTGGCCGCGGTCTCGTTGACGAGCAGAACGGGCGCGGCGCGCGTGCCGTCGCGCTCTTCGAGCAGGCGCCCCCGCACCAGGGCGAGCCCGACGGTCCCGAAGTACCCTGCGCTCACGCGTCGAACGGCGATCTCTGGCCAGGTCTTCGCCTCGGCCTCGCGGCCGACCACCACGAAAGAATTCGTGAAGCCAGGGTCGAGCGGGTGTTCGCCGGCCACCGCCGCAGACTCCACACCTGGGAGCCCCCTCGTCCGGCGCAGCACGCCCTGGGTAAAGGCGTGCATCTCGTGAAAGTCCGGCCATTTCTTGAAATCAACGGGATACCTCGACGCCGGCAGTTGGTATTCCGCCTTGAGGAGGAAGCCCGCGCGGAAGCCGGGATCCACACCCTGCAGCCGCAAGTAGCTCCTGAGCAGCAACCCACCAGCCACGAGAAGGACCACTGCGAGCGCGACCTCAGCCACCACGAGCGCGCCGCGTGCGCGCACGTGCGCCCGCCCGGAGGACGCCCACGCGTCGCCGACGCCTTTGAGGGCGCCCTGCACATCGAGACGCCACGCTTGAAGCGTCGGCACCATTCCGAACACGATGCCGACGATCAGGGAGATGGCGAGCGTGGCCCCAAGGACACGCACATCGAGCGTGACCGCAGCCACACGAGGAATGTCGGCCGGCGCCATGGCGACGAGGACACGCAAACCCGCGAATGCCATCAACACGCCAGCCGCCGCGGCCACGAGTGCGAGCACGAGGTTCTCAATCAGGAACTGGCGCGCCACTCGCCACCGGCTTGCACCGAGCGCGGCCCGCACGCCGACCTCGCGCAACCGGGCAGCACCGCGCGCCAGCAACAGGCTGGCGATGTTCACGCAGGCGACCAGGAGCACGAGCCCGACGGCGCCGAGGAGCGTGTACAACGCGGGCCTGACCGGACCGAACACCACCTCATCGAGGGGCTCGACAAACACACCCCGATCGGTATTGGACCTTGGGTAGGTCCATTCCAGGTCGGCCGCCACCTGTGACAACTCCTGCTGCGCCAGGGCCAGGCCGTCCTTGACGCGTCCCACCTGGAACACCGGGTGGGTGTCTCGGGAAAACGCCGCCGGGTCAGCCTGCAGGGGTCGTCTGACGCGTGTTCGCGCGGCGCCGTGATGGCAATGTCCCTGGCGAGCCCGAGCCAGAGGCCGAAGACGCCCACCCTGCCGCGCTCGCGGGCCGCATCGAGCCTCTGCTCCCGGAACACCTGCTCCATTTCGCCGCCGTAGTCGAAGCGGAAGTCGAACGGCAGGAGGCGCACGAGGGCGCGAAAGAGCCGTGAATGCCGCGTCGGCCTGACCGTCATCTCACTCTCTCCCGGTTCAGGCGCCCGGCACCAGCTGCTTGGCGCGCGCCATGGCGATGAGCGTCTCGAAGCGGCGCGCTTCAGCCTGCGCGACGTCCCGACCAAAAGCCGTCAGCCGGTAGTAACGGCGCCGCTCGTCGTCCAGGGCCGGATCCGGTCGCTCGGCCGATTCCTCGATCACGCCCTCGGTCACGAACCGGCGAACGAGCGCGTAGAGCGTGCCGGCGCTCAACCGCAAGTCCCCGGCGGTCCGGCGCTCGATCTCCTTGATGATCGCGTAGCCGTGGCGTTCGCCGTCGGCCAGCGCGATGAGCACGTGGAACATCGCCGGCGTGAGCGGCAGCAGCGTCTCGGGATCGCGTCGTTTCGGTCGCATGACGCCATACTATATCGTCCGACGATACTATACAACGTCTATCGCATGAGATGCCCTGGGCGTTCTGTGATAGCCTCTCCACGCACCCGCCCCCGCCATTCCCGCTGACATTGAGGAGAACGCTGTGTCGATCCCCACGAAAAGGCCTGTCGGGTGGCTTCGCGCCATCGCGGTCGCTGCCCTCGGCGGGTGGCTCTGGCCGTCGACAGCTGCCGCTGTCGACTTCTCGAAGTACCACACATACCAGGAACTCTCTGCCGAGCTGAAAGCGCTTGTCGCGGCGAACCCGACCATCGCGAAGATCGCGTCGATTGGCAAGACGCGCGAGGGACGCGACATCTGGGCCATCGAGATCGCGAATCCCGCGGGCACTCCGGTCGAGCAGCGCCCGGCCCTCCTCGTGGCCGCCAACTTCGAGGGCGACCACGTGATCGGCAGCGAGCTGGCGCTATATCTCGTCGATTTCCTCGTCAAAGGTTACGCGACAGACCCCGCCGTGAAGCAGCGGCTCGACAACCACGTGGTCTACGTGGTGCCGCGCGTGAACGCCGACGGCGCGGAACTGATGTTCGCGTCCGTGAAGAGCGGCCGGCGAACCAACGCGACGCCGTACGACGCCGACAACGACGGTCGGATGGACGAAGACGGCCCGGAAGACCTGAACAAGGACGGATTCATCACGGTGATGCGCGTCAAGGACCCGAAGGGCCCGTTCATGATCAGCCCCGAGGATCCGCGGCTGATGAAGCGCGCCGACCCGGCCAAGGGCGAACCTGGAGGCTGGGCGCTCTACTGGGAGGGCCTCGACAAGGACAATGACGGGTTCATTGCCGAGGACGGGCCTGGCGGGGTCGATATCAACCGGAACTTCATGCACCAGTATCCGTACTTCGAGCCCGACGCCGGCCGCTACATGGTGAGCGAGGCCGAAACGCGGGCGATGCTCGAGTTCGTGCTGAAGCACCGGAACATCGCGGCCATCCTCACGTTCGGTGAGAGCGACAACCTGATCGTGACGCCGACGCGCCGCGGCGACCGCGCGGCCGCGAACCCGATCAATCTTCTCGAGTTCGCCAACCGCAGCCTTGCAGACGCACGGCGCGTGGGCCTCTTCCAGGACACGGGCGGCTTCGGCGGACGCGGCGGACGCGGCGGGCGGGGGGGTGGCGGCGGGATGGTCATCATGGACGAGGGCGCGTTTCCCGGCGGCCGCGGCGGCGCGGCGGCGCAGCCCACGGGCCGCGCTGCGATGCCCGCGCAGCGCCCGAACACGACGATTGCGACGCTCGACTACGAATACTTCCGCGCCATCAGCGAGAAGTATCGCGAACTGACGGGCCTGCGCGCGACCGGGATCACGCGGACGCCTGCCGGCGCCTTCTTCGAATACGGCTACTACCAATTCGGCGTGCCATCGTTCTCGACGCCTGGCTGGGGCCTGCCCGGCGGCGGACGCCCGGCGGGGATGGGGATGGGCGCCGGAGCGCCGGCCGGCCCAGGCGGAGCAGCGGCCGGGGCAGCCTTGGCTGGTGCGCCAGCCGGCGTTGGTCAGCGTGGCGGCGGTGGCGCCCGCGGCGCGATGGGCGGAGCGGCCGCCGATGCGGCATCAGCCGATGCCCCCGAAGGGATCGACCTGCGGCTCATTCAGTGGATGGACGCGGAAAAGATTGACGGCTTCGTCAAGTGGACGCCGTTCAAGCACCCGACACTCGGCGAGGTCGAGATCGGCGGCTTCAAGCCCTACCTCACCACCAACCCGCCGGCGGCGAAGATCGCCGAGCTCGGCGCATCGCACGCGAAGTTCGCGCTGTATCTCTCGTCGCTCTTCTCGAAGGTGAAGATCGCGAAAGCCGAAGTGACGGCTCTTGGCGCCGGCCTCTTCCGGATCAAGGCCGACATCGAGAACGCCGGCTTCCTGCCGACGGCCCTCTCCCAGGGCGCCCAGGCCCGCGCGGTGAAACCAGTCATGGTGCAACTCGGCGTCCCTCCCGACAGCATCGTGACGGGCAATGAGAAGACGAACCACATCCCCGCGCTCGCCGGGTCCGGATCCAGACAGTCGTTCGAGTGGGTGATCAAGGGCACGCCAGGATCGACCGTCACGTTGAAGGCCGTCTCGCAGAAGAGCGGCACCGACACCGCCACGCTGACACTGCGGTAGGAGCCGCGTCACTAACGGAGAACGATGATGAACAACCTCTGCAGGCTTACGACGGCCGCGGCCCTGCTGATGGCGGTCGCCGTCTTCACATCCCCGGGCGTGTCGGGCCAGGCGAAGCCATCGCCGCAGGCCCACGCCGCGGGCAAGCCGGCCCAGACGCCGGCCAAGGCTGCGCCGAAAGACTGGACGCAGGCACCAAGCTCGGAGCGCCCCTTCAGGGTGCGTCTCGACTTCAACCGCTGGCACGACGTCGCCGAACTCCAGGCGGACATGAAAACGCTGGAGAAGGCGTATCCGAAGTTCCTCAAGTACATCGTGCTGGGCAAGAGCTACGCCGGACGGGACATCGCCGGGATCATCGTCAACAACCCGGACACAGGTCCCGATACCGCCAAGGCCGCGATGTACATCGAGGCCAACATTCACGGGAACGAGATCCAGGGCGGCGAGATCTGCATCTACACGATCTGGTACCTGATGGAGAACTACGGCAAGATCGATCGGATCACGAAGCTCGTAGACGAGCGCGCCTTCTACATCGTCCCGACCGTGAACCCGGACGGCCGCGACTACTTCATGCACGGGCCGGGCGGCAACGCGCGCAGCGGCCACATGCCGGTGGATGACGACAACGACTACCAGTTCGACGAGGACGGTCCGGAAGATCTGAACGGCAACGGGATCATCGAGCAGATCCGGAAGTACGTGCCCGGCCAGGGGAACTACAAGAAGAGCACCGTGGACCCGCGGGTCATGGAGCCGGTCAAGCCGGGCGAAGTGGGCGACTACATCGTGCTCGGTCAGGAAGGGATCGATCACGACGGCGATGGCCGCGTCGCCGAAGACGGCCCGGGCAGCTACGACCCGAATCGCAACTTCGCATCCGACTGGCAGCCGAACTACATCCAGAGCGGCGCCATGGACTATCCGTTCCAGTTGCCGGAAGCCAAGGCGGTCAACGATTTCTGGATGTCGCACCCGAACATCGCTGGCCTCCAGACGTATCACAACAACGGCGGGATGATCCTGCGCAGCCCGGGCGCGGAAACGGCCGGCGAGTATCCGGCGTCAGACGTGCGCGCCTACGACGAACTGGGCCGGAATGCCGTGCGGATGCTCCCGTTCTATCGCTACCTGGTGATCTGGAGCGGCCTCTACACGGTGCACGGCGGCGTGACCGATTGGGCCAACGACGGCCTCGGGATCCTGTCGTTCTCCAACGAGCTCTGGAACAACGGCCAGTACTTCACCAGCCCGGAGCTGAAGGAGCAGCAGAAGGATCCGAACAGCCCGATCTCGCCGCGCGTGGCGAACTACTTCTTCAACGACTTCCTCGAGTTTGGCGACGAGCTGACCGAGTGGAAGGAGTTCGACCACCCGCAGTTCGGCAAGGTCGAGATTGGCGGCGCGTTCAAGAAAACGTTCGGGCGGGTACCGCCGCGCTTCATGAACGAAGAACTGTGCCACCGCAACATGGCGTGGACGCTGTATCAGGCCGACGAAATGCCGAAGGTGACCCTCGGCGAGTCGAAGGTCGAAAAGCTCGGCGACGGCATCTTCAAGGTCTGGCTGGACCTGAGCAACCCGAAGGTCGCCCCGACGATCCTCGCCAAGGCCGCGATGAACAACGTCGTTCCGCCCGACCTGCTGACGGTTGATGGCAAGGGCGTCGAGGTCATCTCGGCAAGTTGGGTGGCTGACAAGTGGCGCCCTGCCGTCGCCCAGTCGATCGACCAGAAGGATCTGAAGCGCATCATGCTGCGCAACGGCCTGGCCGGCCGCACCACCCGGACGATCCAGTATCTGGTCAAGGGCACCGGCCCCCTCACCGTGAAGTACGCCAGCCTTAAGGGCGGCACCGCCGAAAAGACCATCCCGCTGCAGTAGTTTGTGGGGGCGGTCCTCCCGCTACTTGACGATGGTCTGATACACCAGGTAGCGGAACTTATCCTGAAGATCGAGGCCCGAAGCGGGGAGGAGCTGCGTCAGGAAGACGGCGACCAGCTTCTCCTTCGGGTCCACCCAGAACTTCGAGTAGTAGGCGCTCCCCCACCCGAATGAGCCAGGCGAGTCGGGTCGGCCAGCCGCTCCCACGTCCTCCGTCGTCTCGAATCCGAGGCCGAAGCCGAGGCTGCCATCCTCACGGTAGAGTTTGCCCACCTGGTTCGACGTCATCATCTCGATCGACTTCGGCCCGAGGATGCGCACGCCATCGAGTTCGCCGCCGTTGAGCAGCATCTGCAGGAAGCGCAGGTAGTCGTTCGCGGAGGACAAGAGTCCCGCCCCACCGCTAAAGCACGCGCGCGGCCCCTCGACGTAATCACCCTGCCCCGTCTTTGGCTCGAGCGCCCGCACCATCTTCCCGTCGGCGCCCAGGGAATAGACGGTCGCCAGGCGGTCACGCTTCTCCCTTGGCAGGAAGAAGCCGGTGTCGATCATCTCGAGGGGCTCGAAGATCCGGGCCCGGAAGAACTCGTCGAGCGGCACGCCAGAGGCCTTCTCGATGACCGCGCCCAGGATATCCGTGTTGTAGCCGTAGACGAACTTCTCGCCGGGCTGCTCGGCGAACGGCAGCGCGGCCAGCCGTTCCATCAGCGTGCCGATCGGCTCGTGTTTGTCGGCGAGGTACCAGCCGAAGGTGCCCGCCGCCTTGTACTCCTCCGCGGCCACGCCGTCGCCGTACGAGATGCCGGCCGTGTGGGTCAGCAGGTCCCGGATGGTGATTTCACGCTTGGCAGGGACCGCGCCATAGCGAGTGCCGCCCGCCGGCCCCGGCATCACGACCGTCGTTCGCTTGAACGCCGGCAGGTACTTCGAGACCGGCTCGGCCAGGCGCAGCTTGCCCTCCTCCATCAGGATGACGGCAGCCACGGATGTCACGGCCTTGCTCATCGACGCCATCCGGAAGATCGTGTCCTTCCTCATGGGCAGGTTCTTCTCGACGTCCATCCGCCCGATCGGCTCCATCACGGCCAGTTTGCCGCCGCGCGCGATCACGACGGTGACACCCGCGATCTGGTTCCGGTTCACGTAGTCCTGGACGACCGCCTTCAGGCGTTCGACGCGGGCGGTGGACAGGCCGACCGCCTCCGGCGTTGCGATGGGGAGCCCTTGCGCCGACACCAGAGAGGCGACCAAGGCGAGCAGGAGTACGACCATCGATGTGCGCCGCTGTCTCATAGTCCCCTTTCGTTCAGACGACCGGCCAATTCTACTGCCGGGCCGGCGGCGCGGGCGATCGCCGGTGCATTTTCAACGCGCTCGGCGTAACCGCCAGCCCGCCGCGCGAGGTGCAGCGCAACTCGGCTGGCATCATCCGCCCCACGTCGTAGACGGCGTCTACCGTCTCGTCGAGAGCGATCGGGTTCTGGTAGCCGCCCATCACGAGGTCGGCGCAGACGAATGCGGACGACGCACCGACGGCGTTCCTCGTGTGGCAGGGAATCTCGACCATGCCCTGCACGAGGTCGCACACCGAGCCCATCGTGTTCTGGAAGGCGATGGCGGCCGCGTCCGCCGCCTGCCGCGCGCTTCCGTCCGCCGCCTCCACGACGGCCGCCGCCGCCATGGCGCTGGCCGCGCCTATCTCCACCTGGCACCCCGCCACCTCCGCTGCAAAAGTCGCACGGAACGAGACGACGAGGCCGACAGCGGAGGCGGCAAACAGCGCGAGCGCCGCCGCCTCGAGTTCGAGGCCCCGCTCTTCGACGAGCGACACGATGACGCCCGGGATCACGCCGGCGGACCCGCCGGTTGGCGCCGCGCAGACGACGCCCATCGCGCCGTTGACGTGCATCACGGCCATCGCGCGCGCCGCCGCGCGGGTGTGCAACCCGCCGATCGCCACGCGTCCGGCTGCCTCGGCCTCCATCACGTTCCGCGCGGTGGGCGCGAGCAACTGCATGGGTGGCGCGGACGCGCTCAAGCCCGCGTGCACGGCCGCCTGCATGATCTCGAACCGCCGCACCATCTCCTCGATCAGCGCGCCCTCCTCGAGGCCGAGCAGGCTGGCCTCGTAGGCGACCGCCACTCGCCCGAGCGACCATCCCCGCTCCTCCGCCAGCGCCACCATCTCCTGGCCCGACGTGAACAGCGGACGCCCGCGCTTGGCGAAGGCAATCGGCGGAGTCTCGCGCAGCGAGACCACGTCCGGCCGGGCACACAGGCGCGCGCGTGCATCGGCGGAGAGCGGGGCGACGCGCGGCACGACCAGCAGCCGGCTCCCGCCGCGCGGCACGCGGGTGACGCCTTCCGCAGCCGCCCCATCGTCTTCCAGCACCTCCTGCACGACGGCTTCCGCCCCCTCCCGAACCTCAGCCAGCACGCAGTAGGTTTCACCGGTCAACAGCACCGGCCAGTCGTCGGTCCTCGTCACTTCGACTGCGCCGCCGCCGACGGATTTCGCCCGAAGCCGGGTTCGGGCACCGTCTGCCGCAGCCAGTTCGATATCCACCGTGTTCGGATGATCGGCGCCTGCGAGGGGTTCAACGTGGAAGGTCAGCGCCAGTCCGGCAGCGACGGCCTCCTCGAGCGCCTCGAAGAACCGCGTGTCGGTCAGCGACCATCCGAGCAACCCCGCCGCAAAGGCCCGGTCCACGCCTTGCTGACGGTAGACCTGCGCGTAGGAACCCCTCGGGTCGAACGCGCAGCAGGCCCGCACGGGCGCGGCGCCAAGCAGCGCTCGCGCGAGAACGGCGATGTGATACGAGCCCGCCGTGTGAGAACTCGACGGCCCCCGCATCACGGGGCCGAGAATGTCGTTGAAAACCCCGGGAGCTTTTGTCATCACGTTTGCCAATGTAGCACGGGCAGGGGCGATCGGTCGGTCGCCCCTGCGACAACGGTCGCCGGTCGCGCCCCGCCTGTGTTATCGTGACCCGGCCCGGAGAATCGACACATGCACCTTCAACTCATCGACTGGGTCATCGTCGTGGTTTCGCTGCTGGTGTGCTTCGTGCCGGCGCTCTTCTTCGGCAAGCGGGCTGGCAAGAGCACGTCCGAGTTCTTCGTGTCCGGGCGGGCGGTCCCGTGGTGGCTCGCCGGCCTGTCGATGGTCGCCACCACGTTCAGCAGCGACACGCCGAACCTGGTCACCGACATCGTCCGCCGCAACGGCGTGGCGGGCAACTGGGTGTGGTGGGCGTTCGTGCTGACCGGCGTGTCCACGGTCTTCTTCTACGCGCGACTCTGGCGCCGCTCGGGGGTGATGACCGATCTGGAGTTCTACGAGATCCGGTACTCGGGCAAGGCGGCGGGCCTGGTGCGCGGCTTCCGGGCCGTGTACCTGGGGCTCCTCTTCAACTGCATGATCATGGCGACGGTCAACCTGGCCGCCTGCAAGATCGCCGGCGTGCTCTTCGGCTTCGAGCGCTGGCAGACGCTCGCCTTCGTCGGCGCCTTGAACGTGGTCTTCGCGACGCACTCCGGGCTGTGGGGGGTGCTGGTCATCGACATGGTGCAGTTCTTCATCAAGATGACCGCCGTCATCGCGGCGGCCTACTTCGCCTTGCAGGCGCCTGCGGTGGGCGGCCTCAGCGGGCTGATGACAAAGCTGGCCACGGCGAAAGGGCCTGGCGGCTTGAACTACCTGAACATCCTGCCGGACTTCACGAACAACTGGGACATGGCGGTGGCCGTGTTCGTCATGCCCATCGCGGTGCAGTGGTGGGCGGTCTGGTATCCCGGCGCGGAACCTGGCGGCGGCAGCTACATCGCGCAGCGCATGCTCGCCTCGAAGTCGGAAAAGGACGCGCTCGGCGCGGTCCTGTTCTTCAACATCGCGCACTACGTGCTGCGACCCTGGCCCTGGATCATCGTCGCCCTTTGCTCGATCATCGTCTACCCGCAGCTCTCCGACATCAAGACGGCCTTCCCGCACCTCGACCCGAGCCTGATCGGCCACGACATCGCCTACCCGGCGATGCTGAAGTTCCTGCCGGTCGGCTTCATCGGCCTGATGGTCGGGGGGCTGATTGCCGCCAACTCGTCGACCATCCTCACGCACCTCAACTGGGGCGCCTCGTACCTCGTACACGACTTCTACCGCCGCTTCATTCGCAAGGATGCCAGCGAGAAGCACTACGTGGCGGCCGGCCGCGTTGTCACCGTCATCCTGTTCTTCTGCTCGTCGGGTCTCGTGTTCGTGCTCGACAGCGCGAAGGACGCATTCGACGTGATCCTGCAGATCGGGGCCGGCACCGGGTTGCTCTACCTGGTGCGCTGGTTCTGGTGGCGCGTCAACGCGTGGTGCGAAGTGGTCGCGATGCTCAGCTCGTTCGCTGTATCGATGACGATCCTCGTGATGGCGAAGAACGGCCTCCACATGAGCACGCACGTGGCGCTCCTCGTCACGATTGCCGTCACGACCCTGTGCTGGGTGGTCACGGCGTACATCGGCCCAGAGACCGACCGCGAGACGCTGGTGTCCTTCTACGCCAAGGTCCGGCCGTTCGGTCCCGGGTGGGAACGCATCCGGCGCGAGGCAGGGCTCGGCAAGGACGCCCTGCGCACGACGGGTGACAACATCCCGCTCGCCCTCCTGGGCTGGGTCTCGGGCTGCACGGTCATCTGGGCGGCGTTGTTCACCGTCGGCAACTTCCTGTACGGCCGCACGAGCACCGCGCTGGGCCTGCTCGGCGTCTTCGCAGTGTCCGGGCTCGCGTTGCTCTACGTGGTCCAGAAGCTGTGGTCGGATCGGGGTGTCGCGGAAGCGCAGTAACTCGCGGATCGGGCTCGCGGCGCTCCGGTGTCGCAGGGCAGGCCCCATAGGCGTTAACCGTAGGCAACTTTCGAGGTACGACCAACGACGACCCGAACACGGACCCCAGCGTGCCCGAGCATGGCTACCAACGTATCGATGCTGAATCGGTCGATTTTGCCTCGCACCAGGTCACTGACTCTCGGTTGGGTGACTCCGAACACGGTCGCAGCCTGCGCCTGGGTGAGGCCGCGAGCGTCGATAAGCTTGCTGAGCCGAATCATGAGGTCGGTGCGGATCTTGAGGTTCTCTGCTTCCTCGTACGAGAATCCGAGATCGCTGAACACGTTGCCGCTCGAACGTCGCACTTTCGTCGTCATGGGCTTCCAATCGGGTGGGCATCATGCCCTGCTGTACCCGCCCAGGCTCGTAGCCGGCGGCCCGACGGGCGTCCGCAGGAAACGTGCGAACATCGTCGAGCGACGACCCCAACCAGTACAGGGGCTTCTCGAGCACGGTGCAGTATATAACTAGTTGTATGACGCAACAAGTTGCCAACCACGCGCTGCACCCGACAGCCGCGGCGCTGGCGGTGAGCGGCTGCGGATGAGCGCGCACTTAGGTCAACGCCTATGAGGGCAGGCCCCCGGGCCCTGCCAGCGAGCGGACCCCGCCCCGCGCGGGGCTACAACAGCCGGGAGTTGATCTCGGGGTGTTTGAGGACGACGTCCTTGACGATGTCGATCCAGGTGTCGCGGCTGCCGTCCGGCAACCGCTCGAACGCGAGTTTCTTCTCGACGAGCAGCGTGTCCACCAGGTGGTCGATCTGCCGCATGAAGAACTCGTCGGTGTCGCGGACCCCATCGGCGGCGGCCTGCCCCGAGATCGGCACCTTGAACAGCAGCGTGTAGCTTTTCATCCAGTAATCCACGAACCGCTCGATCGCCTTCTGCCGCCCGCATGCGAAGGCCAGATACGCGTAGTTGTCGAGCACGCTGCGGTCGCAGACCACCACTTCATGGTGGGCAGACGATCGGATTTCCTCCGCCACCTGGGTGCTGAGGATCCACGTTTGCGCGTCGAGCGACGTCTTGCGGTTGATAGGCAGTGGAGAGAGGCGCGCGACCTCCTTGACCATGTCCACGTTGATGCCCTGCCGCTTCAACGCCGCCGCCAAGTCGTAGCAAAGCGTGGTCTTGCCGACGCCGTGGGTCCCGATGAAGGCGAGTTTCATTGCGCGGGCAGACTACCGGCTCGCCTGCGGGCTGTCAAGCGACGCGCCCAACCGCGACACGCCGAGCCGCTCGAGGAGCGTTTGGAAATCGTCGGGATACGGGCAGTCGATCTCGAGGCGCTTCCCAGTGACCGGGTGTGACAGCCGCAGGGCGGACGCGTGGAGCATGACGCGCGCGACGGGCTCCCCCGCGATCGTCGCCGCTCCCCCGTATCGGACGTCGCCGAGGATTGGAAGACCGCTGGCGGCCAGGTGGGCGCGAATCTGATGCTTGCGGCCGCTGACGGGCCGCGCCTCGACGAGAAGCGCCGCCCGCGTCGATTGCAGGACCGCGAACGAGGTCTCCGCCGTCAACCCTCCCTCCGCTACGACAACCATCCGCGCGTTCCGTCCCTTGCCTGACAATGCCAGCGGCGCCGACTGATGCCAGGTCCGCCGCGGCATGACACCGGGTCGGGCCACCACCGCGTGGTAGATCTTCTCGACCTCGTGCTCGCTGAATGCGCGCGCGAGGCCGGCATTCGCGGCCGGATCGGTGGCCAGGAGCACCACGCCCGACGTCTCGACGTCGAGGCGATGGTGCAGGCCCAGGTAGGGTGTCGATGCCGACCCGGCCCTCGACCGCGCGGCCAGCATGCGCCGCACCTCGGTGAACAAGTCCGGGCGCCTGGCGTCGGCGCTGACGTGCGCCAGCAGACCGGAGGGCTTGGCCACCGCCACCAGCCAGGGATCTTCGTACAGGATTCCGACGGCCGGACGTGCGAAACCACCGATCGCCCCGGCCAAGTCGCGCATCAAGCCCAGATCCACCATGGCTTCGAGCCGCTGACCGGCGGCGATCAGCATGCCGGGACGCCGAACCGGACGGCCATCGAGCCAGATCGTGCCGGCCATGACGAGGCGGCGGATCGCGGATTTCGAGAGATCGCGGCCGAGCGCCTCGGGGAGCCAGCCGCCCAGCACGGAATCAAGGCGCAACCCCGCATGCGCAGGAGAGAGCGGGAGGCGAAGCCGCGACATGCTCACCGGGAGATTATGGCCCAGGTCACCCAGCGTACGGTTTCCTGCTGACGCTGACAGCCCGACTTGGTAGCATAGAGTCTGCCGTCCCTGAGAGGTCCATCTTGAAGCCTGTGTCACACCTCCTCTGGTTTGGGCTCCTTCTTTGCTCCCTGGCCGTCGGGGTCGGATGTCAGTCGTCCGCCGCGAAAGCACCGGAGGCCCCCCCGGCTGTTGGCGCGTCCGCGGCCTTGGCGCCGGCGGCGAACCACAAACTGACCGACACCGCCCGCGTTCTGGCCGGGCTGCGGCCCGCGCCGACGAGCCCTCTCGCTGGCGTGGCGGCGCGGCCCGAGTGGCAGGCGTGGCAGAAGGAATTCGACAACCAGTGGACCCAGGCCACCCGCGATCGCTTCGTCCACATGATGGCCTGGCGGGACCAGGAGTTGACCCCGGTCACCGGGACATGCACTACGCTGATGTACCCGTTCAGCGGCCCTGACATCCTGAACGCGTGGCTCCTGTTCCCCAACTGCAAGCGTTACATCCTGTTCGGTCTCGAGCAGCCCGGCTCGCTGCCGGCTCTCGATCAACTGTCGGCCGACCGGTTGACGGCGCTGCTCGAGGAAACCCGCCACGCGCTCAACGACCTGCTCGCGAGGAACTACTTCATCACCCGGCACATGCTGGTGGATACGGCGGCGCAGGAACTCCACGGCACGCTGCCGCTCATGGCTGTCTTCCTCGTGCGAATAAACGCGGAGCTTGTCAGCGTCCGCGACGTCGAGGTCGGAGAGAACGGTCAACTGCGCGGCCGCACGTCGGCGGTCAAGGATCGGCGCGCCGCGCCCGCACTCGAACTCGTCTTCGCGAGGCCGGGCCACGAACCCCAGACCGTCATCTACTTCCGGGCCCGGGCCGAAGACCGGGTCGTCAACGAGCGCCCGGGCATACTTCTGTTCCTCGAGCAGGAAGCGCCGTTCGCCACGTTCCTCAAGTCGGCCTCCTACCTGCTGCACGGCAACCAGTTCACCTTGGTCCGCAGCCTCCTGCTCCGCAAGTCGCGGCTCGTCCTCGAAGACGATTCGGGCATCCCGCTGCGATTCCTGAAGACGCCTGACTGGAACGTCACGCTCTACGGCAAGTACGAGAAGCCGGTCAAGGACTTCAACTACGGCTACCAGGTGGACATGGCCAAGGCCTACGCGGATGAGCGCGCCGTGAAGCCGCTGACCTTCTCCTTCGGCTACCACTGGGAAGCCGACTCTGCCGCCGTGATCCTTGCCGTTCGCCACCCCTCCCCGCCTGTCCAGTAGCCGTCCCACCGCCCCGGCCAGCAGGCGATCGCCAACAGGCTGCACCGTAGTGGTCCGAATGGCGCTCAGCGGATACAATACCCGCGACCCGTCGTGTCGGACCACCTTCATGTGAAGAGCCCTGGTCTTCGTTTTGGCCGTATCGTTCGGCCTCGTCCTGTTCGCCGCAGCGCGGGACTCGAGCCGCGACGACTACGACGTACTCACCTCGTACCCGGAGGCTCGCCGATGACGATGCGCAAGGCGCCGCCGAGCGCCGGCGGCCCGGCCCTCTCGCCGGCCGCGTTCCCGCAGCTCGAATCGTTCTTCACAGGGTACTTGCACGAGGACTTCCTTGTGGAGTACGGCTCCCCGGAAGGCGCGCTGCGCGCGTGGCGCATGGACGCGAGTGCGAAGGAAAGCCGCCAGCTCGATCGCGAGGCCGCGCGCCTGGTGGCCTCGGCCGCCAGGATGCCGTTCGACGCCATCGCGGCGTTCGTCCGCCGCGACCTGGGCAGCACCTGGAGGCCATCCGACGTCGCACGCCTCCAGAAGCTCTTCGCCGCGACTCCGAAACGAGCGCCCCGATGATGCGCCAGGCCGGTTGGGGCCGCGGGCTGGTACTCCTGCTGTCGGTCTGCTGCCTCTCGGCCTGGCCGGCCGGCCAGGCCACGACGGCCGCTCCGCCCTCGGCGTCCACGCAGGGCGAGCTGCTATTGCGTCTGGCTGATGACGTGGCGCGAGAGGTCGAGCAGCTGCGCGGGTGGAAGTTCAAGCGGCCGGTCAGGAAGGAACGGATCCCGGTGGCACGCGCTCGCCAGGATATCTATCGCATGCTCCTCGCGGCGGACAAGCCCGCCCACCGGGCGCGCGTGCAGGCGTTCCTTCGGGTCGCCGGCCTGATTCCGCCGGATGGCGACCTCCTCTCGACCAGCCTCACCGTGCTCGACCAGCAAGTGGCCGGTTATTACGAGCCCGCCACGCGGACGCTGCGGCTCATCGACCGTCCGAACCCAATGCCCGCGTTCGTCGAGCGGATGATCCTCTCGCACGAGCTCACCCACGCGCTCGACGATCAGTACATCGACCTCGACGGGCTGATGAAATCAGGGAACGGCACCGAGGATACCGAGTTCGTCGCCACCGCGATTGCCGAAGGCTCGGCCACATCGCTGATGCTCCAGCACATGTTCGCGGCACAGAAATCGGGCCACTTCAGCCTGAGCGATCTGTCGCAGTACGTCACGGAGGAACTGGAGCGGGCGCGCACCCTCGAGCAACTGCCCCGTTACTTCTCCGCCATGTTCAGTTCCTACGTGGTCGGCGCCGCGTTCCTGGCCAAGGGCGAGCTGGCGACGTTGCTGACGCAGGCCGACAATCGGGCGGTGGGTGAGGCGTTGCTCATCGCCCGTCGGGCCCTCCCGCGCTCGAGCGAGCAGGTGCTCCACGCCGAGAAGTACTGGGACGCGACGCGGCGCGACGAACCGGTGATCATCAACGACAAGGCGATGGATCTCTGGCTCGACCTGCCGGGCCGCCACATCGTCCACCGCGACACGCTGGGCGAGCTGCTCACCGCCATTCTGACCGAACCGCGCGACACGCCCCGCGACCTGGCGAAGCTGCAGTCGGTCGGCGCGTGGACGAATGAGGGCGCGGCAGGCTGGGGCGGAGACCGGTTCTACCTGATGGCCAACCGTACAGGACCCGATGTGCTTCGCACGACGAAAGGGCTGCAGGGCGTGTGGGTCACCGCGTGGGACACGCCGAAGGACCGCGACGAATTTCTCGCCGCGCTGGAGAAGGGATCGGCAGCGCCCAACTCCGTATCCGTGCCGGTCGGCCGCCAGCTCGCCGTTGTTTTCATGGCGATCGATCCCCGCGAGCGCGAGTCGCTGCTGCGCCGCCTCGCCCTGTTGCCGTTTCCGATGACGCGGGCCGGCCAGGCGTGGAAGCAATAGACAGCTTCCAGGGCTGAGATCGCTGCCACACGACCAACGGGCACTGGGATTCGGAGTAGGGGAACGCGTGGCTGTACGACCTCCGCAACATAAAATGCGGCAATCCCGCACGCCCGGCAGAACCGTTCCATCCAGGAGTTGGTGACAGGGGCTACGCCGACCTTGACATGTGGGCTCGGCAGAGCCAAAGTGTCCACGTTCTCCGTCACTCCCCGCGTCCGGTTCGTCACCTCGCAACTCTACTGGAGGTCTCAGATGAATCCGCTACGCGCCTTCGCCGCTGCAGGCTCCCTCGCGCTGCTCCTCGTGGTCGTGTCGCCCTCCGATGGGTGGGCCCAGAACGCCCAGATCATCGGTAGCGTCAAGGACCAGACCGGGGGGATCGTCCCCGGCGCCACCGTCACCGCGAAGAACCAGGAGTCCGGGCTCACGCGAATCAATGTCACCAATGAGAGGGGCGAGTTCCGCCTGCCCGCCCTGCCGCCGGGGATCTACAAGCTGACCGTGGAGCTGTCGGGGTTCAACACGGAGAGCCGGCCCGACATCCTGCTGACGATCGAGCAGACAGCCGCGCTCAACTTCACGCTCAGGCCGGCTGCCGTGGCCGAGACCGTGACCGTGACCGGCGAGGCGCCGATCATCGACACGAGCCGATCCGACGTCTCCACGGCGGTGTCCAACAGGCAGATCCAGGACCTGCCGGTCGCCTCGCGCCGGTGGATCGACCTGACGATGCTCGTTCCCGGAACGTCGCAGGACAACATCCGGGGATTCTTCTACCGCGGCAACGCGAACATCGGCGGCGGTACCCGCGAGTACTCGAACATGTCGATGGTGGACGGCGTCAACAATACCTGGGCAGAGATGGGCGAGCCGCGCCAGAACTTCGCGATGGACTCCATTCGGGAGTTCAAGGTCTCGACGTCGAACTACAAGGCGGAGTACGGGCTGGCGACCGGCGGCGTGATGACCGTCGTGTCGAAGTCCGGCACCAACACCCTGCATGGGTCGGGGCTCCTGTTCGTGCGCGACGCCTCACTGACCGCGATTGAGTACTTCCAACAACTGCAGGACAAGCCGAAACCCGACTACCGCCGTTATCAGTACGGCGCCACGCTCGGCGGCCCGGTCGTCCAGGACAAGACCCATTTCTTCTTTGCGGTCGAGGCGACCAAGGAGAAGCAGTTCTTCACGGTGTTCGCCGGCGGACTGTGGCCGAAGTACGAAGGGACCTACCTGAGCGACCAGAACCGGTGGACCTACACTGCCAAGGTCGACCACCAACTGAACCAGGGCCAGTCCATCTTCGTGCGGCTTGCCCAGGAGAACGAGTACCGCCCGATCATCACCAGCGGAGGGCGCACCCACCCGTCCGCATCGTTCGATTTCGCCGTGCCCCGCCAGTCGGCGGTCGTTGGACACACGTGGATCATCAACGACCGGATCCTGAATGACGCCCGCTTCCAGTATGCCTACAGCAAGTACGAGGTGTCGGCGCCGTACAGCCACGGGTCGCTCCTGCCAGGTGATTTCGGGACGAACCGGACGGGCCTGTGCTCGACGGTCTACAGCTACCCGTCGATCATCGTCGGCGGCTGTGGCAACAGCCAGATGGGGCCGGAACACCGCTGGGAGATCAAGGACGACATCTCGATCCTGAAGAGGGGCTGGGGCGGAACGCACCAGTGGAAGATGGGTGTGGACTTCAGCTACATCCCCTTCGAAGCCGACAACCTGGGCGTTCCCCTCGGTCAGTACAACTTCCCGAAGGACACGCCCTACGACCCGAGCGACAAGAGCACGTGGCCCATCCAGTACACGGAGAGCTTGCCCCGCTACGCGAACGTGCCGACGAAGCACTTCGCGCTCTACGTGCAGGACACCTGGGAGGCCGGCCGCGGCCTGACCTTCAACCTCGGGCTGCGCTACGACCGGCAGATCGGCTCGTTCAACGAAAACCTGCCGCACCTGCAGGAGCTGGTCGCCCAGAAGATTCCGGGGGCCGGGTACCCGGCCGGGACCGACTGGTTCAACACGTGGTACAAGAACTCCCAGAATCGAGGCGACACGAACAACTTCGGCCCGCGGATCGGGTTCGCCTGGGATCCGACATCGAGAGGGCGCCTCAACGTTCACGCCGGGTACGGGGTCTTCTACGACAACGTCCGGACGCTGATGAACATGGACGAGATCTGGTGGCCGCAAACCCAGCAGATCATCATCAACAATCCGACGTTCGGCGACCCGTTCAGTGGCAAGCCCCGGTCGTCCTACCTCCAGACGCCGAATATATGGGTGATGGATGCGGACTTCAGGAATGCCTATGCGCACCAGGTCAATACGGGATTCACGTACCTGCTGACGCGCGACATGGCAATCAGCGCCGACATGTTGCTGACCTACCGCTACGGCGATCTAGTCGACCCCACACGCCCGGACCTCAACCTGCCCGATCCGGTCACCAAAGTGCGCCCGTACCCGCAGTTCGCCCGGATCTCGCTGCTGCAGTCTGGACAGAACGTTCCGCTTTGCTGGATGTTGGAATATGGTCGAGAGAAATCGTGGCCTTTGCGGCATTTCCACTTGGTTGGTTGATTCACCGTCGCGGCTGCCGCGACAAGGCTGCCTCCATGAATAGCCGCCAGTTGGTGATAATCCGCGAGTGTCACGCGTGCGTTTGGGGCGCACTTGGCACATCGGCGACCGGAGTGCATGGAATTAAAATCGGCATACTCCTCGCACCCGCAGGGGAAGCGAACATGAAGGGGCAACTTGCTGTCTTTGTATTCCCTTGAAAGCAATTCGATGCCTTGTTTTCTGAGGAAGCCTTGCACGTAATCAAATGAATGGCGGCGAGCCGACGCTGTC
>JADGOB010000006.1 GCA_017883185.1 Acidobacteriota bacterium
CGGCCCTGACTTCGGGGCGCGGCCACGCAGTGGCCGCGCTCTAGTAGCGAAGGTCCGCCGGTTGCCGGCGACATGTCGCTCGGCGGTTTGAGGCGGAGCTTCGCTACAGCCCGATGATCTTTCCGACCCAGAGCGGCGAGTCCTTGCGGGGGAGGTCGCAGGCCCGGCAAATCTCGGGGCCGCCGCTCTCGAGATGCTCCCGCCGCACCTGGCGATACGCCTCGCTCTCCCAGATGTCGCGGATGTTCGACGTCCGCATGTCGCCAAGGATGACCCGTCCGTCGAAGTCGGCGCAGCAGAGCGACACGCGGCCGTCCCACAGCACGGTGAAGGTCAGCCACTGGCGGTAGCAGGGGTAGCGGACGTCGCTGTTCCGGTTCAGCGTGCCCGCCCAGTTGTGGAGTTCGGTGATGTGGATCTTGTCCGCGATCGTGCGCCAGTGGTCGATGAAGGCCCGCTCCTCGTCGCTGTTGTCCTGGCGGACGAACGAGAGGATCAGCTTCGGGTGCGTCCGACCCAGCTCGGCCCGGATGCGCACGAGCCGCTCGATGTTGGCGATCACCTTGTCGTACTCGAGCCCGATGCGGGTCCGCTCGAACACCTCGCGGCCGGACGCGTCCACGCTGATGTTGATCGCGTCGAGACCGGCGTCGATCACGCCGCGGGCCACCTGCTCGTCGATCAGCGACCCGTTGCTGATCACGCCGACTTCGGCAATCCCTTTCTGCTTGGCGTACGCGACCTTGTCGGTGAGGTGACGGTCCACGAACGGCTCGCCGTAGTTGTGCAGCCGGACGTGGCGGATGCCGAGCGCCGCGCAGTCGTCGACGACCTTGCGGAACAGCGCCTCGTCCATCACGCCCTGGCGGCGGTGCATCTGGTCGCGCGGGCAGAAGACGCACCGCGCGTTGCAGATGTTGGTGCTCTCGATCTGGACGATCTCCGGCAGGCGTGGCGCCCGGTCGCGACCCGCGGCGATCAGGCCGCGGCGGATCAGGTGCGCCCGGGACAGGAGGACCCGCTCGACGCTCGTGCGAATGGCGTGTCTGAAACTCAACGATACCTGCCAGGCTCGAAGGAGGTGCTGTCCGCCAGACTTACCGCGTCTTGAAGTAGTCAATCACCTTCTCGAGGATTTCGTCCAGTTGCACCTTCGGCTCGTAGCCGATCAGGTCGTGGATGCGCGTGATGTCCGGCACGCGGCGCGGCATGTCTTCGAACCCGGCCTCGTAGGCCTGGTCATAGGGAATCGTCACGATCTCCGACGTGCTGCCGGCCAGCATCTTCACCCGTTCGGCCAGGTCGCGGATCGAGATCTCGTAGCCGTTGCCGATGTTGAACACGCGGCCGATCGCGCGCGGTTCCTGCACGAGCTTCGCCAGCGCGTCCACCACGTCACCGACGTAGGTGAAGCTCCGAGTCTGCGTGCCGTCACCGAACACCGTGATCGGCTGGCCGGAGAGCGCCTGCATCACGAAGTTCGGGATCACCATCCCGTACTGCCCGGTCTGCCTCGGCCCGACCGTGTTGAACAGCCGGCCGACGATCACCGGGAGCTTCTTTTCCTTCCAGTAGGCCAGCGCCAGGAACTCATCGATCGCCTTGCTGCACGCGTACGCCCAGCGGTGCTTGGTGGTCGGGCCCAGCACCAGGTCGGCGTCCTCGGAGAACGGCACCGCGACGTTCTTGCCGTACACCTCGGACGTGGACGCGATGAGCACCAGTTTCTTCTTCTTGTTCGCGTGCGTCAGCACCACCTCGGTGCCCCTCACGTTCGTCTCGATCGTGTGCACCGGTTGCTCGACGATCAGCTTCACGCCCACGGCCGCCGCCAGGTGGAACACGACGTCGGCCTGGTCCACCAACTCCGCGAGCACCGGTTCGTTGCTCACCGAGTCGATGGTGTAGTGGAAGTGCTTGTGGCCCTTCAGGTGGGCAATGTTGTCGATCGACCCGGTGGACAGGTTGTCGAGCACGGACACGTCGTGCCCCTGCGTCAGCAGCAAGTCGGCCAGGTGGGAACCCACGAATCCGGCGCCGCCGGTAATCAATGCGCGCACAGAGCGATCTCCAAAGGAATGACGCGTGGAGCGACCGGGGGCTCAGGCCGAGGCGAGCCGGACGATGGCGTCTGCCGCCCGAATGGCGGCGCGGCCGTCGGCCGCGATCTGGTAGCGGGCCATGAAGGTCCGCCGCCCCTGCGCGAGCCTGTCACGAAACTCCTTATCATACAGGAGGGAACGGAGTGCCGGGCCGATTTCCGCGCGGCTGGCCGCGCCGGCGACCGCGCCGGCCTCGACGAACGGGCTGAGGTTGTTCGGAAGTTCGACGACGAGTGCGGGCACGTCCAGCGGCATCGCCTCGATGGCGGCCGTCGAGTTGACGGTCACGAGCGCGCTCGACGCGGCCACGAGCCGCGCCAGATCCGCCGAGGCGGGCGCGATCGTCACGTTGGTCGCGCCACTGGCCGCCCGTTCGTACGGAGCCGCGGTTTCGGCAGGATGGCACTTCACCACCAACCGCACGTCCGGCATTCCCGCGACCGCTTCGATCAACGCCTCGAAGGCCCCGGCCATCTGCGAGTACTTCGTGGCCACGACCACCAGATGCTGGTCCGTCCTGGCACCGACCGACGCCCGCAACGCCGCACGCGCGTCGTCGTCCATGTGGCGCGCCGATTCGACGAAGGCATCGAGCTTTGGGCTGCCGGCCACGGCGATCGCTTCGTCCGGAAAACGGCCCGCGTCGATCAGGTGACGCGCGGCGAACTGATCGTAGACGAGCGTCAGGTCTGGCCGTGGAAAACCGAGGTCGGCCGGGTTGCGCGGGGAGGGCTGCATCTCGTCCGCCTCGTGCAGGTAGTTCAGCCAGTGCCGGTAAATGAAGCCGTGCTGCAGCCCGGCGACCGGGATCCCGCGGCGTCGGGCCTCGAGAACGAGCGCGCGCCCGGAACCGCCCGCCTCGGCGTAGGTGATGGCCACGCGAGGTTTCAGCGCGTCGAGCGCTGCGCCGATCTCGTCCATCGTTCGCGCGGACCAGGGAAACTGCAGGTGCGAGATGCCGGTGAACTCGTTGCGCATGAGCGGCCACGCGTCACACCCGCGGAACACGCAGGCGGTGCGGAGGGCGTCGCTGCCGACCAACGCCTGCCTGGTCGCGTTCCGCCCGGCCCAGACGGCGGTGGACGGCGCGAGCGCGCGCCCCGAGGCGTAGCTGCCGACCGGAGCGAACGGGAGCGTGTCGGCCGTCTGGTGCACGATCTCCGCCAGCCGTTGTTTCCAGGTGCGAGAGCGGAAGTTCGTTTTCGGGCCAAGGCCGACCAGCGTCAGTTGGTGGTCGCCAACTCGCTTCGACACCTCGCGCAGCACCGGGCCGATGTACGACTCGTCGCCGGTCGCCTGGCGCCAGAATGCGGAGTGCACGAAGGCCACGACCGTGACCGCGCCCCGTGTTCCTGGAGATCGTCGGCCAGGCCTGTATCGCTCCGCGACCGCGCTCGCCGTGTACAGCAGGCCGCGCCAGAGAGGCTCCGCGCGCTGGCGCCATGGAACGCGGGCGGGCGCCGGAGAGCCGCGCCAGGAGAGATGTCGCCCTTCGGCGAACTGGCGCGCGAGGTGGGTCAGCAGGACGTCTCCCTCCGCCACGCCCAGCGCGAGCGGTCGTTCGCGGGCGAGCAACGTCTCGAGGGCGTACAGCGTCCGGAGGATGGCGACGACCACGCGGCGCTTGTGGAGGTACAGCTCGGCAAACCACCAGAGGGAATCGCCGCGGAACAAGAACCGATCGCGCAACGGGACGCCGTCCACCGGCAGGCCGCGAAGCGATTTGATCCAGGCGTTCGCGTCACTCTCCGCGCGCTCGGCCGCCTCGGCATCCAGGTAGGTGGTCAGCGATACGCGGCGCTCACCGTCGCCGGTATTCACGATGAGGATCTGTTTCTGGTCAGCCATGTGTCCCCACTCAAGACCTCGGAGGCTGCATCGTACACCGCGTCGGCGCCGATCGCCCCGAGGCAATCGGGGACGTGACCGCGGCACCGCTGGGGTGGCCGACGAATCCGGTTGCACGGGCTGCAGGGCAACTGGACCCGGACGACGCGGGCCGACCCGGAGACCGGGCCCCACCGCGCGGGATCGGAAGGCCCGAAGACTGCGACAAGGGGAACGTCCAGGGCGGCCGCGAGGTGCATCGGCCCCGTGTCGCCCGTCAGCAGCAGGTCCGCCTCCTCGAGGACGGCGGCCAGGGTGGCCAGGTCCACCCGCCCGGCGAGGTCGAGACATTCGACCTCGCGTCGCAGGCCGGACTTCATCTGGTCCACCAGGGGACGATCCTCCGCGCTGCCAGATAGGACGATGGACGCGCCGTGCGACGCTGACAGGCGGTTGGCGACCTCGGCGAACCGCGCGAGGTTCCACTGCTTGATCTCGCGGCCGCCGCCGGCGTGCACCACGACCACCGGTGTGCCGCCCCGGCTCCGGGCTGCGAGCAGCGCTGCGGCGCGTTCGCGCGCCTCGTCCGGCATCCGCAGTCGCCTCGCACCGGGTTCCGGCCTGTGCGATTCGAGAGAGCCAGTCGGCAAGTCGAACGCGCGCTCGACCAGGCGCAGCGAGTTCGATCGCGTGTGAATCGCGGGATTGAAAGCCACCCGGTCGGTCAGCATCGGCCCGCCGCCCGCCATGTCGAAACCCACGCGGCGAGCCGCTCCCGACAGGCCGAGGAGCGCGTGGCTGCGAACGTCTCCCTCGAAGTTGATCGCCACGTCGTAGCGCCGGCCGCGCCAGCCCTTCGCACGCTTTACCATGTCTCCGAACGAGTGGCTGGCCGCTCCTCGCGCGAGCCAGGGGGCGTTCAGCGTCTCGATGCGGTCGAGACCGGGGATGAGCCGCGCGAGCTGTTCGTTCCAGCTCCCCACCACGAGGTCGATGGTCGCGTGCGGGGACCGGGCCCGGACGGCGCCGATGGCATCGAGCGTCATCAACAGGTCGCCCACCCGCTCGAACCGCAGCAGCAGGATGGCCGGGCGGTCGTCTCCCCCGCCGGCGCCAGGGGAGCGCCGCAGAAATGGTGCGGCCGCGGCAAGGCCGATATCCGCCAGCCCGACCAGCCACCGTTCACGCCAATCCGTGAGTTGCAGATGAGAAAACACCCAACCGTCCCCTGACCCCTGACCCCTAACTCCTAACCCCCGATCCCCGATCCCTGCCCCCTGATCCCTATTTCACCGCCACCCTCTGCACCATCACGCCGAGCGTGCGGTGGTCATCGACACCCAACACAGCCTTGGGCGACCACGGCGAGGACGCGATGCGGAGGAGCGCCGGCTCTTCCCGGGCGGCAGCGGCGGCCGCGATGTCCGCGGGGATGGCGAAGGAATAGGGCTTGAACCCGCTATCGACGGTGGCTTCACCGATGAGGCGGTTGTCCAGATAGCACGTGATCGTGGCGGGACCTGCCGAAGCCGGCCGTCCGCCGTTGTCCATCCAGATCGCCAGGCTCGACGCGCGGTCGGTCAGGCCCAGGATCGTCACGTACGACGAATCGGTCGTCCAGCGAAACGAGCGACCGTTCATCCACTCCTTGGCGTTGAACCGAACGACGTACAGGTCGTCGTTCGTGCCGACGTCGATGTCGAACGGACGTGTCTCGCTCGCGGGATCGACGAACTTGTAGATGCTGAAGTCGAATTCCTTCTGGCGAGGGCCGCGTGGATAGCCGTCCCACACCGCCTCGTACTCGGGCACCTGGAACCGCTCGGTGGCCACGGGCACGACCGCGATCGCGCGCGACAGGAGGTCGGTGCCGCCGCTGCCGACGAAGTAGACGTTCTGGTAGCGGCTGCGGGCCCAGTCGAGGAACCCGCGGAACCGCTGGCGGTCGGGCCTGGGCGTGCTCAGCACGAGGACGTTGCGATTGAAGATGTAGGCCAGCGGCAAGGCGACGACGTGCAGATCGGACGACCGTCGAGATTCGACCACGACCAGGTCGCGCGGGCCGAAGTGATTCGAGAGAGCCTCGACGCGCGACCACAGCCCCTGGTACTCGACATGCCGAAAGACCGGCTGGTCCGCCCGGATGAGCAGCGCGCCGACGATCGTCACGAACACGAGCGGCGGAACCCACGCTGCCACGCGAGCCAGCGTCCCGCCCTTCGGTGTCGGCGTCTCGCCGGTCCCGTCCGTTTTCCGTGACCACACGCCGTAGAACGCGCCTGCAGCCAGCAGCAGGAACGCCGACGGCAGGATCACCGGCACGAATCGACGGGTCATCCAAAAGTGCTCGGGCACGATCTGAATCTTGTAGAAGACGAAGAAGCCGTACACCACCGTGACGAGCAGCAGCGCCGGGTCGCGCCAGAACCGCCTCCAGGCTAGCAGGACGAAGCCGGCGACGGCGGCGATCAGACCCGCCCACGGGAAGTACCACGTGAACGTCCGGAGCGACAGCGCATCGTGCGGCGCCAGCCGACCGGCAGGAACGCGGAAGAACCAGGCGTAGATGACGGCACCGACGACGACGACGCCGAGGGCCGGAGGCGACCACGTGGAGATCACCCGCTCGAGCCGCTGGTTGCGGGAGAGGAGCAGGAGCGCGACCGCGGCCAGCACGCCGATGCCGAGAAACGTCAGGTGGATCGGACGCAGGTTCTCGAAGAACACCGCGTAGCGCCCGAAGCCTGGCCGCATGATCGTCGAGATATAGACGCCGACGGCGACCAACGCCGCCACCATCGGGATGACAAACCAGGCGCGCGGCCACCGGCGCCGGAACAGCAGGAACAGCACCGCGAGGCCGACGCCCGCCCACGCCAGGACGGCGTCGAAACGCAGGAACACCAGCAGTCCGAGAACCACGCCGGCCACAGGCGCAAAGAACCGGTCGTCGTCCACGTGCGACCGCGCGAAGGCGAGCAATCCTGCGAACAACAGCGCCTGCAGTCCGATCTCCGAGTTTGGATACCGGCCGAACCAGAGTTCGACGACGCAGAGCGCCAAAAGTGCCGAGGCGCAGAACGCCGGGATCCGCCCGAGCAGGCGGGCGCCCGCAAAATAGACGCCGAGCAACCCGAAGATGGCCCACGCGCCGATCATGCGCAGGCCGCCGCTCAGACCATCGAGCCCGTAACCGATCGCGACCCACGCCGGGTAGAGGTGCGGGAACTGGGCGACCACCGTGCCCTTGAGCGGATCGACCAGGAAGAAACCCATGAAGCGGAGGCTGTAGTACCAGCGATCGTGATACGGCGGGAAGAACAGGTCGCGGTGGACGGGCTGAACGGCTGCGACCAGCGAGTCGCGGATCACCAGTGAGCCGCGCTGCGCGAGCGCGATCCCCTCGTTGATGTAGACGCCGGGGTCCCTGCCGCCGATGACGAATTCGGCGACCGGGAAGAACAGGGCCATGCCGAGCGCGACGAGCGCAACCGGGAAAAGAGCCGTGACCCCGGGCCGTTGCGCCGTTCCGCGGTAGAGCAGGTGGCCGCGCCAGGCAGCGAGGGCCGCAGCCGAAAGCAATCCGTTGGCGATCAGCAGTCGCGGGAAGGTATACCAGGAGGCCGCCGCCAGCGCGAGCACGACGATCGACGACCAGGCGGCGCTGATGACGACCGCCCAGAAGACGCGCTCCTCGGCGGCCAGCTGTGCCCGGCGGTCGCGCTCGGCGACAGGTGCGCGGAACAGCAGCGCGCCCGGCACGAACGCGATCAGCAGAAGCTCAGGAAGCCACATGAATCGCCCTTGCCACCTCGACCGCGTGCGTCTCCGGCATCGAGGGATACAGGGGCAGCGAGAAGATCTCCGCGCACACCTGGTCCGCGACGGGGCAGGCCGCGGGCGACTCGGAGGCAAGCGCAGGCTGGCGCGGGATCGGAACCGGGTAGTGGATCAGCGTCTCGATGCCGGCCTCATCGAGCTTCGCCCGAAGCGCCTCGCGCGCCGACGAGCGGACCGGGAACAGGTGGTAGACGTGGCCGGGATCCAGCTCCGGCGGGACGACGACGCCCGAGCCGATGAGCTCGCGCCGGTACACCGCCGCCAACGTCCGACGCTGTTCTGTCCACCGCGGCAGGAATTCGAGTCGCGCCAACAGGATGGCCGCCTGGATCTCGTCGAGGCGGCTGTTGATGCCTGGCTCGCCGTGGTGGTAGCGGTCCGTTTGACCGCCGTTGCGAAGCCGCTTCAGCTTCGCCGCCAACTCCGCGTCGTTGGTGGTGATGGCCCCGCCGTCGCCAAGCGCGCCGAGGTTCTTCGTGGGGTAGAAGCTGTACGCCGCAGCCACGCTGAACGACCCGACCGGTCGGCCGCGGAAGGTCGCCAGGTGCGCCTGGCAGCAGTCTTCGATCATCGCCAGGTCGTGGCGCGTGGCCATCGCGGCGAGTTCGTCCATCGCGGCCGGCTGGCCGTAGAGGTGCACGGGAATGATCGCCGCCGTGTCGGGACCGATCGCCGCCTCGACGGCTGCCGGATCCAGCGTGAGGCGCTGCGGGTCGAGATCAACGAAGACCGGCCTGGCCCCGACGATCATCACGGCCAGCGCGGTATAGGCCGCCGACAGCGGCGTGGTGATGACCTCGTCGCCGCGGCCGATGCCGAGCGCCTTCAGAATCAGCACCAGCGCGTCCGTGCCCGTGCCGACGCCGATGCCGAACTGCGCGCCCGACGCGTGAGCGAAGGCCCGCTCGAAGCTCTCCACCTCGGGGCCGAGCACGAACCAGCCTCGATCGACCACGCGGCGGATGGCCGCATCCACCGCCGGGCCGTCCTCGCCCGGCTTCAGGCTCATGAACGGAATGCGCGTCGCGGTCATAGGATGCCGGCCAGGTCCTCGGGAACGGGGTTGAGATATCGGGCCAGGTGCTCGCGGTAGAACGCGATGGTCCGCTCGAACCCTTCCCGGAGCGAGACCTTCGGTTCCCAGCCCACGGCCGCATTGAACTTGCTGGAATCGGCGTAGAAGTTGCCGATGTCAATCGCTTTCTTCTCGGCGGGCCACTCGACGAACGTCACCCGCCCGGCGCCCGCCAGGTCGAGCAGCAGGGCGACGAGTTCCCGGTGGCTGATCGGCGACTGGCCGCCCACGTTGAACGCCTCTCCGTTGCACGCGTCCGACGCGCCCGCTCTCAGGAAGGCGTCGGCCGCATCATCGACGTAGACGAAGTCGCGAAGCTGCGAGCCATCGCCGTAGATCTGGATCTCGCCGCCCTCGACCGCCGTGCGGATGAACCAGCCGATGAATCCCTGTCGGTTGTGCTTGACGAGCTGCCGCGGGCCGTAGACGTTGGTGAGTCGCAGCGAGCAGGCGCGGATGCCGAAGACGTGGTTGTACAGCAGGTGGTAGTTCTCCCCCGCCGCCTTGTTGATGCCGTTGACATCCGTTGGGCTCACCAGGTGCCGCTCGGTGACCGGCAGGAAATCGGGCTTCCCGTACACCTGGCGCGTGCCCGCGAACACCACCCGCACGTCCGGGTTGTGCCGACGGCACGCCTCGAGAATCGACAACTGGCTGCGGCAGTTGATCTCGAGGTCCGTGTACGGATCCCGCATGCTGTCGATGTGGCTCACCTGCCCGGCGAGGTTGAAGATGACCGCCCGGTTCCGCACCAGGTAGTTCATCGTGCTCTCCTGGCGGATGTCCGCGACGTTCACCCTCACGCGGTCTTCGATCCCCTGGATGTTGAAGAAGTTGCCCCCGTAGTCCGGGATCATCGAGTCCACGAGCAGGACGTCGGCGCCCAGCTCCACCAGCTGGCGCGCGAGGTTGCTGCCAATGAAGCCCAGACCGCCGGTGATCATCACCTTGCGGTGGCGGTAGAAGGATCGATAGTCTGCGGTCACGGTCGTCGCCTGTGCAGCACCAGTTCACGCCAGAGTTTGAAGACGTCGGCCGCCGTGCGCACCAACCGGCCGAAGTTGAAGAACTGCGATTTGCCGTACGCCCGGTGGTAGTGGTGCACCGGGACTTCCACGATCGAGAAGCCCGCGTCCGTGATCTTCTTCATCATCTCGAGGCAGATCACGCCGCTCGACTTCTCCAGCGTCACCCGGTCGAACATGCGGCGGCGCATCAGCCTGAAATCGCAGTCCACGTCGCGCACCGTGAGGCCGAACAGCAATTTCACGGTGTGGTGGTAGAGGCGGCCAATGATGATGCGGTGCAGCGGGTCCGATCGGCTGATCTTGTAGCCGTTCACCAAGTCAACCGATTCCGACATCTTCTCCCACAACCGCGCCATCTCGCGCGGGTCGTACTGCGCGTCGCCATCCGTGTAGAAAATCCAGTCCTTGGTCGCCGACGCGAAGCCCGTGCGTAGCGCGCCGCCGTAGCCCCGGTTCTTCTCGTGATGGATGGCGCGGACCTGCGGGTAGATTCGCGACAACTCGTCGATGATCTCGGCCGTCGCGTCGGTGCTCCCGTCGTTGATGACCAGGACCTCGAAATCGGGCGTCAGTCGGCTCGCCGTCTGAACGGCCGCGATCACCAAGCTGGCAATGGTGCCGCTGTCGTTGTAGGCGGGGAAGAACACCGTCAGTCCGACTGGCCGCTGGTCGAGTGAAGATGACATCGTCTGAAAGCGCTAAACCATAGCACGAGCGTCACTTGGAGGGCAAGCCGGCCGCGATGGCGTTTCGCGCGTCGGGGCCTTTTCTCGCGTTCCGGTACGCCCGTTCGAACGCTTCCGCCACGCGAGTCCAGCTGTGCTCCCGGAGCACATCTTCGCGCGCCCGCGCCCCCAGGCGCGCGCGCGTGTCCGGCGAACGGAGCAGCCGATCGATCGTCCCGGCCAGCCCGTCCACGTCGCGCTCGGCCACGAGCGCCGCGTTCACGTCGTCGTGCGCGACGGCCGCAATTCCGCCGGCCGTTGTCGCCACCAGCGCCGTGCCCGACGCGAGCGCCTCCATCACGACGTTGGGCAGCCCGTCCACGTTCCCGGAATCGTCTCGGATCGAGGGGACGACCGCGAGGTCGGCCGCGGCAAGGTAGTCGGCCACTTCTCCCTGCGCCAGGACACCCGGGAAGAACAGGCGGTCGGCCACCCCTTGGCCGGCGCCGCGGGCGCGCAGTTCACCGTCGAGATCACCGTCGCCCCCGATCGCGAGACGCAGGCCAGGCCACCGGGGGGCCAGGCGGGCGACGGCGTCGATCAGATACTCGAACCCCTTCTTCCGGACGAAGCGCCCGGCCGTGAAGAGCAGGGGATCGTCTTCGCGTAAGCCGAGTGGCCCTCGGACCCGCGCTCGTGCCTCGGCGTCAGGACGAAAGCGATCGGCGTCCACGCCGTACGGAACTGTTTCAGAGCGCTCGGCCGTCGCGCCAAGGGCAATCGCGCGCGACCGGAGATCCTCGCTGCAAGCGGTCATCCAGCCGGCGTGCTGAAATACCGCGCGCGCGACGCGCTTGGCGACCGGGTTCCGTTCCGCGAGGTAGACGTCGGACCCATGGAGGCTCACCACCATCGGGAGCCGGGGACACGCCGCGGCGGCGATGGCGCCGCCCGGGATCACCCAGTGGGCGTGGATGACGGTGGCGCCGAACACGCGGGCGATGTTCCGCGCCTTCAGCCAGCCGGCGGCGAGCGCGAGGGGAGCCACCGCGTAGGCGGACAGCCGAAGACTCACGTCGGCCCGCAGCGCTCCGGCGTACCCGAAAACACAGAGGCTGCGAGCGGGCGCGTACCGGAACGGATGGAAGCGCACCCCGTCCTCGACGTGCTCGCGCGCGAGTCGCGGGTGCCACGGGATCACCATGTGCACCTCGTGACCGCGTGCGGCCACGCCGCGCGCGATCGGCTCCATGAAGGTGCCGATCGTGTCACCCGGAAACCGCGGATAGGAGGTGGCCACCATGACCACGACCTCCCGCCCCTGTGCCTTCGACCGTTCGTCCACGATGCTATCGCCCCAGGAGTTTCCGCAGGCGCAGGCGCCACGGCATGATCACCGACTCGGCGAGCACGCTGCTCGACAGCTTGGAGGCGCCCATCCGGCGCTCGACGAAGACGATGGGGACCTCACCGATTCGACACTGCTGCCGCGCGGCTTCGAACAGCATCTCCACCATGAACGAGTATCCATCCGACACGATCCGGCCGAGCGGGATGCGCCCGAGCGCCTCACGCCGCCAGCACCGGAAGCCGCCGGTGCAGTCGCGAACGGCCAGGCCGGTCACGGCGCGGATGTAGCGGTTGGCGAACGTGCTCAGGATGAGTCGGTGGAGCGGCCAGTTCACCACGCTGATCCCGTTCAGGTAGCGGGAACCGACGACCACTTCGTGATCCTCCGCCGCCGCGATCAGCGACGGCAGGTATTTCGGATCGTGCGAAAAGTCCGCATCCATCTGGCAGATGAGGTCGACGTCCCGCTCGAGCGCGAGGCCGAATCCCTCCACGTAGGACCTGCCGAGGCCGCGCTTGCCCACTCGGTGCACCACGTCCACGCGACCGGGAAACTCCCGGGCGAGATCGTCGGCCACCTCCCCGGTGCCGTCGGGAGACTGGTCGTCCACGATCATGACCGCGCACCCTTCGTGCTCCAGGATCTGCCGCACGAGCGGTCCCAGGTTCTCGCGTTCGTTGTAAGTCGGGATCACGACCAGGCTGCGTGGCGTTCTCATCGTCGTCCTGCGCTCCCCTCTCGATCGGTCAGCATCGCCGGCGCGCAGGCGGCCGCGTACACGATCAGCACGGGGTCGATCACCGGGATCCGAAAGCGTTCCTGGGGAAAGAACACGAGACACACCATCACGGAGGCGGCGGCCAGCAACCAGAGCGCCACGGGGGGCGTTGTGCAGCCTCGCGCCCGCCACGCGCCGACGACGGCGAATGGCAGCACGAGCAGGTACGACGCGACCGAGGCGACGACGAACCGCGTGGAGTGCAGCGTGTACGACGGCCCGACAGGGACCATGGTGTAGAAGGCCTTTCGCGCGAGCAGGTCGATCCACCGGACCGGGTCGCTGCGAATGTCGTCGAGCGCAGCCCTGTAGAAGATTCCCTCGAGAGCCTCCGGCGTGGCGTTGCCGGCCGCGCGTTCGATTTCGAGGGCCGCGCGCTTCATCTCGAGGTTCGCCGCAAGGTCGCCTTCGCCACGCGCCAGCCGGTTGTTGCCCGTCCAGAATGTCACGCCGCCTTCCGAGGCGACCAGCACGAACCGGCCGTAGACCGCGTGGTTCCTGGCGGTCCAGGGAAAGACGACGAGCATCGCGCCGGCGAGCACCGCCGCGAGCCACCATCCGCGGCGGCGAACGAGCCCCCAGGCCGCGACGAGCGCCAGGAACAACAGGATGGCCGGGCGCGCCAGCGCGGCGAGGCCGGTCAGCAGCCCGCCGGCCAGCGCAAGCCCGTACGACCGAACGGCGGTCGTCGGCGTCATCGCGCGGTCGATCACGAGCGCGGCCAGCAAGGCGAGCACCGCGTAGAGACTCTCGCTCAGCGCGTAGCTGCCGATCCAGACCAGCGGGGGGTAAACCGCCGCCAGGAACGCGGCCGCGACCCCGGCGACGGCCGGGTGACGGCCTGCCAACTGCCGGCCGGCGACCGCCGCAGCACCTGGCCCCGCGACTCGCGTCGCCCACCACCCGACGAGCCAGATGAGGGCGCAGCCGAGCAGCGCCTGCACGACCTTCACCTCGGTCGGCACCGACGCGGGCAGGCGATCCCCGCGAATCGCGCTCCCCGGAACCGCCACGGAGATACCCGCGAGCCACAGCGGGTAGAGCGGCGCCCGCCCGACGTGCCGCCCCTCAACCCTCCCCGATTCCGGCGACGCGTACGAGAACCCGCGGCCGTGGGCCAGGTTGTGAGCCAGCAGCAGGTACTCCTGTTCATCGAGCGTGAGGGGCTTGTCCACCCAATACGCCAGGCCGAAGACCAGGCGCAGGACGAAGCCGAGGAGCACGGCCGCCGCGAGCCACCAGCCAGTGCGGTTCGAGCCCGGCGGCGCCGTCGTCGGTCCGGCTCCTGGCGCCCGCATCATCTACTCCCGTCCTTCGAAGCGGAGTGCTGCGATCTGCTCGGACACCAGTCCCATCAGGAACACGATCACGCCGAGCATGATGAGGAGCACCGAGGAGTTCGTCACGTGCGACTGCGTGGCGATGGTCCACATGGCGTAGCCGAGGCCGACCGCGAACGATGCGAGGCTGACGGGCAGGAACACGCGCAGCGGGCTGAAGATCGTGACGACCTTGAGCACGATCAGGGAGAACTTGGCGCCGTCGCGCAGCAGCCGGATCTTCGACTGGCCCACCCGCAGGCGCGCCTCGACCGGCTCGAACACCACGTTGTAGCCCGCTTTGATGAAGGCCAGGGTCGTGGTCGTCGGCGCCGAGAACCCGTTGGGCAGCAGGTGGATGAACTCGTGGAGGTGCTGCCGCCGCGCGGCGCGAAACCCGGACGTCAGGTCGGGGATTGGCCGGCCCGTCAGGTACGAGGCGAGGCCGTTGAGCAGGTGGTTGCCGAGACGCCGGGCCACGGTGGCCTGCGTGGCGTGCGCCCGCGCGCCGACCACCAGGTCGTAGTCGCCGAGCCGCGACACGAGGCGCGTGGCGTCCGCCGGCTGGTGCTGCCCGTCGGCGTCGATGATCAGCACGTACTCGCCGGTCGCTTCGCGGATGCCGCTCTTCACTGACGCGCCGTTGCCCTTGTTGTACGGATGGCGGACCACCCGCGCGCCGGCGGCCTGCGCCGCGGCGCTCGTGGCATCCGTCGACCCGTCGTCCACGACGAGGATCTCGTGCCACGCGGCCGATCGGCGCAGCCCCGAGACGACATCGGCGATGTCGTCGGCCTCGTTGAAGGCGGGGATCACGACGGACGTCTGTTCGGGTGACGCCACTAGCGCTCCACGTGTTCCTGCTTGCGGGCGGCCGCGGTGACCGCGCTTTCGCCGAGCGTCAGCTCGATACCTCGGACCCGGTAGAGCAGGTCTTCGATCAGTTTCCGGTTGCCGGAAATCACATCCGCGACGAGGCCGATCAACGCGACCTGGAAGCCGACGATCAGCAGCACGGCCGCGAGGATCAACGACTGCAGGTGCCCGCGGCCCGTGCCCGTCAGGTAGAAGTAGAGGAACCGGATCGACACGCCAACGCCGCAGAGGAAGACGACGGTGCCGATCGAGGTAAAGACCTTGAGCGGCTCGTACATCGTGTAGATGCGGACGATCGTCGCGGCCGACGCCTTGATGTAGGCCCACGTGCTGCTGAACAACCGCGACTCGCGCATGCGCGGGTTCGTCGCGATCGGCACGTGCGCGATCGCCATCCGCTTCTTCCCCGCCTGGATGATCGACTCCAGCGTGTACGAGAAGTCGGACACGATGGTGAGCCGGAGCGCCGCGTCGCGGGTGTAGGCCCTGAACCCGCTCGTCGTGTCGGGCACCCGCGTGTTCGACACCTGGCGCACCACCCAGCTTCCCAGCAACTGCAGGCGCTTCCTGGTGGCGCTCATCTGCTTGACGGCCTGGATGTTCCGGTCGCCGATGACCATGTCGGCTTCGGCCGACAGCAGCGGCTGCAGCAGCGTGCCGACGTCCTTCGCGCAGTACTGGTTGTCCCCGTCCGTGTTGACGATGAAGTCGGCGCCGAGCTTGAGGCACGCATCGATGCCGGCCATGAACGCCGCGGCCAGGCCCTTGCGACGGCGGAACCGCACGACGTGATGGACGCCGTGCGCCCTCGCGACCTCGGACGTCCCGTCGGTCGAGCCGTCATCGACCACCAGGAACTCGACGACATCGATGCCGGGCACGTGGCGCGGCAGGTCGGCAATCGTCTCCGGGAGCGTCTTCGCCTCGTTCAGGCACGGGATCTGGATGATGAGTTTCTTCACTGTCCACCAACGAACTTCTCGATGACGCCGTCCCACGTAATCGTCTGCGCGCGCTCGCGTCCGGCAGCCCCGAGCGACGCCGCCCGCGCGCGGCTGGCGGCCAGGCCGTTCATCGCCCGCGCGATGTCGTCGGCATCCGGCGCGCAGACGTACCCGTTCACCCCGTCCTCGACGAACTCGAGGACGCCGCCCGAATCCGAGGCGGTCACCACCGGCTTGCCGCTCAGGAACGCCTCGAGCGTCACGTACCCGTAATCCTCGTCGAACGGGGCATAGACGACGCCGAGCGCGCCCGCGTAGAGATCGACAAGGTCGTCGTCCGAACGGGCGCCGAGGAACTCCACACGGTCGCGGACCCCCGCCTCCTCCGCCACCCGTTCCACGTTCTCGCGCTGCGTGCCCTCGCCGACGACGAGCAGCCGCACGCCAGGGTCCACGTGCCGGAACGCCCGAATCGCGAGGTCCACGCGCTTGATCGACTCGAGGCGGCCCACCGACAGGATATAGTCGCCGAACGCGCCGCAGCGCAACCGATCCGCCAGCCTCGGGGGATGATAGAGCGGCTCGGCGCCGACGCCCACGTATTTCTGCAGGCGGTTGGCGACGTTCCGGGCGATCGCATAGATGCGGCGCGACTCGAGCAGCATCTCGCGATCGAGACTGAAAATGCGCTCGCGCAACGCCACGTCGAGCTCGGTGTAATCGAAATCGCCGTACTCGGTTCCGCAGAGCTCGTACGCGGCGCGGTACTGGTGCGTGAGCCAGGTGACCTTGTTCGGGTGTCGCACGAAGTACGACGGGAACTTCGTGGTGATCACCATGTCGATCGGCCGGCCGTTGCTCTCGCTGAGGTCGAGCAGCCGCCACGCGGCCGCGTGCGTGAGGATCTCCTGCTTGGGATACCACTTGAACGGCACCGACACGATGCCGGCGGCGTACCCGCGGAGCGTCAACTGGTGCGCGAGCTGGCGGACCAGTCGCTCGGCGCCGCCTTCGACGAGCGGCACCTGCACTTCGCAGACGAGGACGGTGCGGACGGACATAACAGTTGAAGAGAAGGGCGAGGCAGGTCTCGCCCGCGGACAGCCATCCAGTTACGTGGCGAACCGGAAATTGATCACGTCCCCGTCCTCGACCACGTACTCCTTGCCCTCGAGTCGGACCTCCGCGTGCTCGCGGCAAGTACCAAGCGATCCTCGGGCGACAAGGTGCTCGAAACGCACGACCTCGGCCCGGATGAACCCGCGCGCGATGTCCGAGTGAATCTCCCCGGCCGCCACCTGCGCGTGCGTTCCGCGCGGGACCGACCAGGCGCGGCATTCGTCCTCGCCCGCGGTGAGGAAGGAAATGTAGCCAAGCAGGTCGTAGGTGGTCCTGATCACCCGATTGACGCCGGGTTCCGCCAGGCCGAGATCGGCGAGAAACGCCTGCGCATCTGCGGCGTCCAGTTGCCCGATCTCGAGCTCGATCTTCGCGCACACCGCTACGACACCTGTGCCGGCGCGCGAGAGGAAGGTGGTCAGCCCGGCCACCTCGGCGGCTCGCGCTCCGTCGGCGAGGAGCGCCGTGTCGGCCTCGTCGAGATTCACCACGAGCAGCAGCGGCTTGGCCGAGAGGAACTGGAACCCTCTCAGCATCTTCCGCTCGTCGTCGGTCATCGAGAGGCCGCGGAGCGGCAGGCCGTTCTCCAGCGCGTCCTTGCAGCGGATGATGAGCGCCTTTTCGCGCTCCAGCTCCGGTGTCCGCCCCTTCTTCATGTCGCGATTGATCCGATCGAGGCGCTTCTCGGTCACCGCGAGATCGGCAAGGAGGAGCTCGTCCTCCATCGCCTGAGCGTCAGTGGCCGGGTTGATCCCGTCCGCGTGGTGCGTGACCGTCGGGTCGCGGAACGCGCGGATCACGTGCACGAGCGCATCGGCGTTGCGGTACGGCGCCACGTCGAGCAGCGCCTGCGCGCCCGTTCGACCCGGCCCGACCAGGTCTGCGAATTCCACGGTGGCGGGCGTCGTCTTCTTCGGCTTGTACAGATCGGCCAGCCGATCCACGCGGACGTCAGGCACACGGGCGACCCCGACGACCGCTTCGAGCTTGCCGTGGCCCGCCTTGGGGGCCTCGTGCTGGTTCGTCATCAGCTGAAACAGCGCCGTCTTGCCGGACGAGGGAAATCCAATCAGTGCAGTTCGTAGCATGCCAAACCTCGAATGCTATCACGCTCGCGGCAGACCCGGAACGATTGCCCGCCACACGGGCCCCCAGCCATCGTCTTGGACGTCTGAACTTGGATAGGCCAGCGAAGCAAAAGCGAACCACCGACGTCCCCGCGCGCAGGGCAACCTCTTCCATTTCTTAGGGATTGACAACCCCCAACTCGTCCCTTACCATCCGAGTGGTCCAAAGTGGAGCGAGGTGGGAGAGTAAGCATGTTGCGCGGCAGTTTCACGGCGAAAATCGACGAAAAGAGCCGCCTGAAGATTCCCCGCGACTTCCTCAAGTCGATCGAGGAGAAATTCGGCCGCGAGTTCTTCGTGACCAGCCTCGATGGCATCTCTGCCCACCTCTACCCGATGCCCGTCTGGACTGAGATCGAACGGCAACTTGGCGCGCAGGGGCTGGTCCGGGATCCCGAAGTGGATCGCTTCTTCAAACATACCAGCTTTTATGGCCAGGTGGCCGAGATCGACAACCAGGGCCGCCTGCTGATCCACCCTCGGCTCCGCGAGAGAGCGAGCATGGCCGGCGACGTGGACGTGGTCGGCAACTTCGACCACCTCGAGGTCTGGAACCTGGAGCGGCTCAAGGCGGATCTGGCGGCCGCGCCGTTCACCGACAACGACCGGCGCGTCGTGGCGGGCCTGCTGCGGCAGACTCAGAAAATCGAGACCCCGTAACGGGCGGCAAGGACGGCCAGTGACCATGCCCGAGCACGTTCCGGTGATGAGAGCCGAGGTTCTGCACGCTCTCGATCCGCAGCGCGGCGGGCTCTTCGTGGATTGCACGCTCGGCCTTGGAGGCCACGCTGCGGCGGTGCTGGAGGCGGGGGCGACACGGCTGATCGGGATCGACAGGGACCTCGAGGCGCTGTCGATTGCGCGCGAGCGCCTGGGGCGATGGGCCGATCGGGTGGAGTTCGTGCACGCGGATTACAAGGACCTCGGCGAGGTGCTCGACGCGCGCGGGGTGCAGTGCGCGGACGGCATCGTCGCCGATCTTGGCGTCTCCTCGCTGCAGTTCGACGGCGAGGGGCGCGGGTTCAGTTTCCAGAGGGACGAACCGCTCGACATGCGGATGGACCGGTCGGCCGGAATGACGGCCGCTGATCTGATCGCGGAGCTCGAGGAGCACGAACTCGCCGACCTGGTCTACGCGTTCGGCGAGGAGCGCTACTCGCGGAGGATTGCGCGCGCGGTCGTGGAAGCACGCCGCGAGGGTCCGGTCGCCACGACGGGGCAGCTCGCGGCCATCGTGCGTCGGGCGGTGCCACGGAAGGGCTACAGCCCGATTCACCCTGCGACGCGCACGTTCCAGGCGCTGCGAATCCGCGTGAACGGCGAGCTCGACGGGCTCGATCGATTCGTAGACCACGCGTGCCGGCGGCTGGCGCCGGGCGGGCGCCTGGTCGTGATCGCGTTTCACTCGCTCGAGGACCGGATCGTCAAGCACACGCTGCGGCAGCTCGCGGCCGACGAGACGCGGTCACTCCGGCTGCTGGCCCGCAAGGCGGGCCAGCCCACCGACGAGGAAGTGGCCATCAACCCGAGGGCCCGGAGCGCAAAGCTCAGGGCCGTCGAGCGAGTGGCTTGAGACACGTTTTACGGGAGAGGACCGCGACATGCAGGGCAGGGTCAACACCCCCACCGCCTTCGAGGTGAGCCCGGCGCTACCCCGCCAGCAGGTCAACCTCGAGGTGGACCAGGCGCGACAGCGCGAGTTTCGGCGCTGGCTGCTGGTCGGGCTCGTGATCATTGTGGCCGCGCTGTTCGACGGGACGCAGCGATATGTCCCGTCCTCGCTCGGGTACCAGCTGGAGCAAGTGCAGCAACAACACGCCCAGGAGGACGCGATCGCCCGCGCGCTGCGGCTCGATATTGCGATGCTGCGGGCGCTGCCACGCATTGAGGGGCTAGCCACGAACCTTCTGCACATGACTGCTCCCGGGCGCGGCAATACCATCGTGATCGAGCGAGTTGTTCCGCCCGAGCAACCACCCTCGTCAGTCGTCGCGGCGCGATAGGAGCGATCATGGCTGAGCAACCCGATCCACGCAACTGGCGGCTTACCGTGGGCCCCCGCCTGGTCGTGGTCGTCGTCGTGTTCGCGGTCTGTCTGCTTGCCGTGTTCGTCCGCCTTGTCAATCTCCAGATCTACCAGCACGACGAACTCCAGGCGAGGAGCGAGCGCCAGCGGACGAGTCTGCTGGAGGAGCCCGCGCAGCGGGGCGACATCGTGGACCGTCACGGCAGGGTGCTCGCCTCCAGCGTCGAGGTCGACACGGTGGTCGCCGTGCCGAGCAAGCTAGTGAACAAGGAGCAGGTGGTCGCGAGTTTGTGCGACGCGCTCGGCGACTGCGACGACGCCGAGCGTGTGGCCATGACGAAGCGCCTCAGCCGGAAGAAGTCGTTCGCCAACGTGCGTCACCATGTGAAACCCGAGCAGGCGCGCCGGGTGGAAGCGCTCGGGATTGACGGCGTCTACTTCGTGAAGGAGCCGCGCCGCTACTATCCCAACCAGGAGCTGGCTGCGGCCGTGCTCGGCTACGTCGGGATCGAGAACAAGGGCCTGGCCGGGCTCGAGGACACCTACGACTCGAAGCTCCGCGGACGTCCGGGCCTCATGCGGCTGCAACACGACGGCCGCAAGACCGGTCGAAAGTCCTTCAGTCGCGTCGGCGATCCGCCCGTGCCCGGGGCCACCATCGAGCTCACGATCGACGCGAACCTGCAGTACATCGCCGAACGGGAACTGCGGGCGGGCGTCGAGGAGAACCGGGCGATCGGCGGCAGCGTGGTCATGATGGATTCGACGACCGGCGAGATCTTCGCCCTCGCGAGCGAGCCGTCGTTCAACGCGAACGACTACGGGCACGTGCCCGCCGAGCATCGGCGCAATCGCGCTGTCCAGGACATCTACGAGCCGGGATCAACCTTCAAGCTCGTCACGGCATCGGCCGCGCTCGAAGAGAAGGTGATGAGCCCGACCGACCTGGTCGAGACCGGCGGCGGGTCGATCGCGATTGGGTCCAGGATCATCAAAGAAGCACAGGGGCACGCGTACGGGACGCTCTCGTTCACCGACGTGATCGTCAAATCGAGCAACGTCGGTGCGATCAAGATCGGGTTCCGCCTTGGGGCGGAACGCCTCGGTCGCTACGTCGAACGCTTCGGGTTCGGCACGCGCCTGTCGCCCGACTTCCCGGGGGAGAACGCCGGCATCGTGTGGCGGCCGTCGCAGTGGACCGACGGCGCGCTGGCTTCGGTCTCGATGGGCTACCAGATCGGCGTGACGCCGCTGCAGATGGCGGCCGCCGCGAGCGTCGTGGCCAACGGCGGCGAACTGGTGCAGCCGCGGGTGGTGCGAGCGGTGATCGACGGCAACCGGCGCGCGGTCGTCCCGCGCAAGGTGATTCGTCGGGTGACCTCGGCGGAAACCGCGGCGGAGCTGACCTCCATCATGGAAGCCGTGGTCGATCGCGGGACCGGGAAGAATGGCAAGCTTCTGGACTTCACCGTCGCGGGCAAGACCGGCACCGCGAACAAGGTCCAGGATGGGCAATACCTGAAGAAGGACTTCAACGTGTCGTTCGTCGGCTTCGTCCCGTCGCGCAAGCCGGCGCTGACGATCCTCGTCCTCATCGACACCCCACGCGGCCCGAACAGACCCTTCGGCGGCACCGTGGCGGCGCCGATCTTCCGGCGGATCGCCGACGCCGCGCTCCGTTACATGGCCGTCGCGCCGACCATCAACCCGATGCCTCCCGTCCTCGTGGCGCGTCACGACAGCGGCAACGGAATCAAGGTGTCCGGTCCGGTCCTGCCGTTGACGATCATCCCGGCCGTCAGCCCGTCGTCGACCGGACAGATCGTGCTGCCGGAGTTGCGGGGGCTGAGCGGGCGCGAGGCGCTCCGGGTGCTGGCCCGGCTGGGTATCACGCCGCGCGTGACGGGCGACGGCGTGGTGACTGAACAGGATCCGCTGCCTGGCGCGGCGCTCGAGGCCGGCGGGTCGTGCCGCCTGGCGCTCGGCCGCCACGCCCCGGGGCTGCGTCCATGACACTTGCCGACCTGCTGGCGGCACTCGGCGACCTCGCGCCTGACGCGCGCTCGACGCTCGACGCGTCGCTGGCCGAGCGGGTCGTCAAGGCGGTGGCCTACGACTCGCGCAAGACGGGCCAGGGTTCCCTCTTCGTGGCGCTCAAGGGACAGAAAGCGGACGGCAGCGCGTTCGCGGTGCAGGCGCTCTCGAAAGGCGCGCTGGCGGTCGTCGCCGAGTCGGAGCGCCCGCGCGACGTGCAGGCGCCGTGGGTCGTCGTGCCCGACGCGCGCCTCGCCATGGCGCGGCTCGCGGCGGCGTTCTACCGTCATCCTTCCCGCGAACTGAAAGTCGTGGGCATCACCGGCACCAACGGCAAGACCACGACGGCGTACCTGGTCACCGCGCTGTTCGAGGCCGCGGCCATTCGGTGCGGCATGCTCGGCACTGTCGTCTACCGGATCGGCCTCGAGGACCGCGAGGCGACCCGAACGACGCCGGAGTCGGTGGACGTGCAGCACATGCTGCGCGAGATGGTGACCCGCGAGTGCGGCGCGTGCGCGATGGAGGTGTCTTCTCACGCGCTTTCGCAGCGGCGCGTGGACGGGACGCGGTTTGCCGTCGGCGTCTTCACGAACCTGACGCGCGACCACCTCGACTTCCACGGCGACATGGAGTCGTACTTCGCGGCCAAGCGACGCCTGTTCGAGATGATGGGCCCTGACGGCGTGGCCGTGCTCAACGTGGACGATCCCCGCGGCTCGACGTTGGGCGGCCTCGCCGGACGGACGCTCACCTACGCCGTCGACCGGCCGGCTGACATCTCCCCCTCGAAGCTGACGCACTCGATCAGGGGCTTCACCTTCCAGGCCGTGACGCCGGTTGGATCGATCCAGGTGTGCTCGTCGCTGGTTGGCCGCCCGAACGTGTACAACGTGCTTGCGTCGATCGGCGCGGCGCTGGCGTGCGGTCTCCAGGCTGACGCGATCGAGCGTGGCCTGGCCGGGCTCGAAGGCGTGCCGGGCCGCTTTCAGGTGGTGTCCGAACCGGGCGACGACATCACCGTCGTCGTCGACTATGCGCACACCGACGACGCGCTGAAGAACCTGCTCGAAACGGCGCGGCCCCTGGCCACCCAGCGGCTGATTACCGTGTTCGGCGCCGGCGGGGAGCGCGACCGGACCAAGCGCCCGCTGATGGGCGCCGTGGCGGCGAGGCTCAGCGACCTCGTGATCATCACGTCGGACAACCCGAGAGGCGAGGACCCGACGGAGATCATCGAGGAGATCAAGCGGGGGGTCGCCATGCCGGCCGAGCGCACGCGAGCGTCAGAGACGCGCGAAGGCCAGCCGAAGTACACGCCGCCGAAGGCCACGGCGCACATGGCGATCGTGGATCGCAAGCTGGCGATCGAGCGGGCGATCAGCCTCGCGCGTCCCGATGATGTCGTGCTGATCGCCGGGAAGGGCCACGAGAAGTACCAGGTGATCGGCGACCGGGAGATTCCGTTCGACGATGTCGCCGTATCGAGGCAGGCGCTGGAGCGAAGGCGCGCGGGTCGTGGGTAGCGAGCACCGATGACGTTGACCGTTGCAGACATCGTCGAGGCCGTCGGCGGACGGCTCCTTTCCGGTGATGGGAAGGCGGTGGTCCCGGGGCTGTCGATCGACACGCGCACGCTCGAGGCGGGTGATCTCTACATCGCCATCCGCGGCGAGCGGTTCGACGGTCATGCGTTTGTGGAGGCTGCGCTCGCGGGCGGCGCGTGCGGTGCCGTCGTCAGCCAGCCGGTAGGGCACCTGCCGCCGGTGGTGGTTTCCGGGCGGGCCTTGATCGTCGTGCCCGACACCACGGGCGCCCTGCAGCGCCTGGCGCGCTGGGTGCGGCGTCAGTCGGGCGCACGCGTCGTGGTCATCACGGGAAGTGTGGGCAAGACGACGACGAAGGACGTGACGGCGGCGTTTCTCGGGCTGCGGCATCGGGTGATGCGGTCGTCGGGCAACCTGAACAACCACATTGGCCTGCCGCTGTCGCTGCTGGAACTGCGGCACGGGGCCGACGTCGCCGTGGTCGAGCTCGGGATGAACCACGCGGGCGAGATCAGCCGACTCGTGGCGATCGCCGACCCCGACGTGCGCGTCTGGACCAACGTCGCGGAGGTGCACATCGAGTTCTTCGCGTCGATCGACGCGATTGCCGACGCGAAGGCCGAGGTGCTCGAGGGGGCGACCGCGACAACGGTCCTCGTCGCGAACGCAGACGACCCTCGGGTGATGAGCCGCGCAGGAGGGTTCCCGGGGCGAGTGCTGACGTTCGGCACCGCGCCCGGGTCAACCGTCACGGCCTCGGAGGTCGAGGACCTGGGCATCGACGGGATGACTGCGCGGGTGAGCACCGGCGCCGGAAGCGTCCGCGTTCAGGTGCCGCTGCTCGGCCGGGGCAACCTGCAGAACGTCCTCGCGGCCGTCGCCGTCGCGCAAGAGTTCGGAGTGGGGCTCGCGGACATCGCCGGGCGAGCGACGACGCTCGGTCCGGCGTCGCATCGGGGCGACGTGATCCGGCTGGGTGGGGGCGTCACCGTTGTCGATGACGCGTACAACTCCAACCCGCGTGCGCTGCAGGGCGCGCTGGGAGTGATGGCCAGCGAGCGGAGATTCACCCGCCGCGTCGCCGTTCTGGGCGAGATGCTCGAACTGGGCGAACAGGCCGTTTTGCTGCACGAGGCGTGCGGCCGCACGGCGGCCGCGTCAGGCCTGTCACTGCTGCTGACGGTGGGCGGAGAGCCGGCGCGTGCGATGGGGCGGGCGGCCGTGCAGGCGGGAATGTCGGAAACGGCGGTCCGGCACGCCGGCTCGAGCGCCGAGGCCGCCGAGATCGCGGCGACCGCGGTCCACGCGGGCGATCTCGTGCTGGTCAAGGGTTCGCGCGGCATCAGGACCGAGCGCGTCGTCGAGCGATTGGCCACCGCGTTCCCGGTGTAGCGCCGGAAGGCGTCGGGGATCGGGGATCAGGGATCGGGGATCAGGGATCAGGGATGTCCGAGGTTCATGTGACCGGCAAGCGTGTCGTGGTCGTCGGGGCCGCCCGCAGCGGGATTGCCGCCGCCGAGCTGCTGGCGCGCCGTGGTGCACGCGTGATCCTCGCCGACCGGAAGCCGGAGTTGCCAGACGCCTCGAGACTGCGTGAACTCGGCGTCGAAACCGAGCTCGGTCCGCACAATCCGAAGACGTTCACGGCGGCAGACCTGATCGTGCTGAGCCCAGGGGTTCCGCTTCGGCAGCCGGTGCTGGTGCGCGCGAGGCGGGCCAGGGTCCCGATCATCGGCGAGGTGGAGCTGGCATCGCGGATGCTGCGGGGCCGGATCATCGCGATCACCGGCACGAAGGGAAAGTCGACGACGACGACGCTGGTTGGCCGGATGCTCACGGCCGCCGGGCTGAACGCCTCGGTGGCGGGCAACATCGGCGATCCGCTGGCGGCCAAGGTCGAGGCGTCCACGGACCAGACGATCCACGTCGTCGAGGTGAGCAGCTTCCAGCTGGAATCGACCGAGACGTTCCACCCGTGGATCGCCGTGCTATTGAACTTCTCGGCCGATCACCTCGACCGGCACGCGAACCTGCGCGAGTACGCCGCTGCCAAGGCGCGCGTCTTCGCCAACCAGGGCGAGTCGGACTGGGCCGTGATCAATGCAGACGATCCCCCGGCGATGCGGCTCGCCGCCCGGCGCGCGCACGCGCCGAAGCGGCTGTTCGCGCTGGATCGCGCGCTCACCGAGGGCACCGTGCTCGCCGACGGCTGGATCGTGTCGCGAGTGCCAGGGCAGGCCGACGTGCCCGTGCTGCCCGTGAGCGAGGTGCAGTTGATCGGGCGCCACCTCCTGTCCGACGTCGCGGCGGCCGCCACGGTCGCGATGCTCGCGGGCGCGACGCCCGACGCGATCCGCCTCGCGGTTTCGGGCTTCGGCGGACTCGAGCACGCGCTCGAACGTGTGAAAGTGGTGGCGGGCATCCAGTTCGTCAACGACTCGAAGGCCACCAATGTCGAGTCCGCCCGGCGGGCGATCGAGAGCTTTGACGGACGGCTCGTGCCGATCATCGGCGGGCGTTTCAAGGGCGGGGATCTTCGCGACCTGCGGCCGGCGCTTGATGGGCGTTCGACGGCAGTCGTCGCGATCGGCGAAGCCCGCGCGGCGGTGCGTGAGGCGCTCGGGGACCTGGTGGCCGTGATCGAAGCGGGATCGATGGCGGAGGCGGTGCGCGCGGCGTTTGGCGCGGCGCCGCCCGGCGGGACGGTGGTGCTGGCGCCCGCGTGCGCCAGTTTCGATATGTTCCGTGACTACGCGGAACGGGGACGGATGTTCAAGCAGGAAGTCGAGAGGCTCGCGCAGGAATTCAACGGAACCCGTGAGCCGTGAGCAGTCGTCAGTCGGCACGCGCGATTGGGAGTTGACCGCTGGGAACGCAGGCTGCCCCGGTCTGCGAGGTCGGTGTCCCAATCCCGGCTGGCTGATGACTGTTCACTGCTCACGGTGTTCCGTCCTGCAGAGGTTATTTCGGGTCGACGTGCCGTAAAGTTTAGGCCCGGGCGCAGCAGGACGGCAAGGAAGGCGAACGATGGCGCGCAAGCTCAAATCCGACGCGGTGCTGTTCAGCACCACCCTGGTGCTGCTCGTCATCAGTATGGCCTGGGTCTACGGCGCGTCGGTCACGTTCGCGACGGAGATAAAGCACGACCCGAGCCACTTCGTGATCCGGCAGGGCATGTGGGTGGCGCTCGGGATGGTCGGGCTGATGGTCGCCATGAAGCTCGACTACCGCCTGTTCCGCAATCGCACCTTGCTGCTATGGATAGCGGGAGCGACCGCCGTCGCACTCGTGGCGGTCCTGTTCAGTCGCCCGGTGAACAACTCGACTCGATGGCTGGGATTAGGCGGCCTCGGCGTCCAGCCGGCCGAATTCGCCAAGTTGGTTGCCATCTTTTTCGTCGCCACCGTGCTCGAACGGAGGCTGGAGCAGCAGGAACCCCTGGAGCCCGGGCTGTTCCAGGCGGGCGTGCTGCTGACCGTCTTCGCGGGGTTGATCATGATTGAGCCCGACTTCGGCACCGGGCTCGTGCTGCTGGCGGCGGCGGGCACGATGATCTTCGTCGCGGGCCTCGCGTATCGATGGGTGCTGACTGCGGTTCTCGTGCTGCCGTGGCCGCTCATCGCGATCATGCTGTACGAGCCGTACCGGCTGCGGCGGTGGCTCGCGTTCCTGAACCCTTATGATGACCCGCTTGACAGTGGCTACCAGACGCTCCAGTCGCTGATCGCGGTCGGCACGGGCCACGTGTGGGGCAAAGGGTTCACGATGAGCGTGCAGAAGATGTTCTACCTGCCGGAGGCGCACAGTGACTACATCTTCGCGGTCATCGCCGAGGAGACGGGCCTGGTCGGCGCGACAGTGGTGCTTGCGTGCTTTGGCCTCATCGTGTGGCGCGGTCTGCGGGTGGCGCGGCGCGCGCCCGACGCGTTCGGGTCGCTCCTTGCGGTCGGCATCACCGCCCTGATCGGCATCCAGGCCATGGTGAACCTGGGGGTCGTGGTCGGGATCCTGCCGTCGAAGGGGATCCCGCTGCCGTTCGTGAGCGCCGGCGGCTCATCGATGATTGTCAGCCTGGTGGCGATGGGCGTGCTGTTGAATATCTCGCAACAGGCATCGGCGACGGAGTAACGCGTGCTGGGACGTACCCGGAGAGTGCATTTCGTCGGTATTGGCGGCAGCGGCATGAGCGGTATCGCCGAGTTGCTCGCGAACCTCGACTACGCGGTGAGCGGGTCCGATGCCCGGCTGTCGCCGGTGACTGCGCACCTGGCCTCTCTCGGCGTCCGCGTCGAGGAGGGGCACGATGCCAGCCACGTCGGCGATGCGGACGTCGTCGTCTACTCGTCCGCGGTGCGCCCGACGAACCCGGAGATCGTCGAGGCCACGCGGCGCCGCATCCCGGTGATCCCCCGCGCCGAGATGCTGGCGGAGTTGATGCGGCTGAAGTACAGCGTCGCGGTGGCCGGGGCACACGGCAAGACCACCACCACCTCGATGATCGCTCTCGTGCTGGAACGGGGCGGCCTCGACCCGACGGCGGTGATCGGGGGGCGCCTGAGCGCGTTCGGCAGCAGCGCTCGGCTGGGCCGCGGCGACTTCATGGTGGTGGAGGCTGACGAAAGCGACCGCTCGTTCCTGAAGCTCACGCCGTCGGTGGCCGTCGTCACCAACATCGACCAGGAGCACCTGGAGAGCTACCGCGACTTCGAGGACCTACAGCAGGCCTTCGTCGCGTTCGCCAACAAGGTGCCGTTCTACGGGACGATCGTCGCGTGCGCCGACGATGGGTACCTGCGGCAGTTGCTGCCGGCTATGACGCGGCGCGTCATCACGTACGGCCTCGACGCGCCGGACACGCACTACCGCGGCGTCGAGGTGCGCGGCGTCGGGTTCGACTGGCGCTGCACGGTCGTTCGCGACCTGCGCCAGATCAGCCGCGGCGAGGGGGCCGGGCCGGTCACGCTCGGCGAGATCGTGCTGCACGTGCCCGGTCGCCACAACCTCCAGAACGCGCTGGCCGCCGTCGCCGTCGGCCTCGAGCTCGACGTGCCGTTCGATCGCATCGCCGCCGCGCTCGACGAGTTCCGGGGCGCCGAACGGCGGTTCGAGGATCACGGCGTTGCCGGCGGCGTTCGGGTCATCGAGGACTACGGGCACCATCCCACTGAGATTGCCGCGGTGATCGGCGCCGCGAAAGCGGCCCTTGAAGGCCGCCTGCTCGTGGTGTTCCAGCCCCATCGATACTCGCGCACGCGTCGACTGCTCGATCGATTCGGGCCGGCCCTGGCTGGCGCGGACATGGTGGTGCTGACCGACATCTACGCGGCGGGCGAGGACCCCGAGCCGGGTGTCACCGTGGAGGCGCTGGCCGACGAGATCCGCCGCCACCTCCAGGCGCCGCTGCTCGTGGTGAAGGACATCAAGGACGTGCCGTTGGCGGTCTCGCGGCTGGCGACGCCTGGCGATGTGATCCTCACGCTCGGGGCGGGATCGATCGGGGCGGCGTCGGACGAGATCCTGAACGAGCTGGGGAAGACAGCGAAATGACGTCTTGGGACTGATGGATCCATCAACGTGCCCGTAACCGCACCGGCCGATCGTCGGTTCCTGCGCGCGCAGGTCAAGCCAGGGCGGCGCCAGCCGCCGTGGCGGCCGTGGCTTCGGCTGTGCCGCGCGCTCGTGCTCTTCGCCCTCGTCGGGTGGGCCGGCTGGTGGTGCGCGATGTCGATCCTGCACGCCCCGGTCCTGCGGGTCGCGCACATCACCGTGATGGGCACGCGGCACCTGTCGACTGGCGAGGTGCTGGCGCTGGTCGACGGGCTTCGCGGCCAGAACATCCTGCTGGTGCGCCTGGACGACTGGCGCGAACGAGTGCTGACGTGTCCGTGGGTGGCCGACGCGACACTCCGGCGGTCGTTGCCGGGCACCGTGGAGGTTCGGATCGCCGAGCGGCATCCGCTCGCGATCGGACGCGTCGGCGAGGAACTGTTCCTCGTGGACGATCATGGCCGCGTCATCGACGAGTACGGCCCGCGCTACGCGGATTTTGACCTGCCGATTCTCGACGGGCTGGCCCCGGGATTCGCGCAGGAGGCGAGCGCCAACGAGCGCCGCGCGCAACTGGCGTCGCGACTGTTGCGGGACGTGCGCACCCGGCCCGACCTCGCCAGGCGCATTTCGCAGCTCGACGTGTCGGACCCGCGCGACGCCGTCGTGATCGTGGACCAGGATACGGCTCGCGTCCGGCTGGGTGAAGAGCGGTTCGTCGAGCGGCTGCAGTCGTACGTGGACCTCGCGCCTACACTGCGCGAACACGTTCCCGTCATCGACTACGTGGATCTCAGGTTCGGCGAGCGGGTATTCGTCGGATCGCAGGCAGGAGTCGCTCCGGCGGCAACGACCGGGCCCGTGCGTCGGCCGGGCACGACGAACCAGTAGAGGATCAGCCGGGGCGCGACGCGGACGGACCAACTGGGCAGGCGGCAGGCGCGCCGCGCAGGGCGCCGCCAACCGCAGGGTGACAGAGCGGAGGGGGAGTGGCGCGAAAGGAACGGTATCTCGTCGGCCTCGACATCGGCACGTCGAAGACGACGGCGATCGTCGGTGAGCCGGGCGAGAACAACAGCCTGAACATCGTCGGCATGGGCGTCGCCGAATCGAACGGCATCCGTCGCGGCCTCGTGGTGAATCTCGCGGCGGCGGTGGATTCGATCAAGAAGGCGATCATGGAAGCGGAGCTGACCGCCGGCATCGAGATCGACAACGTCTACCTCGCCCTTTGCGGCCCGCACGTCAAGGGGTTCAACAGCCGCGGCGTCGTGGCGGTGTCCGGCAAGAACCGGGAGATCACCCGCGAAGACGTCGGGCGGGCCATCGACGCGGCCAAGGCGGTCTCGCTCCCGACCGGGCGCCAGATCCTGCACGTCCTGCCGCAGGACTTCGTCGTGGACGACCAGGACGGCATCCGCGACCCGATCGGGATGACCGGCGCCCGGCTCGAGGTGAACGTGCACGTGGTGACCGGGAGCGTGTCGGCGACGCAGAACATCGTCGCGTGCGTGAACCGGGCGAATGTGCACGTCAAGGGCACCGTGCTCGGGCAGCTGGCCGCGAGCGACGCGGTGCTGACGGAAGACGAGAAGGAGTTGGGCGTCGCGCTGCTCGACGTGGGCGGCGGCACGACCGACCTGGCGATCTTCGAGCGGGGCAGCCTCTGGCACACCGCGGTGATCCCGATCGGCGGCGATCACTTCACGAACGACATCGCCGTCGGCCTCCGGATGCCGATCCCCGAGGCCGAGAAACTCAAGCGCCGCAGCGGATGCGCGCTGTCCGGCATGGTCGCGGACGAAGAGACGATCGAGGTGGCGAGCGTGGGTCGGCGGCGCCCGCGCGTCATGAGCCGGCGGATTCTGACCGACGTGCTCCAGCCGCGCGCGGAGGAGATCTTCCACCTCGTGTGGGACGAGATCCGGCACGCGGGTTACGAGAAGGTCCTGAACTCTGGCATCGTCCTCGCCGGCGGCGGGGCGATTCTCGACGGCCTCCCGGAGATCGCCGAGCAGATCTTCGACCTGCCCATCCGGCGCGGCAATCCTGCCGGCGTGGGTGGCGGGCTGGCGGATCACGTGAACAGCCCTGCGTTCGCGACCGCGGTCGGCCTCGTGCAACGCGCGCACGCCCAGTGGCTGCGCGAGACGCCGCGCAATGGTAGCGGGCCGTTCTCCCGGGTAGCGGGCAGGATTGGACGATTGCTTCGCGAGTTCGTCCACTGACCAATGGAGTCGAGCCATCATGAACGAACACCGAGAATCGCAAACGACCGGAAGCGGCACGAACCCGCCCGTCGATTCACACATGGCCACTCTCGGCGCCGGCGCGGCGGGGCGATCGGGGGCCTGGCCTGCAATCGCGATCGGGCCGGTCAGTCGAACGACTCTCAGGGCCAGGCTGGCCCTGCTGAGGCCGCTCGCGCTGAAGGTGCAGCCGGCAAGGGCCGCCCGGCCCTGATCCGGTCGGCGGAATTACATCATCTGGACCCGAGCGAGACGTGGAGGATTGAATGGCGAACCCGCAGCACCTGATCCCCGGCACCGGCACAAATTCTCTTTCGGATTCGCTGCGGATCCAGCTTGGCGATGACCCGCGTCGCCTGGGCGCGCGCATCAAGGTGATCGGCGTGGGCGGCGGCGGCGGAAACGCCGTCAACCGGATGGTCCGCGCCGGGTTCCCTGGCGTCGAGTTCATCGTGACGAACACCGATGTCCAGGCGTTGCAGCAGAGCAACGCCCCGATCAAGGTGCAGCTGGGCGAGAAGCTGACCAAGGGCCTCGGCGCCGGCGCCGACCCCGTGGTGGGCCGCGCGGCCGCGCTCGAGGACACCGAGCGATTGCTCGAAGTGCTCGACGGGGCCGACATGGTGTTCGTGACCGCCGGCATGGGCGGCGGGACAGGCACCGGCGCCGCCCCGGTGGTAGCCAGCCTCGCCAGCGAGATTGGCGCACTGACCATCGCGGTGGTCACCAAGCCGTTCACATTCGAAGGAGGCCAGCGCAACCAGCAGGCCGAACAGGGGCTCTCCGAGCTCCGCCAGTCCGTGGACAGCGTGATCACCATTCCGAACGAGCGCCTCCTCGCCGTCGATCGCGGCCTCACCCTGCTCAAGGCGTTCGAGGCGGCCGACGACGTCCTGCGGCAGGCGATTCAGGGCATCTCGGATCTCATCCTCGTGCCCGGGTTGATCAACCTCGACTTCGCCGACGTCAAGGCGATCATGAGAGGCATGGGCGTCGCCGTGATGGGCACAGGCATCGCCGAGGGACCCGACCGTGCGATCGAGGCGGCGAAGAAGGCCATCTCGAGCCCGCTGCTCGAGGATGCCTCGGTGGACGGCGCCCGCGGCGTCATCATCAACATCACCGGAGGCAGCAGCCTTGGCATCGGCGAGGTGAACGACGCCTCGCAGATCATCTTCAAGGCCGCGCATCAGGACGCGAACATCATCTTTGGCGCGGTGGTGGACCCGAGCCTCGAGGACCGGGTGAAGATCACCGTCATCGCCACCGGGTTCGACGGCGGGCGCCCGAGTAAGACGGGGCGGCTCAACGTCGACACGCCTGTTGCCATCGAGAACTACAAGAACTGGCACGAGGAACACCGCCAGGCTCCGCCTGCCAGCGAGGTGGGCTCGGCCACCTCGTCCATTCCTGTCCGCCGGCGTTCGGTGATCTCGGTGTCGGCGCCAGCGCGGACCGTCGTGAACGGATCGCCCGTTGAGCCGGTATCGGACGAGGGTGTCGAGCCGGACGACACGTCTCCGTTCGACGTGCCGGCCTTCCTCCGCCGCCAGCAGGGGTGAGCGGCCAGGCGAACGCCCGTTCCCGCCTCGGGCGCGTGGTAAACTAAAAATATCCACGGCACCCGTGAACGTCGGCGTTTCAGGCGCAGCCGGCGCTCAACCCGACTCTTGTCGTCCGGGTCGGTCCAAGCCGTCCCACCGAAACGAGACCATGAGTTCCTGGCAACAGCGCGAACGGGCGCGGGAGATCCTGTCCCGCGAGGTCGGCGCCATCCGCAAGTCGCACCGCGATCGGTTGCGCGTGGCATTGGCCTTTCCCAACTCCTACTTCGTCGGCATGTCGAACCTCGGCTTCCAGACCGTCTATCGCCTCTTCAACGAGAGCGACGACGTGGTGTGCGAGCGAGTGTTCCTGCCACCGAAGCAGGAACTGCAGGAGGCGCTGCGTGCCGGCGTGCGCCTGGCAACGCTCGAGTCGCAGTTGCCGGTCGCGGATGTCGACGTGCTGGCGTTCTCCGTGTCGTTCGAGTGGGACTACACGAACGTCCTCACGATGCTGCGCCTTGCCGGAGTGCCGCTTCGTGCCGACGAGCGGGACGACCGGCATCCGCTCGTCGTGCTCGGCGGCGCGATCAGCTTTCTCAACCCCGAACCGCTCGCGCCGTTCGTGGACCTCGTGTGCGCCGGCGAAGGAGAGGTCCTCGTCCCCGACCTCGTGAAGGCGATCGGCGAGGGTGGGGGCCACGCCGCGATCCTCCGCCGGCTCGTGGGACGCCCAGGGATGTACGTGCCGGCTCTCGTCGAGATCCGCTACGACGTCGATGGCCGAGTTGACGGATTCGCGCCGGCGGCAGATTCCCCGGTACGAGTTCCCGTGACCAAGGCCGCGCTCAAGGCCGCCGAGATGGCGGAACCGCCGGCCACCACGGTGTTCTCTCCGGACACCGAGTTCGGGTCGCGGCTACTGATCGAGGTCGTTCGCGGGTGCGCCAATCTGTGCCGCTTCTGCTGGGCCGGCTACAACTACCTGCCGGTGCGCGCCTTCGATGCCGACCGGATCCTCCGCCTGGCCGAGACGGCCCGGCCGTACTCGTCCCGAGTGGGCCTGGTGTCGATCGCCTTGTGCGACCACCCGGAGATCGAACGGATCCTCGGTCGGCTCCACGAGCTCGGCTACCGAATCAGCCCGGCATCGCTTCGTCTCGACGAGCTGACGGAGCCGATCGTCCGCCTGCTCCGCGCGAGCGGCGAGCGCAGCATCACCATCGCGCCCGAGACCGGATCCGACCGCCTTCGCCGAGTCATCAACAAGACGGTGACGAACGCCCAGATCCTCGACCGCGCGGAACTGGTGTTCGCGGCCGGCATCGAGAACCTGAAGCTCTACTACATGCTCGGCCTTCCCACCGAGACCGACGAGGACTTGGTCGCGATACGGGACCTGACCGCGGCCATCCGGGACCTGATGATGCGGTATGCCCGCGGTCGTGGCGCGGTCGGCCGAATCGTGGCCAGTGTCAACCCGCTGGTGCCGAAGCCCGGAACGGCGTACCAGTGGATGCCGATGGAGGCCGCCCCGGTGACCGAGCGCAAGATGCGGCGTCTACGACAGCTCGTGGCCGGACTCGACAACGTCTACTTCAACATCAAATCCGAGCGGCACTCCTATTACCAGGCCCTGCTCTCGCTCGGCGACCGGCGCGTCGCCCCGGTGATCGAAGCGGCGGAACGGAACGGGGGCCAGTGGCGCGCAGCCGCCGCCGAAGCGGGCGTGGACCCGGACTGGTACGTGTTCCGTGACCGAAGAGAGGACCGATGGCTGCCATGGGACGTGATCGACGGGGGCATGAAGCCGGCCTTTCTCCGCACCGAGTTCGACCGCGGTCTGCGCGAGGAATGGACCACCACCCGTTTGTGACCGGCCTCCGCCTACTCAGCCATGGCCGCCTGTTCCTCGTGTTCCTGGTAAGCCTGCAGGATCAGATCCCGCAGCCTGTCCTGCGCGCTCCCGTCGACCGACGGTCGCAGGAGCGCGAAGCTGCGCCGCTCGCCATTGACCGAGTACTGCCTCGCCGGGAACGTGACATTGCGTCCGGTGCCGTTGCGGCGCTCCCAGACGGCGAACCCAATCAACTTGAGTCCGTCGAGCGCGCCCTCGCTGAAGTGCAGTTCTGCCTCGGCCAGTTTGCCCGGCGGGTTGCCCTTGTCGTTCCGGTTGATCTTGACCAGCATGCGCAGCCTCCGTGTTGGTGACGCGTCGAGACGGCCAATGTGACGTGGTGGGGCGGGCCGATGGGCCGCTGCGCGCCGTGGCCGTGTGGCCTCGGGAGACGAGTGAGCAATCCGTATTCCGCCGAGAGCCGATCACGAGCGGAGCCGCAAGCTGCTGGTGGGCCAGACCTTGAGCGATCGGTCTCGACTGCGCCCCCCGCGGGCCACCGGGTGACGGCCGGAAACGACAACCCGGGTTGCGGGGCCGAGCCGCTGCCGGCGACTGCGGAAAGCACTGCGCGCGCGTCGGGCCGGCCATATCCGGGCCACTGGCTGTCGGGCACAAGCGGCCCGCAACCGTTTATTATTGGAGGATGCAGATCATCGGGATTGGCCTCGACGCGACGGAAATACCCCGCATCGCCGAGACGATGGCGCGCCACGGCGAGCGATTTCTCACCAGGATCTTCACCGAGGGCGAGGTCGCGTACTGCCAGGCGCATCGGCATGCTGCCCAGCATTTCGCCGCGCGGTTCGCCGTCAAAGAGGCAGCCATGAAAGCGCTCGGCACCGGGCACTCGCACGGCGTGCTCTGGCGGGATGTCGAGGTGGTTCGCCGGGGAGGTCCTCCGCAACTGCAGTTGCACGGGGGCGCGGCCCGTCGGTTCGACGTGATCGGCGGCCGGTCGTCGGTGGTCACGATTGCCCACACCGACACGCTGGCGATCGCCCAGGTGATCCTCATGGGCGATCAGTGATGCTCCGCCTCGAACCGCCGAGATCGCCGGGACGGCCGTCAACGAACGGATTTGTCTGGACGAGGGAGTCGTGGGGCACGGCGCTGCGGTGCGCGTCCCTGACGGAGGTGGCGGATCACTTCTTCACGACCCGTCAACTGCGGTTGCGGGGAGCGTCGGAACCGGACGACTGGGCGCATGTGGCCTCGACGATCGGGGTGACACCGGGTCGCCTGCTCCGCCTGACCCAGGTCCACGGCCACCGCGTGGTCGTGGCACGCCGCCCGGAATCGGCAGGCCGCCCCGGATCGGCCAGCCTGCCTTTGCCGGAAAACGGGAGCACCTCCAGCAGGAGCGGGCACGACTGGCCCGAGGCCGACATCCTGGTGTCGGACGACCCGGAAGTGGCCCTGGCCATCCAGGTGGCTGACTGCGTGCCGCTGCTCATGGCTGACCGTCGCTCTGGCGCGGTGGCGGCCGTCCACGCCGGCTGGCGGGGAACGGTGGCTGGTGCCGGGCCTGCCGCGGTCGATGCGCTGTCGCGGGAATTCGGCGCACGTCCCGAGGACCTCCTCGTGGCTCAGGGACCGAGCATCGGGCCCTGCTGCTACGAAGTGGGCGGCGACCTGCGCGGTGCCTTCGAAGAGAGCGAATTCAGGACGCACATCGACCGATGGTTCTCGCGCGGCGCGGACGGTCGTTTCCTGCTCGACCTGTGGACGGCCAACCGCGACCAACTGCTCGCGTCAGGCGTGCGCCCGGACGCCATTCACCAATCGGGTCTCTGCACCGCCAGCCACCCTGACTTGTTTGCATCGTATCGGCGGGACGGGCCGGGCACGGGTCGGATCGCGGCGGTGGTCCGAAGCCGGGGGCTCTCAGGTGAAAGTGAGAATCGAGGATTGAGAATCGAGGATTGAAGATCGACGACCGCTGCTGTCCAAGCCGGTCACCTGGAGGCGGCCGCGCGCTCGGCCATTCTCCATTCTCAATTCTTCATTTCCGGTTGACCGGCTTCGTCCATCGCCTTGTTGGCCAGGCGATCGGCTTCGGTGTTCAGTTCCCGCCGGACGTGCTGGAAGCCGACGCGCCCGATCCGGGACACCAGCGAGCGGGCCCGCTGGTACAGCGGTTGAAGGCCGGGGTTCTTGACGCGGTAGACGCCGAGCATCTGCTTGACCAGGAGTTCCGAGTCGGAGCGAATCTTCAGCGCCCGCAACTCGTGATCAGCCGCCCACGTCAGCGCCGCCACCAGGCCGTGGTATTCGGCCACGTTGTTGGTCGCGACGCCCAGCGCGCCGTGCAGTTCCTCGACTAGCGTCCCGTCCTTGTCTTCGATGCGCACGCCGTAGCCGGCCGGCCCGGGGTTGCCGCGCGACCCGCCGTCGATGTACGCGACCATCAGCTGTGTGCTCCCGTTCCATTCTCGGCGGCCGGTGCAGCCGCGGGCGGGTAGTAGAGGATGCGTTGGCAGCTCTCGCACTGGAACAGCATGTCATTCCGCCGGAGTTCGTTGGCGGCCTGCGGACGCAGCCGCACGTGGCAGGCGCTGCAGTAGTCGCCCTTTACCTCGGCGACGGCCGTGCCACGGCGTCCGCGGACGAGCTCGTAGGTCGAGAGCGGTCCCGGCGCGACCTCGGCGACCAACTGCGCCCGCTTCGACGTCGCCTCTTCCAGTTCCCGCTGCAGCCGCGTCGTCTCCTCCTCGAGCTGCGTGCGCTCGCACGCGATGACCTGCTTGTCAGCCGCGAGCCGTGCCTCTGCGTTCTTCTGGCGCGCCGCCAGCTCGTCGGCCTCGAGCATGCGCTCGAGGATGCGATCTTCAAGATGGCGCACCTCGGTCTGCGCGGCCTCGATCTCCTTGAGCATCGCCTGGTATTCCTTGTTGGTCTTGACGTCCATCAGTTGACCCTTGAACTTGCTCAGCCGCGTCTGGATCATCGCGAGGTCCTTCTCGACCGCGCGCCGCGCCGCCTGGTTCTCGGCGACGCGCGCCCGGGCGGTCTCGAGTCCATCCGTGGCGGAGGCCAAGCGAGTGTCGAGACCCTGGGCCAGGCTCGGATGATCGGCAACGCGCCTTCGGGCGCTCTCGCCGAAGAGGTCGATCTGCTGGAGGCGGATGAGACGTTCGAGGTCAGCGTGCATGGAGCATCAGCGCCTGATAAAAAAGGCCCCGTGGACCGGGGCCTTGGTGGTCGGGCGCGCACGCCAGCGCACATCCGTGCGTGGCGATCCAGACAGCGCGCGAGGTCGGAACTCTGTGCATCTTGTGCTGGTGGGCCCACCAGGATTCGAACCTGGGACAGGCCGGTTATGAGCCGGCGGCTCTGACCGCTGAGCTATGGGCCCCAAACGATGACGTGCTCGGAGCGACGCGGCCAGTCGCGCTCCCGGCGCCGCAGCGACGGGACGAACCGGGCCATGAACAGTCTACCCCCTGCCGGGGTCGCCGCCAACGGAAACCGTGGACGGAAACCGTGGACCCAAACCGTGGACGGGGCCGTCCGCGGGCCGGATGCCGCCGGGTATCGTCGCCATGGCGCGGCTCGGCCATGCCTAGGCGTGCTCCCAGCGCCACCCGGGTTCACGGCGAGATCTGTGGTCTGCTGCGCGTGCGCGCTGGTGGTCGGGAACGCGCGAAAGGCGGCCTGACCGGCTCATCCTCACTCCGCACGTGAATCCACCCGACCCGCCGTGGGCGCGGGCGAGCCTCGCGCGGCGGTGAAGTATACTCGTCATCGGTCACTCAGCATGATCCACACCCCTCTGCGACCCACCGACGGTGAACTCATGATCCTGCGGGTCCTCTGGCACCGCGGGCCGAGCACTGTGCGACAGGCTCACGACGTGCTCGAGCGCGACCGGCCGACCGGCTACACCACGGTCCTGAAACTGCTGCAGATCATGCACGAGAAAGGGCTGGTCCTACGGGACGAGTCTGAGCGCCGCCACGTCTACCGTCCGCGCGCGTCCGAGCAGCAGACCCAACGGCAGCTGGTGCGTGATCTCGCGGATCGGGCGTTCGACGGATCGATCGCACGGCTGGTCCTCCAGGCGCTCGCCGTCAGGCGGCCGAACCGCGAGGAGATGGCCGATATCCGGGCCGCTCTGGCCGAGGCCGACCCCGAAACGTAGCCTACGGTCCTTGGGAGGCACGCACGAGACGGCCGCGAGGTCCGCCTCACGCCGCAAGAACAGGCCGGGTACAAGAAAAAGGCGCTGACAGGGTGTGCCCCATCGGCGCCCTTGGCAACCGCCCCGTCCTCGTCAGCACCGCCCCGTCCTCGTCAGCACCGACCCGTCCCCGTCAGCACCGACCCGTCCCCGTCAGCACCGCCCCGTCCTCGTCAGCACCGACCCGTCCTCTCGTCAGTTCCGCCCCGTCCTCGTCGGCACCGACCCGTCCTCGTCAGCACCGACCCGTCCCCGTCAGCACCGACTATTACGTTCTCCCCTCCAGGAACGCCCGCAGCTTGCGGCTGCGCGAGGGATGGCGCAGCTTCCGGAGCGCCTTCGCCTCGATCTGCCGGATGCGTTCGCGGGTGACGGCGAAGTTCTGGCCGACCTCCTCGAGGGTGTGCTCGCTGCCGTCGCCCACGCCGAAACGCATCTTGATCACCTTTTCCTCGCGGGGCGTCAGCGTCTTCAGGACCGCCTCGGTCTGCTCGCGCAGGTTCAGGCTGATCACCGCGTCGGCGGGAGACACGACGCCGCGGTCCTCGATGAAGTCGCCAAGGTGGCTGTCTTCCTCTTCTCCGATCGGCGTTTCGAGAGAAATCGGCTCCTGCGCGATCTTCAGCACCTTGCGGACCTTCGACACCGGGATGTCCATCCGCTTGGCGATTTCTTCCGAGGTCGGCTCACGCCCGAGTTCCTGCACGAGCGACCGCGAGGTCCGGATCAACTTGTTGATCGTCTCGATCATGTGGACCGGGATGCGGATGGTCCGCGCCTGGTCCGCGATCGCCCGCGTGATGGCCTGGCGAATCCACCACGTCGCGTAGGTCGAGAACTTGTAGCCGCGCCGGTACTCGAACTTGTCCACGGCCTTCATCAGGCCGATGTTGCCTTCCTGGATCAGGTCCAGGAACTGCAGGCCGCGGTTCGTGTACTTCTTCGCGATCGAGACCACCAGCCGCAGGTTGGCTTCGACCAGTTCCTTTTTGGCCTGCTCGGCCAGGGTCTCGCCGCGGTGGATCGTGTCGAGCGTGCGCCTGAGTCGGTCCGGCGTCTCGTGGAGTTCGTCCGCCTGCCGATTGACCTCGGCCTTGGCCTCCTTCTGCCGTTGGGCGGTCGCCTTCCGGTCGTCTTCCTTGAGCTTCGCCTTCTTGTTCTTCGGGTTCAGCAACCGCTCGAGGTTGTCCACCTCGCGCTGCATCCGCTGGACGCGTTCCACCGAGTCCTTGATGTCCTCGATGAGGCGTCGCTTGACCGACTCGGTGAATGCGATCGCCCGGATCAGCTGCGACACGGCGATGCGCCCGCGCAGCGCCTTCCAGCGCGCGCGGCGATACTTCTTCTTGTCTTTCTTGGGCGTGACCGCGAGCTTCTCGACGCACTTGTCGTACGACTGCCGCGCCTTTCGGACGGCCTCGATCTGGCGCGACACTTCGCCCGTCCGCTCCTCGATGCGCTCGTCGGTGACCTCCTCGTCGTTGAAGATCACCAGTTCGCGGATGGTGCGCTCGCCCGCCTTCAGGCGCTCGCCCATCTCGATCACCTTGCGCGCCACGGTCGGCGTGCGCGAGATCGACTTGATGATGGACAGCTTCCCACGCTCGATCCGCTTGGCGATCGCGACCTCGCCCTCGCGGGTGAGCAGCGGGACGGTGCCCATTTCCCGCAGGTACATGCGGACTGGGTCGTTCGTCTTGTCGAGCGCGCCCGGCGTCAGGTCGAGCTCGAGTTCGTCGGCCCCTTCCTGCTTGTCCTCCCGGTACTTCTGCTCAGAGTCAACGACCTCGATCCCGGCCGTGCCGAACGTGTTGAACAGGTCGTCAAGCTCGTCCGGCGAGGTGATGTCCGACCGCAGGAGGTCGTTCACTTCGTCGTAGAGCAGGTAGCCTTTCTCCTTGCCGATGGAGATCAGCTGCCGTACCTCGTCGTATTTATCCTCGATCGACAAGGGCAGTCCTCCTCGAAAACATGATGTCTACGCTGGCCGACAGTTACGCAATCCGCAGCCGGTTGATTTCCCGGCTCAGTTCGACTTTCCGTTGCCCCAGAACTTCCAACCGTTCGCCGGTCTCGCCGCTCGACTGCAGCTGCTCGATCTCCCGCTGCATGCCCGCTCGCTCCCGCTCGTAGCGCAGCAACCGCAATTCCGCCGCCGACTCGGCCGCCGGCACCGGCCGGACCGACTCGGCCGCCATCCCGGTGACGAGGCGCGCCTCCTCGGTATTTAGACGCGCGAGCAGCGCCGAAGGTACGTCCTCAGTCCCGCTTTCGTGCAGGCCCTGCGCTATTTCCAGGATCCTGCGCGTCAGCAATGTTTCGAAATCGTCCGGGACGAGGCCGGCCAGCGCCTCCCGCGCCCCGTCGTCATCGTGGAACAGGGCCCAGATCAGCCCTCGTTCCGCCGGTCTGATCTGGCCGAAGCTCGGCAGTTCCCGCGTCGTCAACGTCGGCCGGCGATCGACGGCCGCCTTACGGATCTCGGCGCGAACGACATCTTCCGTAATTCTGGCCTTGTGCGCGAGCCGGTCGGCGAACTGGTCGCGGCCGGCCGCGTCCGGAATCTGCGCGGCGACCGGCAGCATCCGGTTCAGGAACTCGCGCCGGACCTCGTCGCTCCCGAAATCGCGTCCCTCCGCCGCCCGGTCGATCAGGTACTCCAAGTACGGACGCGACGCCTTGAGCCGTTCCATGTACGCGCCGGCGCCCTGCTTCCGGATGAACCCGTCGGGGTCGTCCCCCGGCGGCAGCAGCGCCACGTTCACCAGGAACCCCTCCTGGACGAGCAGCAGCGACGAGCGCTCCGCCGCGCCCTGGCCCGCGGCGTCCGGATCGTAGCTGAGGACCACCTTCGCGGCAAACCGATGCAACAGGTGGGCCTGCTGCACGGTCAGCGCCGTGCCGCACGAGGCGACAACCGCCAGGACGCCAGCCTGCAGTGCCTGCGCGAAGTCGAAATACCCTTCGACCAGCACCGCGTACCCCACACGCCGGATGTCGCCCTTCGTGAGGTGCAGCCCGTAGAGCGTACGGCTCTTCGAGTAAATCGGCGTTTCCGGCGAGTTCAGGTACTTCGGCTGCTGATCCGCCTCCATCGCACGTCCGCCGAACGCGACCACCGACCCGCTGTCGCGGCAGATCGGGATCATCAACCGTCCCTTGAACCGGTCTATCGCCTGCCCGTCCTCGCGCTGCAGCACCAGGCCGCTCTTCACGAGGAGCGGCAGGTCGAATCCCTGCCGCAGCAGCCACGTCTTGAGCGCGTCGCGTGACGGAAGCGCGTAGCCGAGTCCGAGCCTGTCGATCGTCTCGCGGCTGATCCCGCGCGCCGCCAGTTGCTGCCGTCCCCGGGTCCCGGCCGGCGAGGCGAGGTGCTCGCGGAACCTCGCCTCGGCCGCCTCGTGGATCTTCAGGAGCGTTTCGCGCTCGACGCTGTCGGTGTCGTTCGAGCCGGTTGCCTCCGGCACCGTCATGCCAAATTTGCGCGCGATCAGCCGCACCGCGTCCTGGAACCCGATCTTCTCCTGCAGTTCGACGAACTTGAAGACGTCGCCACCCGTCTGGCACCCGAAACAGTAGAAGAAGCCCTTGTCTGGGTTGACATGGAACGACGGCATCTTCTCCCCGTGGAACGGGCACAGGCCTTTCCACGTCGATCCCGACTTCTTCAACGGCACATAATCCTGCACCACCTGGACGATGTCCGCCCGGGTGCGCAGGTCGTCGATGAAGGTCTGGGGGAGCAGGCCCACCTCTACTCCTTCAACTCCACCACGGTGACGCCGCCGCCGCCACGCTCCGGCAGCGCCTGCTGGTAGCCGGCCACGAGCGGGTGGTTCTTCAGGTACTCGGTGATCGCCCGTCGCAGCTGCCCGGTGCCGTACCCGTGGATCACGCGAACGGTCCGCTGTTCGGCCAGCAGCGTGTCATCGAGGAACCGCTCGGTCCGCGCCAGCGCCTCTTCCACCGTGCACCCGATGACGTTCAGGTCGCCAATGACGCCGTCGCCCCGGGGCTGGAGCTGGACGTTGACGCTCACGCGGCCGGCGTCCTTCTCGACCGCCGACCCGCCCTTCGAGACGAGCCGGAGGTCGGCCGCGCGCGCGCGCAGCCGCTTGCCGTGGATGTCGATCTCGGCGTCGTCGCCGTGCAGCAGCGCGAGTGTGCCTTCGAGACCCAGCCCGGCCACGGTCACGCGGTCGCCGATCGCGGGGCGACCTTCGAAGGTGACGGGCGGCTCGAGACGAGGGGGCTCGCCGCCGTGGAACCGCGCCGCGGCTTCGTCGATGGCCTGCCGCGCTTCGACGCGCGCCGAGCCGGCATCGCCCGTCGAGATGGGCGGGCCGCTGAAGGTGCGCTTCGACAGCCGCCGTTCGGCCTCCGCGGTCATGTCGGACGCTTTCTTCTTGAGGTCGTCGATGACCTTGTCGATCTCGCGCCGCGCATCGCGAAGCCGCTCGTCCAGTCGGTCCTCGGTCCTGCGCCGGAACGTCTCCTCACGCTGGCGCAGCCCCTCTTCGCGCAGCTTCAGGCGCGTCTCGGACTCGCCGACCGCCTGGCGCTCGCGCGCGACCAGCCGGCGCTCGTGCTCCAGGTCGTGAAGGCTCTGGTCGATCCTGGCCAGGTGCTCGGCGAGTTGCGCGTCACGGGCGCTCAGGTTGTGACGGGCCCGGGCGAGGACCGTGGCGCCCAGGCCCAGCCGGCCGGCAATTTCGAGCGCCAGGCTGCGACCGGGCGACCCGTAGACCAGGCGATAGCTTGGCGCAAACGACACGGGGTCGAAGCCGAAGGCCGCCACCGTCACGCCGGGAGTCGTCGTCGCATACGTCTTGACCGCGTCGCTGTGGCTGGTGCAGATGACGACCGCGCCGCGATTCCTGAAGTGGTCCACGACCGCCGTGGCCAGCGCGCCGCCTTCGGCCGGATCCGTGCCAGACCCCAGCTCGTCGAACAGCACCAGCGCCGGCAAGGCCAGCATCCGCTCCATCGAGACGAAGTTGGAGACGTGCCAGGAGAAGGTGCTCAGATTCGCCGCGATCGACTGCTCGTCGCCGATGTCGGCGAACACGCCGCGGAACACCGGGAGGCGCGAGCCCGGGGCGGCCGGGATGTGCAGGCCAGCCTGCGCCATCAGCGCCAGGAGCCCTGTGGTCTTGAGCGCAACCGTCTTGCCGCCCGTGTTCGGGCCCGTGATGACGAGGACCGTGGCCGGCGGCGCGACGAGAATATCCACCGGCACCGGTTCCGCCGGTTGTTCGCGGGCGTCCTGGCGCTCGCGTCCCTCGTCCGCATCGTTCGCCGAGGTGGACGACGCCGCGGCAAGGCGCTCGGTGACCGCGCGGATCAGGAGCGGGTGGCGCGCCGAGTGCAGCTCGAGCCCCCCGTCATTCGACATCACCGGTTCGACGCCGCCGACCAGGCGCGAGAATCGCGCCTTGGCCTGCACGACGTCGAGTTCCGTGGCCGATTCGACCGTCCGCTGGAAGTCGCCGGCGCGGCGGCGGAACGCGTCGGTCAGCGCCAGCAGGATGCGCCGGATTTCCGCGGCTTCCTGCTCTTCCATGGCCACCACGTCGTTGTTGATCTCGACGGTGCTGAGCGGCTCGAGGTACAGGCTTGCCCCGCTCGCCGAACTGCCGTGGATGATGCCCGGGATGGCCGACCGGTGCTCGGCGCGCACGACGAGGACGTAGCGCCCGTTGCGATCGGTGACGACCTGGTCCTGGAGGTAACGGGAGGTGTCCCGTCCCCGCAAGTACGACTCAAGCGTGTTCCGGAGACGGGCGCGCTGTTTGCGGAGGCGGTCACGGATCGCGCGAAGCTCGCCGCTCGCGTGGTCGTTGACGTCGCCGCTGCCGTCGATCTTCTCACGGATGTCGCCCACTTCCGACTTGAACGACGACCCCATCTCGACCAGCGACGCCAGATACACGTAGTTGCCGGCGGCCCGCCGGACCGCGGCGCGGGTCTGCTCGAGCGAGTCGAGGAAGTCGGCAAGGCCCAGCAGCCGGAGCGGTTCGAGCGGGCGCCCCTCCACGGCCAGCGCAGACAGGCTGGTGTCGATGTCGGATGGGGCCTGGAGCGGGAAAAGACCGCCGTCAGCCAGGTAGCGCGTCCCCTCGCTGGTCGCCCCGAGCCACTGCGCGACGCGTCGCGGGTCGGACTGCGGGCGCAATGACGCCAGCCGGTCGCGCCCGAGGGGCGTCGCGGCGAAACTGCCCACCGCCTCGACGATCCGGTGAAACTCCAGGGCTTGCTGCGCAGCTCGCTGCATATCGGGATTTGGAGACCGGGCTCAGGAAGGCACGGACTACACGTCCGTCGGCCAACCGCACAAGCGGAGGCAACCCCCTAGACTACCACAGGCATGGTAGATAGGGGATCAAAATTGATGACCGCCGGAAATCACTCGCGGAGTGGTTCTCTCGTGCGGTGTGGTCGGCACCGACGCCGCAGGTCGCGAGCCACACGTCGCAAGCCAACTGGTCGTGTTGAGCCTACAGGTGATTGATCAGGCTGGCAATGGTGGCGGCCCCGAACCCATTGTCGATGTTCACCACCGAGACCCCTCCGGCGCAACTGTTGAGCATGCCGAGGAGCGCGGCGATCCCCCCAAAGCTGGCGCCGTAGCCGATGCTCGTCGGCACCGCGATGATCGGGACCCTCACCAACCCTCCGATCACGCTCGGCAGCGCCCCCTCCATCCCGGCCGCGACGATGATCACGCGCGCCGCAGTGAGGCGATCGTGCGCGCTCAGCAGGCGGTGCAACCCGGCCACGCCGACATCGAAGAGCCGCTCCGTCTGGTTCCCCATCAGCTCGGCCGTCACCACCGCTTCTTCAGCCACCGGCAGGTCTGCCGTGCCCGCGGCGACCACCAGTACGGTTCCCTTTCCGGGTGCGATGTCCTGTTGCTGCAACGTGATAGCCCTGGCGACCGGGTGGAAGACGCCGGCCGGCACCTCGGCCAGAACCGCGGCATAGGCCGTCTCGTCGGTCCGCGTCACCAGCAGCGAATGCCCCCTGGCTACGATCCGGGCGGCAATGGCCGCGATGTGGGCCGGGGTTTTGCCTGTACCCAGGATGACCTCGGGAAAACCCTGTCGGAGGGCGCGGTGATGGTCTATCCGGGCGAACCCGATGTCCTCGTAGGGAAGTTCCCGGAGGTAGTCGAGGAGGCGCTGCTCGGCCTCGCCGGCTGGCAACGTGCCCGAGGACACCTGCTCGAGGATGTCGCGAAGAGGCGGCAGATTCATGGGCGGCTCCGGAGCGAGACGACGGTTTGACTTGTCATGACTCGGCTGTATAATTGAGTGTTTGTTGACCAACCAAGAGACACTGACCATATGACGCCCACTGAAACCCTGATCCTCGGGGCGTATTTTTTCATCCTGAGCATCCTCGCCCTCTACGGTTGGCACCGCTACTTCCTTGTGTATCTTTACATGAAGCACAAGGGCGACAAAGTCGCGACGCCGGTCGTGCCGGAGACATGGCCCGCGGTCACGGTGCAGTTGCCGCTGTACAACGAGATGTACGTCGTGGACCGCCTCGTCGAGGCGGTGTGCCGGATGGACTACCCGAAGGATCGCCTCGAAATCCAGGTCCTCGACGATTCCAACGACGAGACCCAGGACATCGCTCGTCTCGCCGTGCATCGCTACGCGGCGCAGGGCTTCGACATCAAGTACATCCACCGCGACGATCGCCTCGGCTACAAGGCCGGGGCGCTCGAGGCGGCGCTGAAGGTGGCGACCGGCCGCTTCGTCGCGATCTTCGACGCCGACTTCGTGCCGTCCGCCGATTTCCTGAAACGCACGGTGCCGTACTTCGCGGAACCGCGCGTGGCGATGGTTCAGGCGCGCTGGACGCATCTGAACCAGGATTTCTCGCTGCTCACGAAGGTCCAGTCGATCCTGCTCGACGCCCACTTCGTCCTCGAGCACGGCGGACGCAACCGGTCCGGCCGGTTCTTCAATTTCAACGGCACCGCCGGTATCTGGCGGCCTGAAGCCATCGCGGATGGCGGCGGCTGGCAGCACGACACCCTGACCGAGGACCTCGACCTGAGCTACCGCACGCAGCTCAAGGGCTGGAAGTTCGTCTTCCTCCCCGACCTCGAGGCCCCCGCGGAAGTGCCGGTCGAGATGAACGGGTTCAAGTCGCAGCAGCATCGCTGGGCGAAGGGGTCGATCCAGACCTGCCTGAAGCTGCTGCCGCACATCCTCCGCTCGAACGCGTCGTTCGAAGTGAAGGCCGAGGCGTTCATGCACCTGACGGCCAACTTCAACTACCTGTTGATGATCGTCCTGTGCCTGCTGATCTTCCCGTCGATGGTGATCCGGTACAACATGGGTTGGTACGAGATGCTCCTCATCGACGTGCCGCTCTTCTTCGCCGCCACCGCCTCGGTCGCCAACTTCTACATCGTCTCCCAGCGCGAGCTGTACCCGCTCGACTGGAAGTCGCGGCTGAAGTACGTGCCGTTCCTGATGTCGATTGGCATCGGGTTGTCGGTGAACAACACGCGCGCGGTCATCGAGGCCGTGCTCGGCAAGCAGAGCGAGTTCGCCCGCACGCCGAAGTACGGCGTGGTGCAGCGCGAGACCGACGAATGGCAGACCAAGAAGTATCGCCAGTCGGTGGCGATCCAGCCGTTGGTCGAGCTGATGCTCGGCCTGTATTTCACCTGGACGGTGTTCTACGCGCTCGCGAATGGCATCTACGCCACGGTGCCCTTTCTGATGCTCTTTCAGGTCGGCTTCCTCTACACCGGCGTCCTGTCGGTGGTGCAGCAGTACGCGGGCGAGAGCGTGGTGCTCAAGACAGAGGTGGCGAAATAGTCGCCAGATGTCCCCCGTTCACCCTCCGGATTCTGACTTCTGAATTCTGTCTTCTGACTTCCGACTTCTCCCTCCTGCTATAATTCTGAGATCCGATGGACCCGCGTTACATTCGCAACTTCTCCGTCATCGCGCACATCGACCACGGCAAGTCCACGCTCGCGGACCGCTTCCTCGAGCTGACGGGCGCCGTGCAGTTGCGGGACATGGAGGCCCAGTTGCTCGACAGCATGGACCTCGAGAAGGAACGCGGTATCACGATCAAGGCGCACCCCGTCCGGCTCACCTACCTGGCCGATGACGGCAACAAGTACGTGCTGAACCTGATCGACACGCCCGGCCACGTGGATTTCTCGTACGAGGTAACTCGCTCGCTGGCCGCGTGCGAGGGCGCGGTGCTGCTGGTTGACGCCGCGCAGGGCGTCGAGGCCCAGACGCTGGCCAACGCCTACCTGGCCGTTGACGACGGCCTCGAGATCGTGCCGGTCATCAACAAGATCGATCTCCCGGGCGCCCAGCCCGAGGAAACGCGACGCCAGATCGAGGACATCATCGGGCTCGACGGAAGCCAGGCCATCCTGGCGAGCGCCAAGGTGGGCACCGGCATCAGGGAGGTCCTCGAGGCGATCGTGCACCGCCTGCCGCCCCCTGCCGGAACCGCCGCCGCCCCGCTGAAGGCGTTGGTCTTCGATTCCTGGTACGACGCCTACCGGGGCGTCGTCATCGTCATCCGCGTGATCGACGGCGTCATCCGCAAGGGCATGCAGGTCAAGTTCATGGCCGCCGGCCAGGAATACGAGATCGAGGAAGTCGGCGCGTTCACGCCGAAGGCCACGCCCCTCGAGGAACTCGCCGTGGGCGAGGTCGGGTTCATTACTGCCGGCATCAAGAAGGTGGCGGACGCCAAGCTCGGCGACACCATCACCGAGACCGCCCGGCCGACCTCCGAGCCGTTTCCGGGTTTCAAGGAACTCAAGCCGATGGTCTTCGCCGGGCTCTACCCGGTTGAGGGACACGAGTACGCCGAACTGCGCGACGCGCTCGAGAAGCTGCGGCTGAACGACGCATCGTTCTTCTACGAGCCGGAAACCTCGGTCGCCCTCGGCTTCGGGTTCCGCTGCGGCTTTCTCGGCCTGCTGCACATGGAGATCGTGCAGGAGCGCCTCGAGCGCGAGTTCAACCAGGACCTGGTCACCACCGCGCCGAGCGTGTTGTACCGGGTGACGACGACCGACGGCGAAGTCCGCGAGGTGGACAGCCCCGCGAAGCTGCCGGACGCGGGCCGCATCCAGAAGCTCGAGGAGCCGGTCATCACGGCGATGATCCTGACGCCGGCCGAGCACGTCGGCGGGATTCTCACGCTGTGCCAGGACAAGCGCGGGGTCCAGAAGACGCTCGAGTACCTCGCCAGCAACCGCGTGCTCATCACCTACGAGCTGCCGTTCAACGAGGTCGTGCTCGATTTCTACGACCGGCTGAAGACGATCTCGCGCGGCTATGCGTCGCTCGACTATCACGTCACGGGGTACTGGGAGTCGCCGCTGGTGAAACTCGATATCCTGGTGAACGGCGACCCGGTGGACGCCCTGTCCGTCATCGTCCACAGGGACTCTTCGTACCAGCGCGGTCGCGCGCTGGCGAGCCGGATGCGCAGCCTGATCCCGAGGCAGATGTTCGAGGTGGCAATCCAGGCGGCGATCGGCGGCCGGATTATCGCCCGCGAGTCGGTGAAGGCGCTGCGGAAGAACGTGCTGGCCAAGTGCTACGGCGGCGACATCACGCGCAAGCGGAAGCTGCTCGAGAAACAAAAGGAAGGCAAGCGCCGGATGAAGCGCGTGGGGAAGGTCGAGATTCCCCAGGAGGCGTTTCTCGCCGTGCTCAAGATGGATGGGGACGAGTAGAAGGGACCTGCTGTGAAGAATCAAACGAAGGCTGCCCAGAAACCCGCGCCGGCTGCGCCTCAGCCCTTCCGGAAATCGACCGCCCGCGAGTACTTCGAGTCGATCGTCATCGCCGTCATCCTGGCGCTCTTCATCCGGACGTTCGTCGTCCAGGCCTTCAAGATCCCCACCGGGTCGATGGAGAACAACCTGCTCATCGGCGATCACCTGCTGGTGAACAAGTTCGTCTTCGGGCCGGCCAACAGCCCGATCGAACGCGCGCTGCTCCCCGAGCGCGCGATCCGTCGCGGCGACATCATCGTCTTCAAGTACCCGGAAGATCGGGAGCGCGATTTCATCAAGCGGGTGATCGGCCTGCCGGGCGAGACGCTCGAGGTGAAGGACAAGCGCGTCTACATCAACGGCAAGAAGGTCGATGAGCCCTACGTGCACTTCCTGGAGCCGCCCCAGGGCACGTCGTCCTACTCCGAGATCACCTCCTACGACCTGCGCGAGCGCTACGGCCCGATTTCCATCCCCGCCGACAAGTACTTCGTGATGGGAGACAACCGCGACAATTCGCAGGACAGTCGCTACTGGGGGCTGTTGCCGCGCGAGGACGTCAAGGGACGCGCCGTGATGATCTACTGGTCCTACGAGTCGGAGACCGAGGACTACCAGCAGACCGGGATCGGCGCGATCGCGAAGGACCTGTTCACCGTGGTCACCCAGTTCTTCTCTCGCACGCGCTGGTCGCGGATGTTCCACCTCATCCGCTGACCGTGGTGACGGCGGACCACCCAGTGTCCTTTGTGGTTGCCTCGGCCGTCCCTACACAGAAACGGCTCTTCGACCGAAACAGCTACTGACGCCCTCCCCCCGTCCGCCCTACGGCTCGAGGACCGGTGTGCCATGGCCAAGACGCTGATCAAGATTGTCATCGCGCTGGTTGTCATCCACGGCGCCTTCAGGATTGGAAGCGCCTACTGGAACTTCTACCGCTACGAGGACGCGCTCCAGCAGTTGGCGCAGTTCGGCGAGCGGCGGACCGACCGGCAGTTGTGCGATGAGGCGATAGAAACGGCGGGGAACTACGGCGTGCCGATCGCCGCGACGGGGCTGAACATCCGGCGGGGAAACAACCCGGTGTTCAACTGCGAGGCCGGTGCAACCGCTCCGCAGGCCGGCGTCGTCGCGCAGGCGTCAGGGCAGATGACGATCGAAGGGGCCTACACGGACCGCGTCCAGCTGTTCCCGGGCTTCTTCTATCCCTGGGAGTTCAAGCCGAGCATCAAGGTGTGGCTCAGGCCGTAACAGCTGGTCTGAAGGCCCGCCCTACACGACGACCCGGCCGTTCTTGACGACGCGCGTGATGGCTGGTGCGCCAACGCGAATCAGGTCTACCGCTTCCCCGGCCACGATCACGGCGTCCATCAGCTTGCCGGGTTCGAGGCTGCCCAGGTCTCCGTCGCGCCCGAGGGAGTACGCGGCGTTGATCGTCGCCCCGACGAGCGCTTCCTCGAGCGTCATTCCCATCCCGAAGCAGGCGAGCGTGATGACGAACGGCATCGACGGCGTGAAGCCGCCGCCGGGGTTGAGGTCGGTGGCGAGCGCGACCGCAACGCCGCGCTCGATCAGCATCCGTGCGGGCGCAAACCGCCCGAGCTTCAGGTAGAACGCCGCGGCGGGGAGCAGCGTGGCGACCACGCCGGCCTCCGCCATGCGATCGGCGGACGTCGGCTGCACGAACAGCAGGTGATCGGCGGACCTGGCGCCGACATCGGCAGCCACATCGGAACCGCCGCTGGCCGCCAGTTCGTCGGCATGAATGCGCGGGCGCAAGCCGGCTCTGGCGCCGGCCTCCAGGATCGCCCGCGATTCGCCCGGCGTATACACGCCGGTTTCGCAGAACACGTCGCACCAGGCGGCCAGGCTCTCGCCCGCGACGGCCGGGATCATCTCCCCGGTGAGCAGGTCGAGATACGCCTGGCGGCGGTCGCGGTACTCGCGCGGGATCTCGTGTGCGCCGAGAAACGTCGCGACCAGGTCGATGGGCTGCGACCCGGCGAGATGTCGAATCGCCCGCAGCATCTTCAGTTCCGCCGCCGTCTCCAACCCGTACCCGCTCTTGGCTTCCGCCGTCGTCGTGCCGCAGCGCAGCATCTCGGCCAGGCGCGGCCGCGCGGACTCGATCAGCTCTTCTTCGGTGGCCTCTCTGGTCGCCCGAACCGTGCTGAGGATGCCCCCGCCCTCGGCCGCGATCTCGGCGTAGGTCGCCCCGGCCAGGCGGCGCCGCAGTTCTTCACGCCGGTCGCCCGCGTAGATCACGTGCGTGTGCGGATCGACGAAGCCGGGGACGACCGTGCCGCCGCCGGCATCGACAATCACGGCGTCGGCTGTCGCCTGCACGCTCCCCTGGAACTCGGTCTCGGACCCGGTGAAGACAATGCGGCCGGCGCGCGAGGCGACAACGCCGTCGGAAATGGAGGAGGCGACGCGCTGGGCGGCACCGCGACGCGGTGCCGGCCCGGCGCAGGTCAGAACCTGCCTGGCGTGGCGGATGACGAAATCAGCGGTGACCACGGGTCGATGGGAATGTGGGCTACTTCTGTCCCTCGACCGCCGCGTCGAGCGCGTGCATCACGGTGCTGGCGGGCGAGCCGCCCACCGCGTGGGCCTGTGGCTGCGAATCCTGCACGGGGGGCTCCATGGCGACCTGGCGCGGGCGGTGATAGAGGATCTTGTCCTCGCGGTCCTTCTGATCCTGCTCGCGCACGAATTCCAGCGAGTTGCGGAGGGTGGCAATCGTGGACTGCAGCGTCGTTTCGACGTCGCGACGCTTGAGCTTGAGGCCGTCGATCTCGCGCTGGATCTCCGTGAGCCGCCCCTGCGTCTGCTGGAAGATCAACTCGGCTCGCGACTCGGCTTCCTCGACGACGCGGCGCGATTCCAGCTCGGCGTGCTCGCGGATTTCGTCGGCGAGCCGCTGGGCGGTGAGCAGCGTGTTGCGGAGGTTGCGCTCGTGTTCACGGTGCTCCGCAACGACTGCCTCGAGCCGCAGCAGTTCCTGGTGCAGACGGTCCGACTCGCGCAGCGCCTGCTCGTAGTCATCGGCCACTTCGTTCAGTAGTGCGTCCACCTCGTTGCGATCGTAGCCGCGCATCGTGACTCGCAGTTTGGCCTGCCGCAGGTCGAGTGGGGTGACCTTCATGAACCTGTCTCCTCTGACACGTGAACGGAAGGAACTCCGGCTTCCAGCGAATGTGTGCCAGCATTCTACGTTTCGGCCGATCGTGCCCCGGGCTGCAGGGCGCGGGCGTTCAGGGCTGGCGCGTTCCGAAGATCGCGGTGCCGACCCGGACCAGGGTCGCGCCTTCCTCGATCGCCACCTCGAAGTCGTGGCTCATGCCCATGGAGAGTTCGCGAAGCATCGCGGCCGGCACGCCCTCGTCGCTCAGGCGGTCGCGGAGTTCGCGTAACTGCCTGAAATAGGGTCGAACCTCCTCCGGGTCCTCGAGGTAGGGCGGCAGCAGCATCAGCCCGGCCAGCCGGACGGCACGGCTCCGCGCGGCCCGCTCCACGACCGCGCGCACCAGATCCAGCGTCGCCCCGTGCTTGGTGGGTTCGGCCGCCAGGTCAACTTGGACGAGGACCTCCGGCGACGTGCCTGCGTCGGCGGCCGCGCGGTCCACCGCCTCGAGCAGATCGAGGCGGTCGATCGAGTGGACGCACGCGAACGAGACCGCGGCTTTCCTGGCCTTGTTCGACTGCAGGTGCCCGATCAGGTGCCAGCGCACGTCGAGGTCCTGCGCCGACGCGATCTTCTGGAGCGCTTCCTGCACCCGGTTCTCGCCAAAGTCCCGTTGCCCCGCGGCCGCCGCGGCCCGCACGTGTTCGATCGGGTACGTCTTGGAGACGGCCACGAGGCGCACGTCGCCGGCCCCACGGCCGGCGCGCAGTGCGGCACGCGCCATCCGGTCGCGCACGTCGGCAAGGCGAAGGGCGAGAGCGGCTTCGAGTGTCACGGGCAGAGAAAGGAAAAGGCCGCCGGTTGCGACCGACAACCGGCGGCCTCGACACTGACCGGGATCCTGATGACTGACCAGTTGACCGTCATTCTCTGGCCCCTGGCCCCGCGTCCCAGATCCCTCGTTACTTCTTGATCTGCAACAGCATCGCCTTCACCTGGGCCGCGTACTGGCCGTCGGGCGCGAGCTGCATGTACAACTCGAACTCGGTCACCGCCTCGGGCAGCTTGCCCAGGTTGATCAGGCACATTGCCAGCTGGTAGTGCGAGTTGGCGTGCTTCGGGTCGGCCTTGAGCGCCTCCTCGAACGCCTTCTTGGCATCTTCGGCCTTACCCGCGTTCCACGCGATGACGCCCTGGTTGTAGAGCGCGTCCACGCCGCCGCCACCCGCCGCCGATCCGCTCGCAGTCGCCAGGGCCGCGGCCTTCTGGCTGGCCGCTTGCGCGTCATCGAATTTCTTCTGGGCGTTGTAGATGGTCGCCAAACCGTTGTAGGCCTCGATGTAGTCGGCCTTGAGCTCGATCGACTTCTTGAACGCCTCTTCGGACTTGTCGTATTCCTTCTTCTGGGCGTAGGCGTAGCCGATGTTGTAGTAGCAGTCGTAACAGGTCGGCATCACGTTGGCCGCCTCGGTGAACTTCGCGAGCGCGGTGTCGTTGTCGCCTGAACGGCTCGCGGCCACACCCTCGTCGAACAACTTCTTGATCGCTGCCACCTTGGCGGCGTCTTCCTTGGTCGGCCCGGACGAGCCAGGCGCGAGCTGGAAGTTGACCTCGGCCGTATCGCCAAGCCTCACGCGGCAGGGATACGACTGAGCCCCGACCTTTTCCTTTTCGGCCGTCACCTTGTAGTTGCCAGGCGGCAGGCCAATCTGGGTGTATTCACCCTTCTTGTTCGATTTGACCGTGTAGACGCGCGAGACGCCATCCTGGAATTCGATGGTCACCTTCGCAGCCTCAATCGGCTGACCCTTGCCGTCGAACACCTTACCCTTGACCATCCCGGTCGACTGAGCGGTCGCGGGCGACGTCATAGCAACGGCCACGAACACTGCACAGGCCACGAGCAGCACGCGAGGGCCGGAAAGAACGGGAAGCATCAGAATCCTCCGTCAGGTAGAGATGAAAAAATAGTACGGCGGTCGGCGGAACCGTCGAGTTCTAGTCTACACCGAAATCCCGTCGAAAGCGTAGCAAGCGGGAAAGACGCCTGGGGCAAGCGGCGCGGCCTAAAGCCGGGCTGCTCAGCCGGTTGGAGACGGTCAGCGCGCGAAGAAACGGGCGATATCGTCGAGCCGGGAGACAACCGGCGCCGGGGGGAGCGCGTCGAGGAAACGCGCGCCGTAGCCTTTCGACCGGATCCGCGGATCGAGCACCGCCAGGACCCCGCGATCGCGGCGATGACGGATCAGTCGGCCGAGGCCCTGCTCGAGCGTCAGGATGGCGAGCGGGAGCTGGTACCGCTCGAACGCGTTCTCGCCGCGGGCAGTGATCGCGTCGATTCTCGCCGCGGTAATGGGCTCAGTGGGGGACGCAAACGGCAGCTTGTCCACGATGACGCAGCTCAGCGCTTCGCCGACGACGTCCACGCCCTGCCAGAAGCTCGACGTCGCGAGCAGCACCGCGTTGCCGAGCGACCGGAACTGCGTCAACAGGACCGAGCGGGGCGCGCTGCCCTGGACGAGCACCGGATAATCGAGCGCCGACGCGAGCTGGCGCTCGACCTCGCGCAGCACCGAGTAGCTGGTGAAGAGCACGAACGCACGCCCCTCGGTTCGCTTCAGGATCTCCAGGATCTCGCGGCTGGCGGCCTTCGGGAACAGCGGCGACCGCGGATCGGGCATCGCGGGCGGCAGGTAGAGGATCGCCTGCTCCGAGTACCTGAACTCAGACGGCAGCCTCACCTCGCTGGCTTCACGTACCCCGAGGCGGCTGCGCACGTACTCGAACGACCCGGCGACGCTGAGGGTTGCGGAAGTGAGAACCGTGGCCTGCATCCGGTCGAGCAGGAGTTCGCGCACCATGGTCGAAACATCGATCGGCGACGCCCGAAGAAAGACGCCGCGCCCGCGGGCCTCGAGGTAGTAGACGTAGTCCGGGTCGCCGGCACGCAGCAGGAATCGCAGTTCGTCGCGCATCTCTCCGGCGCGTCGTCCTACCGCGGCCACGTCTTCACTCGGGTCCCTGGTGAGCGCCGCCACGCCCTGCAGCCCGTCGAGCGCCTCGATCAGCGCAACGCCCGCCGGTTGCACGCCACTGAGCAAGTCGGCGGTGACGCGCTGGCGATCGGGCGACGACGACCCGCCCTGCAAAACGTATCGCCCGCCGCCTGAGGGCGCCAGCTCGCGCAACGCGTGGAAGAACAGCATGGTCCTGTCGCGCACGCGGTCGCTGGCACGCCGCATCTCGACCGGGTCGTCCTTGTACGCCCCGCTCGCGACCACCCGCTCGACGTCCCGCACCAGGTCCTCGACCCGGTAGGTGCTCACCGTCATCCCGAAGTACTGCGTCGCGACGTCCTCGAGCTGGTGCGCTTCGTCGATCACCGCCACGTGGCACTCGGGGATCACCTCGCCATAGGCGTTCTGCCTGACGGAAGCGTCCGCGCACAGCAGGTGGTGATTGACGATGACAATGTCCGACTCGGCGGCGCGCTGCCGCATGCGCGTGATGAAGCAGTCCTTGTAGCGCGGGCACTCCGTCCCGACGCAGTTCTCGGACGTGGCCGCCATCTCGGACCAGAACGACAGGTCCTCGGGCAGGTCCTCGAGTTCGGCCCGGTCGCCCGTGTCAGTCCGTTCCGCCCAATCGGCGATGGCCGCGACCGTTTCCGTGTCGGCGAACGCCATCGACATCGGGTTGTCGCGGAACAGATCGAACCGGTGGCGGCACAGGTAGTTGCCCCGGCCCTTCATGCAGGTGGCCTTGAAGGGCACGCCGAGCGCCTCCTGCAGGACCGGCAGGTCCTTCGAGAAGATCTGTTCCTGGAGGGTTTTGGTCCCGGTCGAGACCAGGACGCGGCGGCCGCTCAGGATCGCGGGGACGAGGTAGGCGATCGTCTTGCCGGTGCCCGTTCCAGCTTCGGCCAGCAGGACGTGGCCGTCTTCGATGGCGTCGGCGACGGCGGCGGCCATCGCCCGCTGGCCGGGACGCGACTCGAACTCGGGCACCGCCCGGGCCAGCGCGCCATCTTCGGCAAACACGCGGTCCACGATCGCGGACAGGCTGCGGGCCGCCGGAACCGACTTACCGTGGGACATCCGCGTGCGAACCCTGAAGCGCCATGATCTTGTCCACGCGCCGCTGGTGGCGGCCGCCGGCAAACGGCGTCTCGAGGAAGAGGCGCACGATCGCCATGGCGAGGTCCGGGGGCGTCAGCCGGGCGCCGAGCGTGAGCACGTTGGCGTCGTTGTGCTCGCGGCAGAGCCGGGCCGATTCGAGGTCGCCGGCCGCCGCGGCGCGAATGCCGTCCACCTTGTTGGCGGCCATGGCCATCCCGATCCCGGTGCCGCAGATGAGGATGCCGCGGTCGCACGCGCCCGAGACGACCAGCCGGGCCACCGCCTCGGCATAGTCGGGATAGTCCACCGACGCGTCCCCGGTGGTCCCCGCATCGTCAAGGGCGACGCCCGCGTCGATCAGGCCCGCCTTGAGCGTTTCCTTCAGCAGGTAGCCTGCGTGATCGGATCCGATGGCAACGCGCATGAGTGAATTGTACCCGCGATCGCGGGAACTTGCGACCGGGCGCGCTGCCCGACCGACAACGACAAAGCACACAGAGCACACAAAGGACGTCGGAAAGACCCCGGCCGACGCCGGCACCGTCGGAAGGGCCTCGCCCTCCGTGTCCTTGGTGATCTTGGGTACGCCAGTGAGTCCTTTTCATTCTCGCTGACTGAAAGGAGTCAGCCATGTGAATTGCTCGTTCAGCATGTAGCGGCGGTCCGGCACGTGGAGGCAACAAAGCGTGCGAAGCGGACCGGTTGGCCGTGGCCGCCGCGGCAACGGCCAGCCACGGAGAGGGTCCTCTCCCGACCGCGAAGACGCGAGCCCTAGCGCAAGCGAACCTGTTTCGGCCTCGTGACACTGCACTGGCGGCGGCCAATCTGCCGAAGATGCTGAAGCCTGCCACCGACGAGGAAGCAACGAGCATCCGCACTCGTCGGGCCGCTCGGGGTGAGAGGGGAGAGCGCGCGTCGACCGAATGAGAAGGGCGCTGGGAGACCCGGCGAGGGGTGCCGCCGCAGGGCGGGACACCGGCACGTGGGAAACCATAACCACGCGGCGGCCTCGGCCGGGAGTCGGACCGGCTCGTAGTAGCGAGGAAGCGGGGTAACGCCCGTGGAGCGAAGGGGCCGGACTTCACACGCGTTTCTGTCGCAGAAGGAGGTGCCGATTGAGCGACCGCCGCTCTCTGACGGACTGGGAAGCCGACGGCTTCACGCCGGAGGCGCACCTGCCAGTGCGGGTCTCGCTGCTGCGCTGGAAACTGGGCCGCAAGGCCAAGCAGGAACCGGGGTTCCGATTCTACAACCTGTTCGGGCACGTGCTGCGGGCCGACGTGCTGACGGCGGCCAGTCAGCGCGTGCGAGCGAACAAGGGCGGGCCGGGCGTGGATGGCGTCACCTGGGCGACCATCGATGCTCAGCCGGGAGGGGAGACGGTGTGGCTGGAGGCCCTCGCGGAGGACCTGCGGCGGCACCGCTACCATCCCCAGCCGGTCCGTCGCGTCTACATTCCGAAGGCCGATGGCCGGCCGCGGCCGCTGGGGATTCCCACGGTCCGCGACCGGGTGGCGCAAGCCGCGGTCCTGCTGGTGATCGAGCCGATCTTCGAAGCGGACTTCGAGGCGTGCTCGTTTGGCTTCCGCCCGGGGCGGTCGGCCCACCAAGCGCTGGACACGCTGCAGGTGGCCATCAAGGCCGGACGCACCGAGGTCTACGACGCGGACCTGTCGAGCTACTTCGATACGATCGACCACGGGCGGCTGATGGCGCAGCTCCACCGGCGGATCACCGACAGCGGCGTGCTGCGGCTGATCCGTCTGTGGCTGCGGTGTCCGATTGCCGAAGAGGACGGCGACAGCGGGACCCGCCTGACGCGTCCCACGCGCGGGACGCCCCAGGGTGGGGTCATCTCGCCGCTGCTGGCCAACGTCTATCTGCACGACTTCGACCGCGCCTTCCACGGTCCCGACGGCCCGGCCCAGTTTGCGAACGCGCGGCTGGTGCGGTACGCCGATGACTTCGTGGTCGTGGCGCGGTGGATGGGGTCGCGCGTCGTCGGTTGGGTCGAGACGATGCTCGAACAGCGGCTGCAGCTCACCATGAATCGGACCAAGACACGGGTAGTACGATTGGGAGACCCGGGCACGTCCGTGGATTTTCTGGGGTTCACGCTGCGCTTCCTGCGTGACCGCCACGGACGGCCGCATCGCTATCTCGCGGTCGGCCCGTCGGCGCGCGCCAGTCAACGCCTGCGCGAGAAGGTGCGGGCGCAGATTGGGTGCGGCTTCAACGGGTCGCTCGCGGCGGCCATCGCGGCCGTCAACGCGTTGCTGCGCGCCTGGAAGCCCTACTTCGCGTACGGCTATCCCCAGGTCGCGTTTCGGGACCTCAATCATTTCACCCGCGAACGGTTCGGACGCTTCTTGCGTCATCGGAGTCAACGACGGGCCCGGCCCTTTCGGCGGGGCGAGACGCTCTACGCGGGGTTGCACCGCTATGGCTTTCGTCCGCTGTGACCGGTCCGTCCACAGCTCTCTGCGTCTGCCCTGTGGCGAGAGTGTGTCGGTGAGCCGGATGCGGGAAATCTGCATGTCCGGTTCGAAGAGGGGGAGGGGAATCAACCCCCCTCCCTACTCGACTGGTTGGAATTCATGCCGGCGTCCAGGGAGGCTTCGCGGTAAGCTAACGCCATGCAGCCATCAGTCGCCGTGTCGGGCCGTGCGGAGGAGCGAATCCAGGCGGGCCATCTCTGGATCTACAAGAGTGACGTGCTCGACGTGGAGGCAGATCCTGGCGACACGGTGACCGTTCTGGGGGCCCGAGGCCGCGCAATCGGCCAAGCGCTCTACAGCGACCGGTCGCAGATTACGCTGCGCCTGCTGTCGCACGGCGCGGAGCCGGCGGATGCGGCCCTCTGGCGTCGCCGCCTCGTCAGCGCGATCGGGTTCCGAGAGACACTGAAGATCGATGCGTCCGCCTGCCGCCTGGTTCATGCCGAGGGCGACCTGCTTCCCTCGCTGATCGTCGATCGCTACGGCGACTACCTCGTGGTGCAGTCGTTGTCACAGGGAGTCGAGCGGTTGCTGCCGACGATCACCGGGCTGCTGGTGGAGCTGCTGGCCCCGCGCGGCATCCTCGCGCGTAACGACGCAAAAGTGCGGGCGCTCGAGGGGCTCGATCAGCGCGTCGAGGTGCTGCACGGCGAGGTGCCCGCCTCGATCACCGTCCGCGAGGGGCCGATCGAGTACGACGTGGATCCGTGGAAGGGGCAGAAGACCGGCCTGTTCCTGGACCAGCGCGAGAACCGCGTGGCGGCCGCCCAGTACGCGCGCGGCCGGGTGCTCGACTGCTTCAGCTACAACGGCGGCTTCGCCATGCGGCTGGCCTCGTCGTGCGACGAGGTGACGGCCATCGACATCTCGGCCGACGCCGTGGCGCGCATCGCCGCAAACGCGGCGCGCAATCGCCTGCCGCAGATCCAGGTGCGCGAGGCGAACGTGTTCGACGAGTTGCGGCGACTGGAACGCGAAGCGGGCCGCTTCGATACGATCGTCCTGGATCCGCCTGCATTTGCCAAGAACAAGGCGTCGGTGCCGAAGGCGCTGTCCGGCTATCGCGATATCAACCTGCGGGCGCTCCGCCTGCTGAAGCCAGGCGGGTTCCTCGTCACCTGCAGTTGTTCCTACAACGTGGACGAGGCGACGTTCGGGCAGGTGATCCGCGAAGCGGCCACCGACGCGCTCGTGCACGTGGACGTGGTGGAAAAACGCATGCAGGCGCGCGATCACCCCGTGCTGCTGGGCGTCCCCGAGAGCTACTACCTCAAGTGCTTCATCCTGCGCCGCCTCAGCTGACTGGCCGGCTTGCGACTGGCGGCTTGCGACCTGCGGCCATGCTGCGCCGTGCCACCCAGGACCGGCGGATCTCGCCCGTCCTACCGCGCGCTCACGGCCGTCAGCCGTCAGCCGCAAGCCGTCAGGCGATCACTTCTTCAAGTACTCCTCGAACAGCCTCAGGATCCGCTTGTACTCGTCGGCCCAGCTGGTTTCCTCGGTGAAGCTGTGGTCTTCGACCGGGTACGGCGCCACGGACCAGGTCTCCTTCCGAAGCTCGATCAGCCGCTGCATCAGCCGCACCGTGTCCTGGTAGAACACGTTCGTGTCCACCATCCCGTGGAGGATGAGCAGTTGATTCTTCAGCCCCTCGGCGAAGTAGATCGGTGAGCTGCGCTTGTAGGCCTCGAGGTTGGTCTGCGGGAGGCCGAGGATCGGCGCGGTGTAGCTGTGGTTGTAGTGCGCCCAGTCGGTGACGGGCCGCAGCGCGGCACCGGCGGCAAACACGTCGGGCGTCGTGAAGAGCGCCATCAGCGTGAGGAACCCGCCGTAGCTCCCCCCGTAGACGCCAATCCGCTTCGGGTCCACCTTCTCGGTCGCCACCAGGAACTTCGCGCCGTCCACCACGTCGTCGAGATCCTTGCCGCCCATGTGCTCGTAGATGCCCGTGCGCCAGTCGCGCCCGTAGCCCGAGCTGGCCCTGTAGTCAGGCGCGAGCACCACGTAGCCGCGCGCGGCCAGCAGGTGGTTGAACATGTGTTCGCGGTAGTAGTTCTGCGACCAGTACTTGTGCGCGAACTGCAGGTAGCCCGCCCCGTGAACGAAGACCACGGCGGGACGCTTCGGGTTGCGCTTCGCGCCGACCATTTCCGGCGTGTAGAGCCTCGCGTAGACCATGCCACCGTCACGCGCCTTGTAGGTGATGACCTTCGGCTCGATCCACTTGAACGCCATCCACTCGTCGGTCGGCGTCGTCGTCACCTTTTTGGCCGTGGCGCCCGTCGTGAACGGCATCACGAACAGTTCGGGCGGCCGGTTGATGGTCGAGTAGAGAAGCGCCAGCGTCTTCTCGTCGGGGGACACGGTCGCCTCGTTGCCGCCCGTCATGGTGGTGACGCGGGTGAACGAACCGCCGTCCACCGGGACCGTGTAGAAGTGGTGCTCGCCCAGGTGAACCTCGCTCGCCGTGAAGTACACCTTCGTGCGGTCGTTCGACAATCGCGCGTTCGAAATCTCCCACTTCCCGGTTGTCAGCGCCTTCGGCGCCGGCATGGCGGCTGTCACGTCGAGTGAATAGAGGTGCATCCAGCCGTCGCGTTCAGCGAGGAACAGGAAGCGCTTGTTGTCGGGAAGCCAGGTGACACCGCCGCCGCCGAACCCGCCACCACCGAACCCACCTCCGCCCGTGCCGGTCGAGACCACGCCTTCACGGATCCAGGCGTCGTCGTGCAGGTTGTCGATCGACGTGGCCTTGCCCGTGGCGGGATCGACGGTCACGAACCAGCGGTCGTGATTGTCCTTGGAGCGGGCCGTCGCGACGCACCGGCCGCCGTCGTCCGGGCACTCCGGCAAGCTCCAGTCGACGATGCGCGGAACCGCCGTGTCGGTCGGCTTGGCGGTCTTTTCGTTGCCGGCGAACGCCGACGCGTCGGCCCAGAGCGTCTTGGTCTGCTTGAGGTCGAGGACGGCGAGCAGGCGGCGCGACTGCGAGTCGCCGACGTTCGTCCGGCCGTTGACCATCTCTGGATATGCCGATTCGGTGACGTAGTTCGGCACGTCCTGGTTGCGGCCCGTCACTTCCGGCCGCTCGGTCACGGCGATGAAGACGTAGTTCTCGTCAGACGAGAGCAGCATGTCGGTGACCGACTGCCGGGGGCCCGGCTGGAAACGGGCGATCGGCTCCGCGGCCGGACCACCGGCTCCTCCCTGTCCGCCGCGGCCGCCGCGCTGGCCCCCGCCCAGCATTGCCAGGGCACCGCGGGCGCCCTGCTGCCGCTGCTCCGTCTCGCGCTTGAGGTGCTCGATCAACTTCAGTTCTTCCTGGCGCAGGATGCGCTGCGATTCGGTCAGGCCCTGATCGCTGCCGCTGCTCCCGCGGGCGGCCTGTCCGCCCTGTGCCTGGGCACCACCGCCCTGGCCTCCGCCGCGCTGTCCCGTCGCCGCGGCACCACCCATCGCACCGCGCGAGCCGCCGGCGCCCGCGCCGCCGTCCGATGCGACTGTCGCCACATCGGTCAGCTGCACTTCCGTCGGTGAGTTGGCCGACCCGTCGAGCGACAGCATGAACAGGTTCCCGTCACGCATGAACGTGACGGCGGTGTCATTGCGCGCCCACCTCGGGTTCGATTCGATGCTCGCCGTTTTCATGAGCAGGCGCCGCGCGTTGGTGCCCAGGTCGTAGATGACGATGTTGCCGCCTTCGGCGGCGACCAGCTTCTTCCGGATCCGATCGAGACGGCCGCTTGGCGTAGCGGGAATCTGCCGCACGTCCTCAGTGGTCAGCTGCTTGAGATCGGTGCCGTCACGACTGACCGAATAGGTGTTGGCGCGGTCTTCGTTGGGCTTCTGCCAGGAGAAGTAGATCTTCGACGAGTCCGGCGCCCACCGGACCGACGTTGGCGCGGACCCGATCAGCTTCTGACCGCGCATGATGTTGTCGATCGTCAGCGTGAACGGTGTCGGCTTGGCGGCCGCCGGCTTCGTAGGTGTCGCCTGCGCGGCCTTCACCGGAGGCGTCGGCGGGGTTGTCGGTGTGGTCTGCGGTTGCTGGGCGCGAACCAGCCAGGTGCAGGTCGCGCAGAGAGCAAGGACGATCAGGAATCGGCGCATGCGAGTACCTCGGAATGCAGCAGAGAACAGGGGCTTCGAGATTCTACCGTCAGGGTGTCACTTTCACCATGATCACGTCGTGTGGCGGGACGCTGGCGACGAAGGTGCCCTTGATCTTCCCCAGGTCCTTCTTCGCCCACAGATCGCGGACGGCGGGTTCGGCGTCGAACGAGAGACCGAGCTCCTGCCAGGACAGCGCGATCTGCGCAGCCGTCTCACCACGATTGAAGAGCACCAGCGCCCAGGCGTCGCCCGTCAGCTTCTTCGCCCACACTTCGAGGTCGCCGTTCTTCCGCACGCGGCGTCCCTGCTGAAGCGGGTCCTGGTCGACCGCGATGACCTCCTTGTGGGTCAGGATGTCTCGAATCTCAGGCGTCATGCTGCGGATGTCGTTGCCGGCCATCAGTGGAGCCGACAGCAGGCACCACAGGCTGAAGTGCGCGCGATACTCGTGGATCTTCATGCCGCCGTTGCCGACTTCCAGCATGTCGGGATCGTTCCAGCCGCCGGGACCGGCGTACTTCTCGAGGCCGACCTGCTGATCGAGCAGGCGCGTGAAGCTCGCCCATCGGTCCTGGATGTCGCCGGTCGTGCGCCAGATGTGCGCAACACCTCGCACCCATGTCCATGGCTGGTTGCGTCCCCACTCGCACATGCTGAACACGATCGGCCGGCCCGTCGCCTTCAGGGCATCCCTCATCGTCGGGTAGGCGATCTTCGGGTCCACGCCGTCGGTGTTGCACCAATCGTACTTCAGGTAGTCCACGCCCCAGGCCGCGTATTGACGGGCGTCTTCGACCTCGTACCCGTTACTGCCCGGGCGGCCCTCGCAGGTTTTCGAGCCCGCGTCGGAGTACACGCCGAACTTGAGACCCTTCGAGTGGACGTAGTCGGCCAGGGCCTTCATCCCCGAAGGAAACCGCTGCGCGTCCGGCACGATGGTCCCGCTCTTGTCGCGCGACACCTGCCAGCAGTCGTCGATGACGACGTATTGATAGCCGGCGTCCTTCATGCCGGACGAGACCATCGTGTCGGCGACCTCGCGAATGAGCGTGTCGCTGACGTTGCAGCCGAACTTGTTCCAGCTGTTCCAGCCCATGGGCGGAGTTCGGGCGAGTTCCATCCAGGCCGGCTGACTCTGACCGGAACTTGTGGCCCCAAGTGAGCATCCAACGATCAGGACGAGGAGCGTTCGACGGATGAATGCGTATGTCACGGCAAGCCTCCTGCGCGCGGACTGTATCAGGGGACGGCCCGGGGCTCAAGGCGGCAGGTGGAAAGGCGGGAAGGCGGGAAGGCGGCAGGCGGAGGGCGGACGGCGGAAAGGCTCGGGGCGCGAGGTCGCGAATTGGGGCCAGGCCTGTCTTGCGAATTTTCTCCTTGACATGTGAATTCAACAGTACTAATTTGTTAGTATATGAGACCAACCAGCGTGACGCTGACGCCCCAGGAACTCGAGCTGATGAAGATCGTCTGGCACAAAGGCGAGGCGACGGTGCGAGACGTCTACGAGACGCTGCTCGAGCGCCGCAAGATCGCCTACACCACCGTGATGACGATGATGCGGGTGCTGGAGAAGAAGGGGCACGTCAAGACACACCGGGAGAACCGGGCGTTCGTCTACCGGCCGACGCGTCCCGAGCGCCAGGTCGTCCGGTCGATGGTTCGCGAGTTCGTCGATCGCGTGTTCAACGGGTCCGCGCAGCCGCTTCTCGTGCACCTGGTCGAGGACCGTCGGTTGTCCCCGCAGGAACTCGAAGAGCTGGAGCGCCTCATCCGCGAGGCTGAGTGATGGACGTCCTGAGTTCGGCCAACCTCCTCGCCTGGGCGATCCAGGCCGGCGTCATCGTCCTCGTCGCCGCGCCGCTGCCGCACTTGCTTGGGCTCTGGTCTCCGCGCGCGCGGATGATCTTCTGGCGCGGGGTGCTCGTTGCCTGCCTGCTGCTGCCGCTGCTGCAGCCGTGGGCCACGCCAGTCGTTGCCGTAGGGGCGACCGGCCGGTCGCCCCTGCGGGCGATTGGCGCCAGCGTAGAAGTCCAGGGGACGACGTCGGCCACCGGTGTGCCCGTGCCCGCAACGCCGGTCGCGGCCGCGCCGACGAGTGCCGGGTGGACATGGCCGTCGCCGACAGTGGTGCGTAACGTGATCGCGGCGGGCATCGTGCTGCGTCTTGGCTGGCTCGGCCTCGGGCTCGTCACGGTGTCCCGCCTTCGTCGAGCCTCCTCGCGCTTGTGGCCGCGCCCACAGTCGATCGACAGGGCCGCCACGCTCGCCGAGACCGACGCCGAGTTCCTCGTGTCGGCGACGACGAGCCGGCCGGTGACCTGCGGCGTGCTGTGGCCAGTTGTGATGGTGCCTAGCAACTTCGAGTCGTTCCCGGAACAGGAGCAGACGGCGATCGCCTGCCACGAACTGCTGCACGTGAGCCGGGCGGACTGGGTGCGGAACGGGTTCGATGAAATCGTCCGCGCCGTGCTGTGGTTCCACCCGGCCATCTGGTGGCTGATCAATCAGATTCAGCTCGCCCGCGAACAAGTGGTCGATCGTGAGGCGGTCCGCCGGCTCGGTGCGCGGCAACCGTACCTCGAGGCGCTGTTGCGCCTGGCCAGGCCGGCTCCCCGGCTCATCCTCACCCCGGCATCCCTGTTTCTGAAGCGCGCGCACCTGCGCCAGCGGGTTGCGCTGTTGGTCAAGGAGGTTTCCATGTCCAGAGCCCGTCTCGTCGCGTCGCTCGTCATCATGGCCGTCGTGGTGTTCATCGGCGGCCGCCTCGTGACG
>JADGOB010000258.1 GCA_017883185.1 Acidobacteriota bacterium
GTGGTTCGCGAGATCCCGATCGGCGGCGACGCCACATTCTTCGGGATCAACGGCACGGGCGAGGGCACGGGCCGACAGGTCGGCGTCAAGCGCTACCGCGCGACGCTCCCGCCCGGCCAGGCCACGCTGATTGTGTCGTACGAAGGCGTGGTGGATTTCGGCCTGTCCGACAAGAAGGAAGAGTACACGCGCGGTTTCCGCGAGACCGCGGGCATCCTCGGGCCCGAGGGGGTGTACCTCGCCGGCAGCAGCTTCTGGTATCCCGCGTTCAACCGCGACCTGATCGAGTTCACCCTCGACGTGCAACAGCCGCAGGGCTGGCACGTCGTCTCCCAGGGGAATGGCACGTCGCGCGACGAGCGGGGCCGCGCGCGCTGGGACTCGGGCGGAGAGATGGACGAGATCTACCTGGTTGGCGGCCCGCTGCAGGTCTCGCGCGACACGGCCGGCTTGGTCGAGACGCTCGTCTACCTGCACGAGCGCGACGAGGCCCTCGCCGGGAAGTACCTGGCGGCCACGTCGCAGTACCTCGAGATGTACCGTCAGCTGATCGGGCCGTATCCCTATCGCAAGTTCGCGCTGGTCGAGAACTTCTGGGAGACGGGCTACGGCATGCCGACGTTCACGCTGCTCGGCCGCGAGATCATTCGCTTTCCGTTCATCATCAACTCGTCCTACCCCCACGAGATCCTGCACAACTGGTGGGGAAACTCGGTGTTCGTGGATTACGAGTCGGGGAACTGGTGCGAAGGGCTGACCGCGTACCTGGCCGACCACCTGATCCAGGAGCAGCGCGGCGCGGGTGACGAGTACCGCCGATCGACGCTGCAGAAGTACCGCGACTACGTGAAGGAGGGACGGGACTTCCCGCTGACCGCGTTCCGCTCGCGCGAGAGCGCCTCCACCGAGGCCGTGGGGTACGGCAAGGCGCTGATGGCGTTTCACATGTTGCGGCTCTCGGTCGGCGACGACACGTTTCGCAAGGTGATCGCGCGGTTCTACCGCGACTTCAAGGGGAAGCGCGCCTCGTTTACCGACTTCCAGAAGACGATCGAGGAGGTCAGCGGCCGCGACTTCAGCCGGTTCTTCAGGGACTGGATTGGCCGGCCGGGCGCACCCGTGCTCGCCGTCAGCGTGACCGCCGTCCGCCGCGACCCGGCAGATGGCGTCGCGGGCCGTGTCATCGTCGAAGGCGTGGTCCGCCAGACGCAGGGAGCGGAGCCGTTCTCGATCGACGTGCCAGTGGTCGTGCAGACGTCGAAGGGGGTGGTCCGGCAGGTGGTGCGCCTGGAATCGGCGGAACAACGTTTCTCGATCGCCACGCCGGGCGCGCCGCTGATGGTACACGTCGATCCGCGGTTCGACGTGTTCCGAAAGCTCGACCCCCGCGAGACCCCGCCGTCGATCGGCCAGATCTTCGGCGAGCCGCGCGTGCTCGCCGTGCTGCCGTCCGCCGCATCGAGCGCGGAACTCCAGGCCTGGCGAGATCTGTTCAAGGGATGGCAGAGCGACAGCCACCAGGTCGAGATCAAGCTCGACACGGAGGTCGCCGAGCTTCCGCGCGACCGCGCTGTCTGGATCGCCGGGCGTACGAACCGCTGGGCCGCGCGCGTCTTCACGTCGGGGGGCGGCATGACGCTGGGCGAGTCGGCGATCGAGGTGGATGGCGAGAAGATGGCGTTCGCCGGCCACACGCTCGTGCTGACATCGCGGCACCCGCAGAACGTCGAAAAGGCGATCGGCTACCTGGCCGTCGACCCGGTGGCTGCGTTCCCGGGCCTCGGGCGCAAGTTGCCGCACTACGGCAAGTACTCGTACCTCGGGTTCGAGGGTGACGAGCCGGTCAACGTCCTGAAGGGGCAGTGGCAGGAATCCGACTCGCCGCTGCGGGTGGATCTGCGAGGTCGCGGCCAGGCCCCTCTGTCGCCCCTGCCGCCTGACGCGCGCAAGGCGCTCGCGGAGCTGCCGCCCGTCTTCTCGCAGAAGGCGCTTCTGGAGCACGTCGCCTTCCTGGCGGACCCCGCGCGACAGGGGCGCGGGCCAGGCAGCGAGGGACATGAAGCCGCGGCGAAGTACATTGCCGATCGCTTCAAGGCGTTTGGCCTGGCGTCGGCCGGTGACAGTGGCTCCTACTTCCAGTCATTCGGCATGAGGGTCGGCGAGAAGCGCGAGGTCCGGACCGTCGCCAATGTCGTCGGCTACATCCCGGGGACGAAGGCTGAGTGGAAGGATCAGGCGGTGCTGGTCACCGCGCACTATGATCACCTTGGGCTCGGCTGGCCGGACGTGCACAAGGGCGACGAAGGCAAGGTGCATCCCGGCGCTGACGACAACGCGAGCGGCGTGGCGGTGATGCTCGAACTGGCGCACGCGCTGAGCGGCACGGAGAAGCCCTCGCGCTCGATCGTGTTCGTCGCGTTCACCGGCGAGGAAGAGGGACTGGTCGGATCGAAGTACTACGCCGACCATGCCGACCGGTTCCCCGTCGGGAAGATCATCGGCGTCATCAACCTCGACACCGTGGGCCGGCTTGGCGAGCAGAAGCTGTCGGTGATCGGCACGGGTACCGCTTCCGAGTGGCAGTACATCTTCCGGGGCGCGAGCTTCGTCACCGGCGTGGAAAGCCGGAACATCCCGGAATCGATGCAGGCCTCCGACCAGGTGAGCTTTGTTCAGAAGGGGGTGCCCGCGGTCCAGATCTTCACGAGCGCCCACGGCGACTACCACAGGCCGACGGACACCGCCGACAAGATCGACGGACCCGGTCTGGTGAAGGTGGCGACGTTCGTCCGGGAAGGGGTGACATACCTTGCCGAGCGCGCGGAACCGCTGACGAATACGATTGCGCCGCCTTCGCCCGCTGCGCGGGCTTCGGCGAGCCAAGGGGGGAGAGGGAGGCGCGTGAGCTTTGGTACCGTGCCCGACTTCGCTTTCGAAGGACCGGGTGTTCGGGTTGGCGGCCTGGTGGCGGGGTCACCAGCCGAGAAGGCCGGCATCAAGGAAGGCGACGTCATCACGGCGATCGAGGGCAAGCCGGTCGCGAACCTGCAGGCGTTCTCGACGACACTTGCGTCGTTCACGCCGGGTCAGACCGTCAAGGCCACCCTGGTGCGCCAGGGCAAGGACATGACGGTCGAGGTGACGCTGGCTGAACGATAGTCCCTCTCTTAGAATCCGAAGCGGACACCGAGCTGCACCCGCCTCGCGGTGCCCGCGCTCGTGGGATACCCAAAGAGCGGCGACGTCAGGACGCCGCTGTAGCTCATGTAGTTCGTTCTGTTGAGGAGGTTCTGGCCGGAGAGGTAGAACTCCAGCCGGCACCGCCGGTTGTTGGCGCCGCCGCCGAATCCGGACGCCATCATCCCGCCACTTCCACCGCTCATGACGATCACCTGGGTCCCACCGCCGCCGACTCCTCCAGCGGTCCGTTTCGGGCCGAAGCCCCACGCGTAAGAGAGCCGTCCACCCAGATCAACGCTGGCCGCCCCTCGCGCCGAGTTGCGCGAGGTGCCGGCCGGCCTGTCGTTGAAGGTGCCGTCGGCGTTGTCGTCACGCCCCGTCGTGATGTTGTAGGGCATCTCCGAGCGGGCGCTGGCATTGAGCGAGACGGAGAGATCCGTCACCGGCTGCATGTTGAACGACGCGCTGAACCGGTGCCGCGTATCGCCTCCCGACGGACCCCACTCGGCCTCGAGGTTGTCGCCGCCGGGAAGGAGCGAGAACGCGCCGCTGGTGTTGGTCCGGCTGGTGGACAGGGTGTAGTTGGCGAAGATGAACAGGCGGCGCCAGTTCATCAGCGTCATGTTCCAGCCGATGTTCATCGCGTGTTGCCTGGAATCGGCGTCCGATACGAGCTGGACCACGTTGGCGAAGTTCGGCTCGGGGCGCACGCCGCCGACCGGGGCGTTCAGGTTGCGCGGGCGGAGCAGGTTGGCGCCGAAGCCCATGTTGTAGGTGATGCTGACGCGCATGTTGGGCGTCAGCGCGCGGTCGAGGCCGGCGGTCACGCGGTGCGCCGAGGTCAACGCCAGGTCGTCCGACCACAGGTAACGATTGGTGGGCGGCGCGATGCCGCTCATCCCCGGGTCCGGATACGTGGGGTTCCTGATGTTCAACTCGCGCTGCCGGTACCCGTCCACCAGCAACGTCTGCTTGTAGATGTCGCCGGCGACCCAGTCGTAGAAATAGCCGTAGCTGCCGCGAATCGTCAGGGTGCCGTTCTTGTTGGGCGACCATGCGAGGCTCACGCGCGGCGACACGTTCCACCGGTCACCGACGTGCGCCTGGTAGCCGTATCGCACGCCGCCAGAGACGAGCAGGCTGCGGAGGCGTGTCCATTTCGTTGATGACGCCGTCGCCGTTGAACCCGGATGTGCGGTAGATGCTCATGTTGCCCATGTTCACGACGGCGTCGCGGCGCATGTACTTGTCGGGGAGTTCGATCGCCACCTCGAACTCGCTCTCGGTGCTCGTGCCCGTCGGGTTCGTCCTGAGCGACCGCCCGGCAATCGTCATCGTCTTCACGGCGTCGAGCTTCTTGTCGCCGCCCAGCGCCTCCCGCGCGCCCGTAAGGATCGCGTTCACGTCTCCGCCCTGCGCGAACACGAGCGCCTGCGC
>JADGOB010000259.1 GCA_017883185.1 Acidobacteriota bacterium
GGGCGGCGACCAACAGCACATGGACGGAGGCGATCCACGATCCTACGCACCTCAGCATGCGGCAATCGCTGACGCGTGTCTGTGCGTTTGTGAACATGTTTCTCTTCGGCGTCGAGCAGGTAGTCGAGGTGGGTGCCGTCGTCCATGTTGGCCATCGGCGGCGCGTCTGGTGGCAACACCAGTCCTCCACGCATCGCAGAGCTCAGCACATCAAGCGCGCCCTTTTCGCGATCGGTCAAGGCTTCGCCACGCGAGCATCGCCGTGGCGAATCGGGTCCCGGGGTTTGATCAACGGGTATCGAGCCGAACGACCGAACATGGCTGAGAGAATCAGCGCCGATCCCCAACACCGCAAACCGGCGACTCCTCTGCGCGCCTCAGCTTTGGCTTCCGGGGGAGTGGTTTGCAAACGGTTTGCAGACCCACTCGCCTGGGCTTTCGAAGCCAGATGCAGGCGGCTGATACAAACCGTTGTGCGGCAGGAGCTTAGAATTGGCTGGGAGGCAGGGATTTGAACCCCGATAACGTGGTCCAGAATCCCGTATGTCCTGCGCGGTGGTGTCGTCGAGGAAATAGTGGCCGGTCACGAGGCGGCCCTTTTCTTTTTCGGAGTCCGCTTCTTCTTCACGGCCTTTCCGCGTAGACGGCTCTACCGGCCGACAAGAATCAGAATGCCGGTGAGTAACGCCAGAACGGCCATCAATGGAGCCGGCAGCACGAGTGCGATCATGCCAGCGAGCCCATAAAGAATCAGCCAAACCGCGAGAAGCAGCATTCCTATGTTTCGTTGGAAAGTGACCGCCATTCCGTCCTCCTTTTGACGCTTGAACCTGTCGTGTCAACCGCCGGAGCGTGCTCGAAACGCGAGGTAGGCGAAGATGATGACGAGCGCCAGGAGAGCGAGTCGTGCCACTCCCATCAGGCGAGTGTGAGCGATGTGTCGCGTTCCCTTCGGTTTGATGCCGGTGATGGCAGCAACGGCGGTGAGGAGTACTGCGAGGCCAAGCCATGCAAGCCAGCTCATAACAGACGACAGCATACACGTTGATCCGGCGCTGCGCACCCCTTTTGAAAGAAAGTGGTTCGCCAGCCCTGCGACCAGCCTTTTGCAGAAGCACTCGCCGAGGCTTTCGAAGCCAGAACAGGGCGGCTGATGCAAACCATTGTGCGGGAGGGGCTTAGCTTTGGCTGGGAGGCAGGGATTTGAACCCCCAGAGCATCATTCCTCAGCCGGCGCTTCAAGGAGCGCGCGCTCGAGCAGGTCCGAGACGTCGAGAAGCCCGGCGCTGTCGCGTAGGTACTCGCGGTCCAGTCTTCTGCCTTGGACACGGACGATGGCCGCAATGTCCCGCCACTGTCGGTCCGAGACCTCGCCGCCGCGGCGATACCAGCGCAGTTTCTGCAGCAGGATGTCCTCGGGCGGGTGCACGTAGAGACAACGCCCGTCGCCGAGATCGACGGGCAGGCGGCGGGCGAGCTGGCGGGCATCCAGGGGAGTGCCGCCCGCCACGAACAGGTCCACCTTCAGCTGCGTGGTCTGGTGAATCAGATTGGTGCTCGAGTGCGTCCGAATGGCCCGGCGAAGCGCATCGGCATCGACGTAGAACTCCGGCGAGAGCGCCGCCACCAACGCCTCGACATGCCGCTCCTCGAGCGCAACCACGATGTCGATGTCGACGGTCGAGCGAGGCTCCCCGGCGAACGAACTGGCGATCGACCCTCCGATCGTGTGCAGGATGTCCAGCGCGTCGAGATGGCGCACGACCAGAAGAGCCGTCTCGATCGGATCGATGGGCCCTGTCACCGGGAGATCACCCCAGCCGCATCGGGGTACGCCAGGCGTGCCAGATCCGGCCCCAGCACGATGACGGCGACCCGCAGGAAGTGCTCGCGGGACGATGCGTCAGGATGGCGCTGCCTCACCCCTGCGAAGGTCATGGCGTAGGCCGCGCGCGTCAGGCCCGTCACCATCGCGGCCTTCTGTGCGGCTGACATCTGCCGCCACGATTCGACCTGCCGGCGCTCGATGTCCGGTGATGTGTCGAGGTTGAGCGACGTCTGCGTCACGTCGGCGATTATAGCAGTGCTGGCAGCCCGGATAAACGGGGTCTGGACTCGCCAGGTTAACGGAAGGCAGCCATCGAGGCACGCGACGCCCAAGGCGGTGCCGTGGGGCTGATGTTGGTCATGGTTCTCCTCCTGGTGGTCTGTCGTCGTGTTCGTCGTCGGCACAGCGGCCTTGCCGAGCAGTCGAGCCATGGTGTCGATCACGGTGGCTCATTGCTCGTCGGTCAGTCGTTCCCAGACGCGGGGCTGCGGAGCGGGACGGTCCAGGGCGTTCAGTTGCTGTGGCACAATCTCCCTCAGGCATCAGGTGTGGGTGGTTGCGCGATGTCGCGCGGAGATGCCGTGGCGCACCCAGGCTCCCGGTGCGGCAGGGTTGTAACGCACCACAACGGGGGTCGTGTGCCACCCTCGATGGCAGGCGGATCACCAACGCGTCGCTTCGAGGGCGGCCGGTCGTCCTCAACTTCTGGGCGACGTGGTGCGCGCTGTGCATCGGCGAGATGCCAGGTTTCGTCGAGTTGTAGCGGCGGAATCCGGGCGTTGCTGTTGTCGCCGTGGCGATCGGCTCGGAGCTTGCCGCCGTCACGCCGACGGTCGAGGCGCGCATGTGGAACGTGCTCGCGGTGGCGCTTTCGGATCCCGCCGGCCTGGCGTTCGGCGCGGTGGCGGTGCCGCGCGACGATAGTCCGGATAGGCGGGGTCTCCGCTCGGCAGCTTAACGGAATGCCGGTTATCAGACAGCGTCGGCGCCCCCCGGAGATGCCGCCCCGCCGCCCAAGCACAGGGCTGATTATCGCCGGTTCCGCCGACGTACCAAGGAAGAGGTCGCCGCGCGGGGCGCGCCGGACGACGGGCGGGCGTACCTCCGGCGAGTCGGCACCCCGGGGCACCGGTCAGGCGCACGGGTCGAAGGCCGAGACACCCGTGTCCTCGTCGAAGGAGCGGGTCGCGAAGAGCGGCGCCCTTCGACACGGCTCAGGGCGCCCCGAGCAACGTCGAGGGGCGGCGCCCGACCGGGGCGCGGCCCGCCTTCGCGCGCCACAGGCACGCGCGCTTCGCCGAGGCCTCGCCAGAGCTTGTCGCTCGACACGGTCGGCGACAAGCGGCGGCGGGTGTGGGAACCTCGCTGGGTAGACGCAGATGGCGCAGGATGCGCTCGATCACCGAGGCCTCGTCGATCAGCGCGATCAATCGGAGACGCCCACCATCTCTCGACCTTGCTCGGGATGGCCCTGACCATCGTCGAAGGGCCGCAGCTCGGACAACACGCTCTTGCCTTGCACGAGAAGGGAACCAGCCGGTCGAAGCCGCAGGCCGCGCACCGAAACCGCGCGAAGCCGGCCGCGAGACAACTGTAGGGGCGACCGGCCGGTCGCCCCTACACCCACCAACCGCGGCAGGCCTTCGCCGTTGCGCAGGCCGGCGGCTTGCGCGCGGAAGGTCTCAAAGTGATCGCGGACCACTTGGTACAGCACGCCCTGCGAGGGCGTCCGCGGCTGATAGGCCGCCGATGGACAGGCCACGCCGAGCACAGGCGCACACGGGATGCCACGCGGCGTGAGGCGGGAAGCCTGAGCAAATTCGCAGACCGGGTCAGGTGAGCACGCAGTTCTTGCCCATCCGCCCCGGGCCGGCATGCGCAGATCTTGCCGGCCATGGGCCGCCCAGCGCGTGGCCCGTGGCCAGGCAGGTCTGGTCACTTCGCCAGGCGTGCGGCTGGCGGCTCATCAGCCAGGCACACCGGATGCGCGGCCATCACTACCGCCGCCGTTCCAGTCGAGCAGCGGCGTCTGCGTGTTCAGTTCCATGGCCAGAACCGCTGCCCGCACTCCCCGGCGTAGCACGCGAGATCTACTCCGTCGATTCCGGCAGGTCGAGCAGGAACCGCCAGATCGGGATCACCGTAATCGTGCCGCAAGCGGTATCGATGCGTTCGTGCTCGTTCCTGGTCACGATGGTGCCGCTACGAAGGTTCAATTCGACCATGGCCTCGCTCAAGGCCGTCGTCTCCCGTTTCCTCGTCTATTGATCGAATCGTCTCTATCATCTGGCTTGAACTGGTTATGGGTGTTTCCGGATAGACGCCAAACCGGTAACAATTGTTGCCAGCTACGCCATCTCGCGTCAAGGGCCATTCCCGCTCGATGCTGTGCCGGCGGTGTCCGACAACGGGGCGCATTACCTCCCCGCAACCGGCTGAAGACGACGACCCGAGCCGCGCTATTCTGGGGCTCGGCCGACCCCTGGCGGGTGCCGGCTATCCACGGGAGCCGGCTCCATGCGAGTCAAACGTCGGGAGAGCCGGTCTGCGAGTTTCAGGCGCACCGGAACTGTCAGGTTGTGACCTCAGCGTGACCTCGGACGGGCAATTGGTGGGATATTTGGCTGGGAGGCAGGGATTTGAACCCCGATAACGTGGTCCAGCGGCGGAAACCGCGGAGACGAGGCCCGGTTTCTCTCGGCGCCAGGCAGTCGCGCATTCCGAGGGAAGGTCGCGTGTCAACTAACCGACGCGCAGCGGCAGAATGC
>JADGOB010000260.1 GCA_017883185.1 Acidobacteriota bacterium
AGCAGAGGTTGGGCAGATCGAGCGGGTTCTCGACATCCGCAGGCGCAGGGTCGGCCTTCCGCTCCACGGGCAGGGCTTCACCCGTGAGGGTCGCCTGATTCAGGAAGAGGTCTTTGGCGGAAAGCACCCGTACATCAGCCGGCACCATATCGCCGGCTGCCAGCCGGACGACATCGCCAGGCACTAACATCTCGAGCGATACTTCTGCTTCCTTGCCGTCTCGCACCAGCGTCGCCGTGTTGCTCACCATCGCCTTGAGCTTCTCGGCCGCGTTGTCGGCCCGCATCTCCTGGAAGAACCGCAACACGACGCCAAGAACCACCATCACGAAAATGACCACCGTCGCCCGCTGGTCACCGGTTAGAAAGGAAAGCACGCCGAGCGCCAGGAGCAGAAGGACCAATGGATTCTTGATGTTACCCAAGAGGCGCATCAGGGCCGATTGATGCTTCTCTCGGGCAATCTCGTTCGTCCCGAACCGCTTCAAGCGAGAATCGGCTTCTGCGGTGCTCAGCCCGCTTCGTTGCGATGCAAGCCCCTTCAGGACGGTATCGGTATCGGCACGCGCCGTTTCCAATAGTTGCAGAGGATCATGCGTCTCGTTTCCGCCATGGAGGGTACCTGGGCGTTGAGGCGCGTCCGCGGTCTTCTGAGAGATTGTCATCATGCCACTACTGTGGGGGTGCCTATTGGCCATGGTTGTGCCGTCAGAACGACATGAGCGTCGTGTTGTACGACAGAACGGCAGCAGCAGTCGCGTCGCTGCTCGGCGACGCGTCTGCGCCGGTCCTAGCTACCCGATTACTTTTCGGCCCCGAAAGAGCCGAACCAGTAAGACGACGACGGCCACGACCAGCAGCACATGGATGAAGCCCCCCATCGTGTAGGAGCTGACCATTCCGAGAAGCCACAAGACCAGCAGAATCACGAGAAGCGTTGAAAGCATACCAACCTCCAATCACCAAAGCCGGTGGGAGCCTCGCCGGCGACATGACCGCGCCGAGCTTTTATGACCCGAGGATCATGCTAGGCGAAGCGCGCATCGCGGGTCTGTTCTCTTTGGAACAGATGATCAGGTGGGCCTTGTCGGGCAACGGCGCCAGCGCCGGCTCCCGACGACGTCTGTTCAGTCGTGCACAGCCGCTCGCGGGCGACGAGGGCGCCCTGGCCCCTCTCGCTAAGCGAATCGTCCTGGCGACCGGGATTGTCACCCTGTGCACGCATCCCCCGATCGTGGCCGAGATGCGAGCAGGCGGCCGACGTGTGCGTTCTTGAACAGACGCCCGGACACCGGACTGATAAACTAATGCCGTTGATGATATCTTTGGGTCAGTGTCTTTGCGGACGGAAGGAGAATGTCGGATCGTTGGCGCTGCTCTCTTCGTGGCAACCATTTACCTGTTCTACAGACGGTAGGTGACGGGTGAGCACAAGAGCGGGCGACGGAGGACTTCGGATTGGAGGTTGCACGTGTGGAACAAAAATGAACGGGACGGAAAGATCGGTCAGGCGAAAGGTCGAGTCAAGCAGGCGGTCGGCGATCTGACCAGCGACAAGGACCTGAAGGCGGAGGGTCGGGTGGATGAGGCCGCGGGCAAAGTCCAGAAAGGCGTGGGTCAAATCCGTCGAAAGGCCGGCAACGCGATCGAGAAGATCGGCAAAACCGTGAAGCGGTGAACCAGGGCCGGCGTCGACGAACCGGGAAGTGCCGTGAGTGTGGAGCATCAGGATGAGAGCACCAGCACGGTTCTTTACGGCATGTGGTGTTTCACTGCTCGTCGCCGTCGCAGTTGTTGGCGCGGTCGTGGTTACCGCCTGCCGCGCGGGACCTCACGCCGCCGGCATCACCCGCGCGCAGGCGGACGAAATCGTTCGCGCCCACAACGCATGGCGCCTGCGCGTTGGTGTGCCGACGCTCCGCTGGGCCGCGGATCTCGCCGCAGGGGCCCAGGCCCGCGCCGCGTATCTCGCTGCACACGGATGCGTCATCGAGCACGGACTCTTGCCAATAGATGTCGGCGAGAATCTGTACCACGTCGGCCCGCTGCAGGCAGAGGGGCGCAAGGACGAGCTGTTTATTGTCTCGGTTACCCGGATCGTGGACACGTGGGGCGCAGAGTCTGCCGACTACTCCCCGGTGCGCGACACGTGCGCCTGGAACCGCCAGTGCGGTCACTACACCCAGATCGTGTGGACCACCACCGAGGAAGTCGGCTGCGGCATGTCCGTCTGCTCGACGCTCGGCCAGGTCTGGGTCTGCAACTACCGCCCGAAAGGTAACATCCGGATCCTCAGATAGGCCGCTGGGCCTCACTTTCACGATCTGATCACGTTGTGCGAGGCGCTATGAACCACAAGATAGGCATTTGGATCGACCACAAGAAGGCCGTCATCGTGTCCGCCTCAGCGGATAGCGTCACTGCCAAGACGCTGGAATCTGAGGTCGGACCGCATGCCCATTATTCAGGCCGAGGAGAGTATTCGACCCCAGACGGCCCGCAGGACAGCGGAGGCGAGAAACAATACGAGGAACGCTACGGCCAGCATCTTGACCGGTACTACGACGAGGTCATCAGTCAGATGGGGCAACCCGAGGCTCTTCTGATCTTCGGGCCGGGTGAGGCCAAGCTGCAACTCAAGGAGCGTCTCGGCCGCTCCAAGGCGCTGTCTGAGCGTATTGTCGGAATCGAGACCACTGACAAGCTGACCGATCCGCAGATCGTCGCGAAGGTGAAGGAGTACTACGGGATCCATCGATGAGACGATGGGCCGCCGTTTCGGGCTTCGGGCAGGATCGCCCAATCGCTCAAGTCGAGCATGACGCGCCGGTGGAGGTCGTCAGTAGCCCGCACCACGCACGAACGCTGCCGCGACAGCCGGGTGTGCACTTGTGAACAGCACCGGGCTACGCGCGGCCGGTAAACTACTCGCTTGGATAACCACAGCGACACCGGGAGAGGGCAGGTGATCGGCGCGGTGATCGTGTTCAAAGATACACTCCCCTGTGAAGCGTCACTCGCGGTCCAGTCGGGGCCAACGCCGCTGCCCGAAGTAGATGGGCAGCAACGACGATCGGCGAATCACATGGCCGGATGTGTGATCCTCGCCGGCAAGAACAAGAGGAGAGATTCCCATCATGACACGTCACCTGCCGGAGAACGAGGCACACCTGGATGAGCCCGGCGAACAGCCAGGCCAGGGCGGACCAGATAGCGGTGGACAATCGGGCGACACGCAGGGCCTCTCCCAGACCGCCGACGCGGCCGAGGAGACCGTCGAAGAACTTGCCGACGCGGGGCAGGGCTACGAGGCGGGGATCCTGGAGGGCATCGAGGATGCAGCCGACCACCCCGAGAAGCCTGTGCCCAACCACGACGGCCCGGCGCGGCGAGAAGACGCCGCGCCCAGTCGAGGGACGGCGTAGACCTACGCCAACTTCACGACCATCTTGCCCACGTTCGTTCCGTCGAAGAGGCCAATGAACGCACTCACGGCCTGTTCGATTCCGTTGACCACGGTTTCTCTGCTCTTCAAAGTGCCGGCGCGGAGATACCCGCCCACTTCATGCTGGAACTCGGCCTGACGATCCAGCCAATCCGTGATGATCAGGCCTTTCATCGTCAGTCTCTTGGTGGTGATGTTGAAGAGATTGGAGGGACCTCGCCGCGGCTTCTGATCGTTATAGGCGGAGATGCCGCCGCAGGCGATGATGCGGCCGTGCACGCGCAATGCCGACAATGCCGCCTCCAGCGTCGCACCGGCGACGTTGTCGAAATAGACATCAATCCCGTCCGGCGCTGCAGATTTCAGCTGGTCCAGGATGGAGCCCACCTTATAGTTGAAGGCGCTGTCGAACCCGCATTCCTCTCGCAGGAACAGCACTTTCGCCGCCGAGCCGGCCGAACCGATCACGCGACACCCATAGAGCCTGGCTAGCTGTCCGGCCACATGTCCGACAGCCCCAGCTGCCGCGGAAACGAAGACCGTTTCGCCTGCTTTGACGCCGACGAGCTGCCACCCGGCCCACGCGGTCATGCCAGGCATGCCGAGCGCGCCAAGGTACAGCGAGAGCGGCCGGACATCCCTGCTGACCGTCCGCAGTTCGTTGGCCGACGCGACAAAGTACTCTCGCCAGCCGCAGTTCGAGACGACAGCATCGCCCGGCTTGAACGCGTTCGCCCGCGACTCGACGACTTCCCCGACGGCTCCGCCGGCGAGCGGCTCGCCCAACTCGAACGGCGCCACGTACGACGCCGTGTCGTTCATGCGCCCGCGCATGTACGGGTCGACGGACATGAAGAGATTGCGAACGAGTACGTGGCCGTCGTCAGGCGGCTCGATCGCCACCTGGGCGAGAGAGAAGTTGTCCGCGCTTGGACGTCCCGTCGGGCGAGAGGCCAGCCGAATCTCGTGGCTGGTGATCTGTGTCACATTGGCTCCTGTTTGTCCGCGTGCGCCGCCGGACTACCAGCCATTGTCGTCTGACCCACTACAGCATCTGGATCTATTCCAATTGCCGATGGGCTGCGATTCGGCGTTGCA
>JADGOB010000261.1 GCA_017883185.1 Acidobacteriota bacterium
TGGCGGCTCCTCGTTGGGCACCTGCCCTATGCGATGGACCGATCCCGGCCGCGAGCCAGACCTCGAGGTCGCTGCGTCGGAATCGCCACTGCCGACCCACCCGCACCGCCGGGATGTCCCTGGCGCGGATGAGCCTGTAGATGGTTCGGATATTCACCCGAAGGATCGCCATCACTTCTTCGGTGGTCAAAAACGCGCTTCCGATCCCGTCAATGTCATTTTTTGTCATATCAATGACCTTATTTTGTCACTTATCGAGCGTCTAAAGCCAGACTTTATATGACATTGACGTCTTTCGTGAGCATTCGTATGCCCCTAATGAAAGAAACATGCCAACTTCGTAATTGGGTCGGGCGCTCAGGCGCCGGTTCGGAAGCGCCTCAGGTTTTGTGGAGGGGGGTGCGGAGAACGCGGTCCTTATTCTCCCAACGCCTTTGCGGCGACGGCCAGGACCTTTGGCACCCGGAATGGCTTGGTCAGGTAGCCTGACACGCCCAGGTTAATGGCCTCGATGGCGCTGGCCTCGGTCGAGTAGCCCGTGATGATGACCACCGGCAGGGTCGGCTGGAGGCGGCGGGCCTCGCGGATCAACGCGAGCCCGTCAACGCCGGGCATGCGCAGGTCGGTGATCAGGAGATCGTAGACGCCCGCGCGCAGCCGGTCGATCGCCGCCTGGCCGTTCGGGACCGTTTCGACGTCATATTCGGCCAGCGCCAGCGTCTTGGCCAGCAGCTCGCGGATGCTCTCCTCGTCATCCGCCACCAGCACCCGGGCGGGCCCCGGGCGGAAGGCCGGGGCGGGGACCGGCGTCGGGCGCTCGGCGGACGCCGCGGCGGGTTGGGGGTCAGCGCCACCACGTGCGCCGCGAGGCCGCTGGTGCTCCAGCCACGCGTCGAGGTCCGACTTGCGGAAGCGCCACTGCCGGCCGATCCGGATCGCGGGGATCTTGCCCGCCTTCAGGAGGCGGTAGACGGTCCGCAGGTTGACCTGCAGGTATTCGAGGACCTCGGCGGTTGTGAGGAATGTGTCGTCCATCGTGTCTTTCGCCCGCTCTGTGGACCCACGCGGCGGTGTCGAGGGTCGTCAGTCCCGCTGCCGTGTCGTCGTCTTTTTCCGTTCTCGAGGCCGCTCTCTCGACACCGGCAGGTCGATCGTGAACACCGCACCGCCGTCGGGATGGTTCCCCGCCGTCAGCGTTCCCCGGTGATCCTTGACGATGCCGTAGGTGATCGCGAGGCCGAGGCCCGTTCCCCTCCCGACGTCCTTCGTCGTGAAGAACGGCTCGAACAGGCGAGGCAGCGCCGCGGCGGCGATTCCTGGCCCGGTGTCGCGCACCTGCACACGCACGACGTCGCCGCCAGCCGGGACCCGCGTAGACACCTCGATCCGTCCGCCGCCCCAGGCCGCCAGCTCCTGCTCGGCATTGATCAGCACGTTGAACAGGGCCTGCTGCAACAGCAGCCGGTTGCCGGCCACGCGCGGCTGCGATTCGTCCAGCCGCCGGACGATGTCGATGCCGGCGGCCCGGCACGCCGCCGCGCGCAGCGCCAGCGTCTGCGTGACGACCGCGTTGAGCGCGATCGGGCGGAGCGTGGCCGTGCGGCCCCCGGCGAACACCAGCAGGTTGTCCACGATGCGCGCCGCGCGGTCCGCTTCCCGGAAGACCAGGCTCAGCTCGCGCCTGATGCCGGGCGGGATCCGGCCCTGCCGTCGAAGGAGTTCGACGTGCCCGAGTACCGCCTGGAGCGGGTTGTTGAGTTCGTGCGCCACGCCGGCGATGAACTGGCCGAGCGCCGCCAGTTTCTCCGACTGGGTGAGCCGCTCTTGCAGCGCGGCGCGTTCGGCCTCGAGCCGCGCCTGGTTCGTGACGTCACGCGCGACGAAGACCGCCCCCGCCGGCCGCCCGTCCGGGCCGGGCAACGGCGTCAGCGTCATCGTGAACCGGCCCCCCAGCGTCGCGTCGTCCAGTTCGCGCGCGGCGGGGGTGGCGGCCCGCAGCGCGCTCGCGAGGTCTTCCGATCTCACCCACGCCGCCGCCTCCCGGTCCAGCAGATCGGCCAGAGGCCGGCCGAACAGCCGGTCGGCGGGCAGGGTCAGTCGGTCGGCCAGCGTGCGATTCACGTGGACCACCTGCAGGCCCGGGCCACAGACCGCGACGAGGTCCTCGAGCGAGTCGAAGGTGTGGGCCAGTTCACGCCGCGACTTCAGGACATCCTCCAGCAGCAGGAGGTTCTCGATCGCCGCCGAGAGCTGCCGGCCCAGTTCGTCCGCCTCCGCGACCAGGTCGTCGTCTTCGATCAGGCTGGTCGGCACCTCGTCGAGCACGAGCACGCCCAGTGCGCGCCGGTGCCCCCTGAGGGGAACGGTCAGGACCCCGAGCGAGCCCTGTCCGCTCGCGCCACGGCCGACCCGGGCGCCGTCGTGATGCATCGCCGCCGCCGGGAGTTGCGGGCTGTCGGTGCGGAGCCGGGTGCCCTCCGCCACGTCCGTCGTGCCCGAGGTCGCGACGAGCACCAGTTCCTGGCTGCGACGGTCGTGGAGCCACGCCGACGCGCGCCCGGCCCCAAAGACGTCGGTGGCCTCGTGGCACCACACGGCAAGACCGGCGGGCAGGTTGAGGGCGGACGAGGCGGCGCGCGAGAACCCGTGCAGCAGGCGACGGGTCCCCTCCTGGAGGCGCAGCCGGCGGTGCGCTCTGGCCTGCTCGCTGCCTTCCATGGCAGCCGGCAGGGCTGAAGAGTCGCTCGGTGTCATAAACTGTCATGGATTCTACGTCATTCCGGTTGGGCCGATCGACTGTTTATAATGGCCTGTCGGCGCATTGTGCCAGACCGTTCGCCGGCTGCCGCCGTCCTATCGGTTGCTTGGCGCCATGGGCTCGGGTGGCTGGATGAACGGCAAGGGGCCTGTCGGTTGTGAGCGACTGGGATCGTCTCGGAAGACGTGATGTGGCCACTGGGGGGAGACGTGCAGGGAAGGCAGCCCGTGCCTGCTCGGTTTCATCGAAGTGCTCGAGCGTGCCCATCGAATAGACCGTATCAGCGTTCGCGTCGCGGAAGGGGCAACGCCCGCACGTCGGCGGCCGCCGCCCGCAGTGGGCCCGAGTCGCACGTGAACGCGGCCCAGGACACCGAGCGCGCGCGAGTCCAGCCGCGCAGCCATCACGGCGAGAAGAAACCAGTAGTGCCTGCAGTTGAGCAGGTCGGTCGAGATCGCTTCGATCAGAAAGGCCGCGCCGACTCCGGCGTAGGCGGCAGCTTCCCACCGCGGGCGGGTCGAGTCGGCCAGCAGGCGCTTGATAGTCATGATACCCACGACGAGGATCAACAGGAGAGCCGCGAGTCCCGCGGCCCCGAGTGTGGCCACCGTCCCAAGGTAGGTTGAGTGAGGGGTGATGAGCCAGATCGTTCTCGGAAACCGCCCCTCGCGCTGCAGCCCCGACGTGAATGCGGGCTGGCCGGCTGGCCCCACGCCTACAGGCCACGAACGTCCGATCGCCTGGAGACTCGCCTGCTTGTTGAAGAGGTACGTCGTAGGCATCACGACCCAGGCTTCGTCGCGCCATCGAAACGACGCAAGCGGACTGCCGCCGATCAGTTGAGCCGTGCTCATGCTCTGTACCGCGGCTTCGCGCAGCACCATCACGTGCGATCCCAGCGAGAACACGAATGTCACGATCAACCATATTGAGACGGCCACCCACACTCGCGCGCGTGAGCGCCGCGATTGTTGTCCCTGTCGGGTCGGCTCGGCGGACGCCCACATCACGCTCAGCGCCGCTGCAAGACACATCCCGGTCTTCGAGACCGTGGCGCCGAGACCCAGCACAAGCAAGAGGACCAGCGCGCGATCGCGGCGCCTCCATCCCTGTTTCATCCGGGCGGCGACAAATAGGGGAACCGCCATGAGGAGAATGCTGGCGAGCATTTGCGGGCCAGCGGTGAAGGCCTGCGCTCGGGCAGCGTGTCCGAGGTAGGGGACGGGCGTCAGCGCCACCGTCGCCAGCCGGTTGGGAAGCCCTGCATATGATGCGACGCTGCCCGCGATCCCGATCGCCGCCGCGGCGGCGGCCGAATACCCGAACCACTCGCCAAAACGGTCGAGGAGCTGCGGCGTCGCCGTGACGCGCACCGCGACGTAGAGACACACCAACTGGGCCGCACCCAGCGTTTCGAGGAGCCCGTCTCGGCCGTGCGGGTCGCTCGACCACGCGAGCGCCAGCAAGTTCGCGACGAGCCATGCGGCCGCCGCGGCATCGGCGAAGGCGAACCGCCAGCGCACTCTTCCCCGTATCCACATCGCAGCGGACGCGGTGGCAAGTCCCAAGAACACGACTTCTGGAGGCTGAAGCTTGAAGCCCAGCCATGGAAGAACCCAAACACGCTGGAAGGGGAGGGCCAGGAGGTACCCGGCCCAGAGCGTCGCGACCGCTACGGCCGCGACCTCGCGCGGTCGCGACCCCCTTCCTGCTCGAGCCTCAGCCATCGGCGCCGCCTCCTGCCGCCGCCGCGGCCGGGGTGGGCCGGCGGAGCAGCC
>JADGOB010000262.1 GCA_017883185.1 Acidobacteriota bacterium
TGCAGACCCGATCTCCCAGTTTGACGCGGTCGACCGCGCTGCCGATCTCGATGACCGTTCCAAGATTCTCATGCCCGAAGATTCTGCCGGGCTCCATATTAGTGCGGCCTTCATACATATGCAGATCGGAGCCGCAAATGTTTGTGGTCGTAATTTTCACAAGCACATCGGTTGCTTTTTCAATCTTGGCATCCGGAACTGTTTTGACGACGACGTCGCGAGGACCTTTATAAACGACTGCTTTCATGAGGGCTCCTTAAATGTCAATTATTCCGCGGCACATTGAGCACAGTAGGCGCAGACAAAATGTTCGGCTAACGGGTGAGTCACTTGATCGCGCCAACTTGCTCCCATACCAGGATCGAGGCGATCTCGCATCGATATCGGCCGGCGACAGAAATCTGCCTTGCCCTGCATGTATCGATACATGGTGCTAGCATATACGTTCGCTGCGAAATACTCAGTGCGCTAGCCAACAGAAGGGTTTTATCCAAATCAATCGACGTGACGAATGGGTCGGGTTCGCACCAAACAGCAGAATCGCGAGACCTGCCAAGCCGAGCGAAACAACGAGCCTCTTGTGTCTCATGGCCAGAACCTCCGTAGTCATCGACTATCGCGACAACCTTTACGAGGACGCCCCTAGCTGGCTGGCACGGGGTCCGTGGTGTCCAGTTTCGACGGCGTGAAGATCTCGAACACTCCCTTCAGCCCGAGGCTCATCACGATGTTGTAGAAGAACGCAAGGAACGCGAAGAGCAGGAGTGCGCCGGAAAGTCCCGCGAGGATCATGTAGCCACTGAACTCCCCGTTCACATACAACGATCGGCGCAGCATCCCGTGCAGCCCGGCCATGCCCATGAAGGCGCCCATGCCAATCCCGCCAAGCAGGTGTGCCCAGAAATGGAAGACGGCGAGCTTCTCGCTGTAGAGCTTCGCCCCGTTGGTCACGATGGGAAAGAGCAGGTAGATCGTGGCGTACAGCGTCATGGTCAGTCCGACGAGCACAGCCACGTGCACGTGTGGCCCGATGATCCACTGCGTGTTGTGGAGGATCCGGTTCAGTCCCAGGTCCGCCTGCATGATGCCGGCAGGCACGGCCAGCGCAAATCCGAGCAAGCCGCCAAGCAGGAACTTGAGTGGATGCGTCATCTTCAGGGGCCGCGCGCTCCACAACGTGACGAGCGTGATGAAGAACGCCAGGCCCTGCGTGATGAGCTCGAACGCCGTGACCATCTCGCCGGACACGGTCTTGAGGATGCCGGGTTGCGCCTGGTCGGACATCAAGTGGTGCGACCACACGGTCCACGACACCACCAATTCCACGAACAGGGCGGCACGGGCGAAGTTCTCCATGTAGAGCTTCTTGCCCGTAATGAGCGTCGCGAGCAGATACCACGTGCCCGCCACGAAGATCAGCACCAGTCCGTCCGCAATAAGATCCAGGCCCCACCAGAACCAGTTCTTGTAGAGCAGCGCGTCCACGGCGCTGTGCCTGAGGTCATGCCCGAGCACCGCCGCCACCATGTACACCAGGATGAGCACCCCGGTGAACAGGATGATCCCGGCGTTGAGCGCCGTGTCCACCGTGCCGCGCGCGATCGCCGCCACGGGCAGGGAGACGAGGTGCTCCCGCTTGTTCTTCGAGAACAGCGCCTGCAATCCGCTGATTCCCAGGGCGGATGCGATGAGCGCTCCCGCCGGCTGCCTGTCCCATCCCTGGGGTGTGTAGGAAATGGTCTTGAAGATGTTGACGACGAAGAACGCCGTCCCCACCATCACCAGGGCGATGCCGACGATGAAGAAGATCCCGCCCCACACGCTGAACTGGGTGAAGTCCGCCGGCAGGGGCCAGTACAGCGTGTACAGCGGCGCGTATTCGGAGAGGAACCCCGCGAACCAGAACGTAAACGTGCCAACGGCCAGCAGTCCGCACGTCCAGTTGCCAAGGGGGATGCTCCACAACGGCTTCTTCATCAGGAACGGCACGAGAAAGAGGAAGGCGCCGAAGATAATGGAGTAGGTGGAGCCGAAGATGCCAACCAGGGGATGGGCGGTCATGATGGCAAAGAACTGCTGCGTGTCGACGGTCGGAATCGGCGCAATCTCGTACAGCCGCATGATCATGCCTTCGATCACCACGATGCCGTAGTACACAAGTCCGACGACGACGAAACGAAGAACCAGCTTCTGCATCGGTGTGAGCGTGTCGGGCTTGAACGACTCCTGCTCGCCGTGCACAAGCGTGTGTGTGAAGCTCATATGAAGTCTCGCTGGAAGCGGTACGGTTCCGGTCAGGGTGCTAGGAGCGCTTCTCGCACGACACGACGACCGCATCCTTCAGGATCGTGTCGACCCCCGCAGGACCCGAGTACTCGGTGGAGCGAATGGTGTAGACGCCGGCCTTGTCGAACTGCCACAAGATGTCGTTCCGGTGCCCGGGCACGACCTGCATCTGGAACAGCATCGAATGGTCGTCCCGGAACAGGCCGAACCCGTAGGTCAGGTCGCCCGACGTGACATTGAAGAGCACCTTGTCGGCGCAGGAGATCTGCAAGATGTCGGCGGGCAGCTTGAACTTGTGGGCGGCCACGCTGATGTCGAAGACCTTGTCCGGCGTGATGGTCGCCCGGTGCATGTCCATCGACTTCCAGGGAATCGTGTAGTACGTGATGAAATGCAGAGAGACGGCGAGGACGACGAGGAAGGAAACGAAGGCATAGAAGTACACGGGCTTGATGCCCTTCTGCTCTCCGTCTTGCGTCACTCGCATAGCGAACCAGCCCATCACCGCCATGATCGCGAGGACGTACAACGTGTACGCCAAGGTCTGGCCCCAGAGTACGGTGGTCGAGTCTGTCATAGAGATCGCTCCGTCAGCCGTGGGGGGGCTTTTCCACACTACCACCCAGCGCCCGTCTGGGCAGTAGGGCGTCCGACCTCGTCGCGCGAGGTTCGCCCTGATTCCACGGGTGGCGTCTGACGCCTTTTTGATCGTTGAGCCGTGCCCGGCATCAGTCGCCTGATTCAAAGGCCGAGTTCCTCACGCTGCGGTCAGCGTCGGCTACTCGGTCGGAGTGCCCACGTTGGCCAGCACGGCACAGGCATTGCGCTTGAGGCCAGACAGCTTTGCGCGCGACAACGGCGTGTGTTTCAGCGTCTTGGTGAACTCGGCTTGGGATGTGGCCAAGAAGTCGCGCGCCAGGTCGCGGGCATCAGGAGCGGCCAGCCGCTCCAGAGGAGAAAAGGCGGTCTCCGTTGCTGCGGCGGAGAACTTATGGTTCCACGGGCACACCTCCTGGGAGGTGTGCCGGCGAAACCGTTTTGAGATTTCCCTCGGAACGGGTGCGCGAACTCTAAGGAGGAAGGGCGCCTAGGGCGACCGGGTGGATGCGCTGGCAGGGGCGGGGCTAACCTCGGCCGTGCCCGCGGTACCGCCGAAGTCATCGTACCGCCCGCCCTATACCCATTTCTCCAGCAGGCCGAAGCCGGAACGTTGCCGTTTGCGGTGAGTGCGCGCAACAGGCCGGTTGCCCACGGCGTGGAAGCGGCGATATTCCACTGACTACGAGAACGACTCCTGATCCATTTGCCGGGCCGCCGGATACCGGGGTGCCAATATTGCCACGCACGCGGGCAGCACTGAACCCTGGTTTCACGCATCGAACCCGGTTGTGGCCTGCCTTGGTGTTCGTCCTGTGCGCGATTCCGTGCGGGCCGCGTAGCGTATTCGCGCAGACGAAGTCACCTGTCTTCGACGCCACGCCGAGAATCGCCAAGGTCACATTCGTCGGCACGAAGGGCCTGAAACGCAAGGTGCTCCGCGACAGCATCGTGACGCAGGCGACACGGTGCCGGGGCCTCTTGCTGAAGCCGCTGTGCGCCATCAGCCAGTCGCCTTACTTCGTCGAGAAGCACTATCTCGATCGTGCCGAGATCCCACGCGACGAACTGCGCATTCGCGTGATCTATTTCCGCGCCGGTTATCGCGAGGCGCGCGTGAGCTCCGTAGTCACGCCGGCGAAAGACCAGGTCGATGTCACGTTCAGCATCGATGAAGGTCCAGCCACGAAGATCTCGGCGGTCCACATCCGGCAAGTCGTCAAGGTGCTCACGTCCAGGCAGATTCGCCAAGCGCTCCTTCCCCGCAAGCGCGATCTACTGGACCTGGCACACATCGATTCCGCGAAGATCCGGCTGCGCGGCACGCTGTGGGATTACGGGTACGGAGACGCCGTGATCCTGGACTCGTCCGAGATCAACACGACGGCACATACGGCCGTGCTGCACGTGACCATCGACCCCGCGCATCGGACGACGATCGACTCCGTCGTGATCGAGGGCAACAAGGGTGTGTCGGCGAACACGATCCGCCGCCTGCTCGACTTGCACGAGGGCGATCTCTATCGACGCTCCGAGATGACCGCCGCGCAGCGCCGACTGTATGAAACCGAAATCTTCCGCCAGACGCTCGTGCTGGTGCCCGAAGTGCAGGACAGTGCGAAGACGGTTACCGTGTCGGT
>JADGOB010000095.1 GCA_017883185.1 Acidobacteriota bacterium
CAACTCCTCGCGTAAAGCGCTGAGAACACGAATGACAGGCGGGCGACGATTGCACGAAGAGTATGTCCATCTCGCTGCCTGGACGCAACGGGACGGGCTAGCACGGCGGTGGGATTCGAACGGCTGGCCGCGGTGACCGGAGCACGCGGCCAACTGCGCCCCAGTGCTGGCAGAAACGTCGCCCGTCGCTGCCGGACTAGTCCCTCGGTCCCGGCATGGAAGGGTAAGAACGCCGTCGCGTGGGAGAACACCGTGCGGCGGCCCGACGCCCGCCCGCCTCCTGTCTACCGCGTTCCCGATGAGGCCGGGAGCGGTGTCACCATCTGCATGACGGCGCGCCACACACCGCGGCGTCGCGTGAAGACGCGGAAGTAACGTACAGTGTTCGGTTCCAGCGTCCCGCCTTCCTCAACTCGCGTCCCCGACGTTCTCGCGCAGAGGATCGCTGTCTCTCCGAATACGCGCACCTTCACATCGCTGATGCTCAGCGATATGTACCGGCGCGTGCCCGTGCGATACGACGCCATGATCTCCGGCTTGGTCGACTCCTGGCCGCTGACGGTATAGGCCACATAGTCGTCCGCGACGATGCGGTCGTAGGTGGCGAGATCCGTCTTGGCGATCGCGGCAACCAGTTCGCGTTCGACGCGCTCGACCTCTGCGGCATCGGCCGGCCGGCCGGCAGCCAACGCAGATGGTGCGGCCGAACGCCGCGCAACCGGGGCCGCCGACTGCGCCGTCGCGGCGACGGCGACAAGTAAGGCGAGGAACAAAACGACGAAAACGCGCGCAAACCTTCTCACAGTGCACCTCCGTTGCCTGCTCCGGGCATCGTTTCACGACTCGACCGCCCTGGACGACGATCTGGGCCGTTCGCAAATTGGCAATGTTGGCCAACGGGTCCTTGTCGAGCACGACCAGATCGGCCAACTTCCCGACCGCGGATGAAATCGGCGCCGGCCTTCAGTTGCGCACGCACGCCCGCGCGGAATCCGTCCGGTCCGTCCACGAGCCCGGGGGTGATGGTCTTCCCGCGGACGTCGATGACTTCCGCGTCCGGCGGAATGGTCACTCGGGCCCTCGGACCGACGGCCGAGAACTTCCCGCCGGTGACGATGATAACCGCATCGTCGATCGGCGCCGCGCCGGTGCCGTCGATCAGCCGGGCACCGGTCACGACGAGGACCTTCTGGTGTCTTGTCCTGCCCGACGATCGTTGCGGACAGGGTAACTGCGCAAAGGAGTGCGGGCCACACGACCCGCCCGAGGTTCTTCATGAGTGCGGACTACTTCACCTTGGCTCCGGCGAGCTGCGCCACGCCGGCCAGCGTCGTCTGCGCGGCATTGAGGCCGAGGCGGAAGTCCTTGTCCGAGAATGTCGCGAACACGTCGATCGGCTGGTGCCAGGTCGGGTCCCACCCGTTGCCGACCTGCGACAACCGCTCCAACTCGCGCAGGCTGATCGAGGGTGCGAGGTCCTGGAACGCACCCGAGTCGGTATTGCTCATGCGGTTGCCGACCACCGCCGGGTAGTCGGTGGCGTAGCGGTCGTTGGCGTTCTTGAGCGCCCACGCCAGTTCCTGCGACTGTGCCGACATCTTCGACGAGGCGGCAAACTCGATGTTCACGTCGGCCTCGGGGCGCTGCTCGGGGGACACTTTGCCGTCGGGACCGGGCATGCCATGGTCGAAGAGCATCATGTCGTGCACGACCACGCCCAGCCACTTCGGCTCGGGATACTGGTGGGATCCGGGCGGATCTTCCTTCCCCTGGAGCGGCCCGCGCTGCTCGGCGTAGGCCCGCGCGCCGTTGAGGCCGGTCTCCTCGTTGTTCCACAGCGCGAACCGGATCGATCGCTCCGTCTGAACGTCCGGCGAGCAGAAGATGCGCGCCAGTTCCATCACGAGCGCCGGGTGCCCGCCGAAGAAATTGCCGCCGAAGAGGATCCGGCCGCTGGCCGGGTCCACGAGCGGGTTGTCGTTGACGCTGTTCAGCTCGATCTGCAGGACCTGCTTCGCCCAGGTGATGGCGTCACGGGCACTGCCCAGCACCTGCGGGGCGCAGCGGATCGAGTAGCGGTCCTGGACAGGCCGGCCGTTGGTCGGCGGCGGGTCCAGCAGCCGGCTGCCGCGCAGCGCGAGGCGGATGCGGCGCGCGCTTTCGATCTGGCCGGGATGCGGCTTGGCCTCGTGCACGAGCGGTGCGAAGGCCTGCGAACGGCCCATGAGCACTTCGGTCGCCAGCGCGGACGCCTGCTCGATCAGATCGATTACGCGTTCGAAGCGGTGCACGGTCAGGATGCCGACGGCCGTCATGACGGAGGTGCCGTTCATGATGGCCAGCGGCTCCTTCGGGCCGAAGGAGAACGGCTTCAGGCGCGCCGCGGCCAGCGCCTTGGCGGCGTCCATGCGGCGCCCGCGGTAGTACGCCTTGCGCTGGCCCGCCAGGACGGCGGCCACATAGGAGAGCGGCGTCAGGTCGCCGGAGGCGCCCACCGAGCCCCACCGCGGGATCACCGGGACGATGTCGTGGTTGAGCAGCGCGCACAGCGATTCGAGTAGGCCGAAGCGGATCGCCGAGAGCCCCTTCGAGAGACTGATGAGACGCGCGAGGACGACGGCGCGGCCCTCGACCGGTGACAGGGGCTCGCCGACGCCGCAGCCGTGCTGCTCCATCACCGACAACGCGAATTCGATCTGCGCCGCGGTATCGACGGCGCGCGACGAGTTGTTGCCGACGCCGGTCGAGACGCCGTACACAGTCTCGCCCGCGCGCAGGGCGTCCTCGAGCACGTCGCGTCCCCGCATCACGCGCCGCCGCCACGCGGCCCGGGGGGACAGCGCCACACGGGCCCCGCCCACCGCCACGTCGATGAATGCCTGCAGCGACACCTCGCGGTCGTCGATGCCGATCGCCCTCCGCCTGGTTGTCTCGATGGTCATGTCTCCGCCAGAAAACGGGCAGGATTGCGTCATCAATGAAGGGAACGCGTTGCGCCGATCGTCGTCCGGACGAAGGCCGGCTCCTCGCTGGTGTCCTCGAGCGGCGCCCCGCCCCCGTCGAGCGCCGCGGCTGGATTGCCTATCCCCTCGGGCCCTTCGACTTCAGGGTCGAAGAACCGTTCGTCGATCACCGTGTCGTTGAAGTAATCGTTCAGCCGTACCCACGGCATCATCTGCCGCGTGCAGTGCCCCACCTCGCCGTACATCCAGTCCAACGCCCTGGATCTTGCCGTTCTTCATCAGGAGCGCCCTTATGCTTTCTCCAGCCTGGGACCAACGCGGGGGCGAGCGACACCCCTCCGGCCCGTGAGCTCCCATCGGGATGGAGCGGTGATTCTAAGTCAATTCAGATTCTTTGGTAATTGGGGCCTTCAACGTTATAATACGACACTTCGTCCGCGACGGGTCGTCTGAGATGCACAGGATTGACAGTTCAAGAGTTTGGGAGCGGGCCCTGGCCGGTGCGGCGAACGGCGCCTGGATCCTGCTGCGGTGGGGCACCACTCTGTTCCCTCGGTCTGCGAGCCTTCCCCGCTGGGCGCCGTCCACCGCCGAAGCCGGTGTCGCACCATCGAGGCCTGAACTCGGCCTCCCTCGCGAGACCATGTCCCTGTGTCCGGAATGCGTCCGCGCCCTGCGCGGACGGCTCGCCTCCGGCGAGATCGGTCCGGACACGCTCCGCCGCGACCAGCCCGGGCGCATTCCCGCCCGCATCCTCGAGCGCGAAGGCCGCGTGGTCATGGAGAAGGACTGCCCCAAGCACGGCCACTTCGAGGAAACCCTCTCCACCAACCCGGCGTTCACCCGCCGGATGGAGCGGCTGTTCCCCGGCCGTGACTTCGACTCTTCGGCCGACCCGCTGCACGACCACGGGCCCTCGTCCATCCGGTACGGCCGCGGCGGCGTGCTCACCATCGATCTCACCAACCGTTGCGACATGATGTGCAATCCGTGCTTCATGAACGCCAACCAGGTGGGGTACGTCCACGAACTGACGCTCGACGAGGTCAAGCGCCTCATCGACAACGCGCTCACCATCCGTCCGAAGCGGCAGATCTCGATCCAGTTCTCAGGCGGCGAGCCCACGCTGTCGCCCATCTTCCTCGAGGCGGTCGCCTACGCGCGCCAGAAGGGCTACTTCAGCGTCCAGGCCGCCACCAACGGGATTCGCTTCGCGCAGGACGCCGACTTCGCCCGCCGGGCGGCCGACGCCGGTCTCCGCATCGCCTACCTGCAGTTCGACGGCGTCGGCGAGGAGGCCAACGCCCACCGCAAGGTGCCGAACCTCTTCGAGGTGAAGCTGCGGGCCATCGAGAACCTCTACCAGGTCGGCATCGACGTCGTCCTCGTCGTCACCGTCGTACGCACCGTCAACGACCACCAAGTGGGCCGGGTCGTCAAGTTCGCCGTCGAGAACGCCGACAAGCTGAGCTTCGTCTCGTTCCAGCCCGTCTCGTTCACGGGCCGCGACGAGGACATCGACGAGTCGCGCCGCCTCCGCCAGCGCTACACCCTGTCGCAGCTTGCCGACGACGTGCACCGGCAGACGGGCGTGCTCGAACCGCTACGCGACTGGTTCCCCCTGTCCGCGGTCGGCGCCGCCGCCGATCTCACCGACCTCATCAAGGGGCCGGCGGGCGAATGGGGCACGCTGAAGTGCGCCTGCCATCCCGATTGCGGGATCGCCACGGCCTTGATGGTGAACAAGCACACCAAGGCGTGGGCGCCGCTGCCGCGCATGCTGAACGCTGAGCGCTTTTTCGCCGACGCCGCGGCTATCGGTCGCGCGGGCAGCGGGCCGTTCCTCACCAAGGTGCAGACAGCGCTCGCCCTGTTGCGTAACTACCGGCCGGCGTTCGCGCCAGAGGGATTCCGGCTGCGCGATCTGGTCAGGAAGTTCGACAAGCAGAGCGGCGGAGCGCTGGGCGGCTGGCTGGGGGCGAAGGACAACGCCAACCGCAAGGGCGACGACTGGCTGATCCTGTTCGTCGCCGGCATGTGGTTCCAGGACCTGTGGAACTACGACTTCCGGCGGACCGAGATGTGCCTCATCCCCTACGCGACACCGCTCGGGGAAATCTCGTTCTGCGCCTACAACACGGGCATCGGGTGGCGGCAGATCGTCGAAGCGAGCCGCCACAACCCCACCTTGGCCGAGTGGCACCGCGAGCACGGCAAGCACGTCGTCCACGCCAACCCGACCAGGCCCGTCGAGTTGCCGGCGGCCGACCGTCCTGCGGCGCTCAGCGTGCCCGACGATGGGTGGTTGGGCCCGCGCGCGACTGACGGCCGGAAGGACCCGTTGGGCCAGCCTGGGGTGTGCCTGCAGCCTCGTCGCGGCGACTGATTGCGCCGGCTCAGGGCCTGTTTGGAAGTCATCAGCCTCAAGCCGACCGAACCAGTCCCGGCGCCAGCGTCAGGCTGCCCGCGGCCACGCACTGACCGTCGGCCGTCACCTCTCCCTCGACCTTGATCAGCCCGAACGCCCGGCCGGCCACGCGGGCCGTGGCTTCGAGCACTTGGCCGGGACCCGCGGCCGCGGGAAACTTGAACTCGCCCAACGCCGCCAGGCGAAGGCCGCCGGCGGGCGCCGGAATGCTCCCCGAGCAGGCGGCCATGCCTCCGGTCTGCGCCAGCATCTCGACCAGGATGACCGCCGGCACGACTGGCAGGTCCGGGAAGTGGCCCTGGAAGTAGAAATCGCCCGGGCGGGTCACGCGCATCGTCCGGGCGCTCTCGCCCGGGACGATGGCCACCACGTCTTCGACCAGGCGCATCGGCGGGCGATGCGGCAGGTCAAGCAAGGCCTTGCGTTCCGCAGACAGCGGGGGCGACGCGGCATCGTCCGCGCTCACCGACGCTCTCCCGGGTCGTCGGACACCCGCACAAGCAGCTTGCCGATGTTGGCGCCGGTGAACAGGCGGTTGACCGCGACCGGGGCCTGTTCGAGGCCCTCCACGATGTCGGTCCGATACTTCAACCGACCCTCGGCCATCCACGTCGCCAGCGGCCCGAACGCCTCATGGAAGCGATCCTGGTAGTCGATGACGACGAAGCCTTCGAGGCGCGCGCGTCGGATGAGCACGTTGCCGAGGAAGCGGGGCCCGGGGGGCGGGACGAACTCGTTGTACTGCGAGATGAGGCCGCACAGCACGATCCGGGCGCGCGTGTTGATGAAGGCCAGCGCCGCGTCCAGCACCTCGCCGCCGACGTTCTCGAAGTGCACGTCGATGCCGGCAGGACACAGGCGGCGCATGCGCGACAGCACCGGTTCCTTCTTGTAGTTGATGGCCGCGTCGAAGCCCAGCTCCTCGGTCAGCCAGCGGCACTTCTCGTCGCTGCCGGCGGTGCCGACGACGCGGCAGCCGACAATCTTGCCAATCTGGCCGACGAGCGATCCGACAGCGCCCGCCGCTCCCGACACGACCAGCGTCTCGCCGGCCTTCGCCTGGCCGATTTCGAGCAGGCCGAAGTACGCGGTGGCGCCGATGTGGCCGAGCACGGCGAGGTACGCGTCGAGCGGGATGTTCGGGTCGCGCTCCATGCGGGAGAGCGCCGAACCCTCGGAGACTGCGGAGGTCTGCCAGCCGAGCATGCCCTGCACGTAGTCGCCTGGCGCCAGCCCCGGGTACCGGGATTCCTCCACCACGCCCAGCCCGAAGCCTCGCATCACGGACCCCAGCGGGATCGGCGGCAGGTAGGTGGCCGACGGGTTGGCCCACCCGCGGCTCGTGGGATCCAGCGACAGGTAGATCTGCCGCACCAGCACCTGCCCGTCCGCGAGATCCGGCAGCGGATCCTCGGTCCACTGGAAGTCTTGCGGTTTGAACGGGCCCTCGGGGCGGGCGACGAGCCTCCACGCGCAGTTGGTCTTCATAGGAACGCCGATTCTAGCGTATCACCAAGGGCAGCGACCAGCTCGCTCGCCAGTCCGTTGCCGCTTTCCTTTTCCGCCGTGTGCGGCGAGGACTAGAATCACCACTCTTGCCATTAGCCAGCGGGGGCTCGGCGTCGCACTCGGCACGGGCGGCACGTGTCCGTGCGAGTGGGTGCCTTCTGGAGAGCTGATGGCGGAGTCCGGGTGCCGGGCGGTCTTCGTCGGCCCACGGCGAAGGGCCATCGACGGTCATCGTGGCGTTCGTGGCCACGCGGGAAGGCTCGTCGCTCGACACGATGGCCCTTCGGGCGCATTGTGCCAGGTTGCTGCCATCCTATATGATGCCAGACGAAAGAGAGAAACTCTCACGCCTTCCGCGCGGGTCCCGCGGCAAGGTCGACTACGGTGCGCTGACGAGCCTGGGCTGGAGGAGTGGATAGCGCGTGGAAAGCAGGGATGTCTTGCGCGAGTACCTGCTGGAGCCCCACCGGGGTGACCGCGACGACTTCGAGTTGTCGGACACCACGCCGTTGCTCACCTACGGTATCCTCGATTCGATCGCCGTCATGCAGTTGCTGATGTTCCTGGAAGCGACGTTCGACATCGAGTTCGGCCCGCGTGACCTCGACCGGCGCCGCCTGGACACGATCGAGCAGATCGAGGAGTTGGTCCGTCGCAAGATCGAGGAGTCGTCGGGCGCCGGTCCTGCCGGGACAGGCGCGCCTGGCGCACGTTGATCCGGGCGCACGCGCACGGAGCCGAAACCCCGAACACTCAGCATGCGCATACTACTCGTCAAGCCGGCTTCTGCCGCCATCCGTTTCGGCCTGGCGCCGTTCTTCGTGACCGAACCGCTCGGCCTCGAGTACCTGGCCGCCGCCCTCCAGGCCGAGGGCCGCGAAGTGCGCCTGATAGACCTCCGCTTCGAGCGGTCTCTCATCGAGCGGATTGTCCGCGACTATCGGCCGGATGTCGTGGCGGTGTCGTGCGTGCACATCCTCGACGTCCACGCGGGCCTTGCGGTGGCAGAGGCAGCCAAGCGGCTGAACCCTGACGTCGTCGTCGTGGTCGGCGGCCATGCCGTGTCGGCGTACCCGTCGGCGCTGTCTGGTTCGCGCCATGTCGATGCGATCGCGCTCGGTGAGGGGGAGTTGACGCTCCCGGCGATTGCCCGGGCCGTGGAGGCAGGGGACGGGCTCGGCGCAGTGCCCGGGTTGCTGGTGCCCGGCAGCGACGGGACCTTCGTGCCGACAACGCCCCAGCCCCCGCCGCTCGATCTGGCGACCGTCCGGCTGCCGGCGCGTCGGTCCGTGGAGCGGTACCAGCGTCACTATTGCTGCCTGAACTACATGCCGGTCTGGACGGTGGAGACCGCGCGGGGGTGCGATCACCGCTGCAAGTTCTGCTCGGTCTGGGAGTTCCACCAGAGGCACGTGCGCTTTCACCAGGTCGCGTCGGTCCGCGCGGACTTCGAGGCGTCGGGTGAGAACTTGTTCGTGGTGGACGACACCTTCTGGACGGGCCCCGAGCGCAGCGCGGAGTTGGCGGATGCCCTCCGCTCGCTGCCGCCCCGCAACTGGATGCTGGTGCAGTCGCGCGCCGACACCGTCGTCGAGCACACGGCGCTGCTCGAGAAGTGGCGGCCGCTCGCGCGGCGTTTCGACATCTTCTTCGGCTTCGAGGCGCCGACCGCGGCGGGGTTGCGCAGTCTGCACAAGGACGCCGACATCTCCGCCACGGTCGAGGCGATCGCGGTGGCCAAGCGCCTCGGGTTTGGCGTCACCGGCAACTTCATCATCGATCCGGATTTCTCGGAGGAAGACTTCCAGGCGCTGTGGTCGTTCCTCGCGACACACGGGATCGACCGGGTCGGCTTCACGATCCTGACCCCGCTGCCCGGGACCAAGTTCTTCGATGCGATGCGCGACCGGGTCGAAGTGCTGGACTGGGACCACTACGACCTCCACCACGTGGTGTGGCAGCCGCGTCTCCCGCTCGCCCGATTCTTCGAGCTGTATTGCGAGACGTGGCGCCGCAGCGTGCTCAACCTTCGTGGTCGGAAGAAGTGGTGGCAGTGGGCGGCCGAGGTCCGCCCGCAGCACCTGCTCCGCCTCGCGCGTATCCTGCGGCAGACGCAGACGCTGATGGACCCGGAGCACTACCTCGCGCAGACCAAGGTGGCGGCGCGGGGGGACGAGACCGTTCGGCCGGGTCGGGTCCGGCCGCCGGCAGCGTGAGTGAGCCGATCCCTGGCAGGCCGTGGTGAAACTCTACACGGGCTGCTAGGTCAGACGACGCAGCGCGAGGCGCAAAAAGCGTCCCGCTACCGCACCCGTGTCCGGCTCTGCTCGCGGAAGAACTGCTGCAGGTAGTGGGGGCCGCCGGTGCCCTTGCCCGTCGAGCCGCTGGCCTTCCAGCCTCCGAACGAGTTCTGCCCCGGCCACGCGCCGGTGGTCGCGCCGGCCCGCCGGTTCGCGTAGGTCACGCCCGCCTGGATCCGCTCGAAGAATTCGTCGATCTCGCCCTCGTCCTCCGAGAAGATCCCGGCCGTCAGGCCGTACTCGGTCCTGTTCGCCAGATCGATCGCCTGGTCCACCGTCTGCACGTCCGCGATGACGGTGATCGGGACGAACAACTCCTCGGCGAAGAGCGGGTGGCCGGCCGGCAGGCCGTCGATGATGGTCGGCTCCACGAAGTAGCCGTGGTTGAACGGCTCCTCGGTGATTCGCCGCCCGCCGATCAGGATGCGGCCGCCGTCGCGCTTGGCCCGCTCGATAGCGTTCTCGTAGTTCTTCAGCGCGCGCTCGTTGATGACCGGTCCCATCCACACGTCGCGCTCGAGCGGGTTGCCCACCTTGATCTTCCTGGTCTTCTCGACGAGCAGCTCGACGAACCGGTCGCGCACCTCGCGCGACACGTAGACCCGCGAGCACGCCGAGCACTTCTGCCCGGTCGCGCCGAAGGCCGATCGCATCACGCCCTCCGACGCCTTGTCGAGGTCTGCGCTCCGCATGATCAGCGCCGGGTTCTTCCCGCCCATCTCGATGATGAGCGGGCGCGGGATGGGGCGGGTCCCGTTGTCGCGCAGCAGCTTCATCCCCACGGCCATCGATCCGGTGAAGACGACGCCGTCCACGCCCGGGTTGTCGGCAATCTCCTGGCCCACCGGCACGCCGGGGCCGTTCACCAGGTTGAACACGCCGGGCGGCACCATGTCCGCGAGGACTTCGTACCAGCGGGTGCCGGCCAGTGCCGTGTCCTCGGCCGCCTTGCAGACGATCGTGTTGCCCGCGAGCAGCGCCGCCGCCGTCGGCCCGGCCGCGAGCGCGATCGGGAAGTTGAACGGCGCAATGATCCCGAACACGCCGTACGGTCGAAGGATGCTGCGACTCTCCTCGGTGGATCCCGGCATGCCCATCAGGTTCTGGAAGGCGTCGGTCTGCTCCATCCGGTCGCAGTAGTAGTCGAAGAAGTCAGCTGCCTCCTCGACCTCGCCCACGCACTCGAGGCGGCTCTTGCCCGTCTCGAAACCCACGAGGGCGGACAATTTCGCGCGGTGCGTGCGGACCCGGTGGCCGATCTTCCGGACGACCGAGACGCGCTCTTCCCATGGCAACCGGCTCCAGGCAGGGAACGCAGCGCGAGCGGCTGCAATGGCGTCCTGCGTCTGCTCGCGGGTCGCCGACGTGAACCGGCCGATCAGGATCCGGGTGTCGATCGGGCTGCGGTCCTCGAATGAGCTGCTCGCGCCCTCGACGACGCGGCCGTCGATGAACATCGGGTGGGACTCGCCGAATCCTTTCTTGACCTCCTCGATCGCCACGTCCAGTTCGCGATGCAGGTCGCTCATCTGGTCGGCGCTCATCGTCGCGTAGGTCACCTTCGCCTGGGCTGGTCCCGCGTCGCTGTCCATTGAAGCCTCTTTCGTGCGTTGAATCCCGTCCCCCGCCTTGCCGCCTTCGCCGCGCTCCGCCTTGCCACCGGTTCGCCTCGCCTGGTCGCATGACCCGATCGAGCCGAAACCAAAGAGGCTCGGCCGGGTCATTAGCGGCCTTCGGCCGACAACAACAGTTGCTCTTCCCCGACGCCGAAGACCTCGCGCATCAGGGATGAATGGGGGACTGGCAGTTCATGGCTGAGATCTTGATGATAACATGGCCGATTGTCGTCCTGGCTCGTCCCGCCTTGGATCTCAGGCTCCTTGGACCGCAAAGCCCGAAGCGGCGGCAACGGCAGCCAGTTGGGTGTCGTGCGTCAGAAATGCGTCGAGTCCAACGGTGTCGCGGATGTGAAGAGCGGTGGCCAGATGGTGAACTCTCTGGCGCTGGGCTGGAAGCCTAGATCTTATCCTCAACCGCAGATCGTCACCGCGTTCTGATTGGGATCGAGATCGCCTCGAAGCCTCTCATGAAGCCGACGAGTTCTTTGGCCAAGAGAGACACGCGAAGAGCTGGAACAGGCACGCTCTGTGGGCGCAGAGGACTTCGCGACGGCTCTGTGGCAGGACTTGGGGCGTGTTGGGCCGGGTACGACCGCGGCCGTCCCCAGGACGATGACCTCACGGTGCTTGTCGTCGACTGCCGATCCGCCGCAGGTACATGAGCCAGCGCGGGCCTGCTGCCTTCCATGCGTGGGGGTGAATCAGCGGTGGCCGAGGTACATCAGCCGCTCGCGGTCGCTCTTCTTCGTAACCACGCCTGGCACGCGCGAGATCAGCACGCCATCAGAGTGCGGCCAGAAGTGCGGTGAGAAGTAATTGCCGCGGACACCCATCAGGACGATAATGCGCTCGACTGGCGCCTGGCTACTCGGACCACGTGGACGTTTTTCTAGTCACCGGCAGCAATTGCCGACTTGCACCCACTGGATGTTAGCCGGATCAGAGGGAACGGAGCCGACGAGGGGAAGAAGACATGGAACAACGCTGTTACCTCGCGGCGGTCTGGCTGACATGGCTCGGGTTGCCACTGCTGGCCCTGGTGGTAGGACTTCGCCTGGGCCTGCTGGCCGCGTTGGCTGTTCTGGTAGTCGGGATCGTCGGACAGGTGCTCTACGTCCGGTGGTTTCCGTACATTTCGCGGTGGGTGGGCTACGGCCCCGTGGCCGACGCACCTGCGAATCCGGCGTCGATGCCGGCACAGCTGCCACACGTGACGTTATACACAGCCAATGTGTGCCCTTTCTGCCCGATCATCAGGCGGCGTCTGGCGGAGATGCAGCGGCACAGCCAGTTCGAGGTCGAAGAGGTCGACGTCACGTTCCGGCCGGAGATCATCCGGGCCAAAGGGCTACGCAGCGTTCCGGTGCTGGAAGCCAATCGACACCTGCTGATCGGTAATGCCACGTCGGCACAGATTGCCGAGTTCCTGAGAACAGCTGCGAATGTGCAAGACGTCACCGGCTAACATCGGCTTGCAGCCGACGGCGGCAGACGCAGCTGTGAGCCGACGGAGGCGGACGCGATCTGGTTGAGAACATCGCACGGCAGGTCGTGGTCGATCGCGGACCGCGAGAAAGTACTCCCGCTGAGGTCGGACTCGACGCTATTCTCGGAAAAGGGGCAACCGCTAACCGGGAGGGAACATGTCGCGCGTCCTGTGGTTCGTTCTCGGCATCGTGTTCGGGATCGCCGCTCTATTCGTCGGCGGCTACTTCTTCGTTCGCGGCGGCGGCGTGCCGATGGGCACCACCGCGCAACCACTGCCTCTTGAAAAGACGGTGGCGCGCGTGGCGCTCCGTGCCAGTTATGGCCCTTCGGCGACACGGAAGAACCCGTTGCCGCTGAGCGAGCCGAACATGCTCGAGGGCGCTATGACCTACGCTGATCACTGCGCCGTCTGTCACGGCGGCCCTGACAAGCCGCGCACGGCCATCTCGGAGGGCATGTCCCCCGATCCGCCCGGCCTCTTCGAGCAGAAGGAGATGGTGGTGGACGACCCCGAGGGCACCATCTATTGGAAAGTGACCAACGGGATCCGGTTGTCAGGGATGCCGGCGTTCGAGAAGACGCTCTCGGAGCAGCAGCGCTGGCAGGTCACGATGCTCTGCAAGCATGCAGATCGCATCTCGCCGGCCGTGCGCAGCGCCCTGCAGCGGTGACGACCTGGCGATGACGCGGTTTCATCCGGGCAGGGCCCAAAGCTTCGATCTGGCCGTGCGCGCCCTCCTCGAGAAGGCGCGTGCCCACCAAACCGTCAGCTCGAAGCCGTCACGGCTCACTCGGCCTCGCCCAAGACCGGTAGGTGACTGACACCGTCCAGTTCGCGAAGCCGCTCACTCAAGATCCCGTCGAAGCCGTCATCTACCTTGACACCTGCACCGGAACGGAAGCGCTGCTGTCCCCCCACGATCTTGTGCTTCACCAGCCGGTTTTGCATGATGTTGATCGGAAGGTACCCCAGCGCCTGGATCCAGGTGGAGTTCCTGCGGATCGTCCAGCGCTTCCAGATTGCCCCTGGTGAGTACAGTATCTGCCATGCCCGCTGCCAGCCCTCGTGCAGCTGCTCGCGAGTCATCTTCGAAGGGACGAAATAGGGAGAATCTCTATCGTGATGCTTTCTGAGCCACCAGCGTGGGTCGGTCAGGCGCCCCTCGGAAAGCAGCCTTTTGTAGAGCCTGGTGCCGGGGTACGGCGTCAAAATGGCAAAGGAGGCCATGGTGAGCTGCGCGTCGATGGCAAACTGCGCGGTTCGCTCGAACACGTCCGTGTTGTCCGTATCGAAGCCGAACACGAAGCTTCCCCACGTTGCAATCCCATGGTCGTGCAGCATTTGAACCACTTCGTGATACTCGTTCGCGTGGTTTTGGCGCTTGCCCATGTGCTCGAGGGTTTCGTCGTCCACGCTCTCGAAACCAATCAAGAGGGCCTTACAGCCACTTTTCGCCATGAGCTCCACGTTCTCGAGGTGGCGCACTGCCCCAAGTGAGCATTGCCCAATCCAGGTCTTTTCGAGCTCCACCATCCGCGTGAAGAGCTCCGCCGAATGCTCTCGATGGATCATCACGTTGTCGTCGGCGAAAAGAATCCGCGGCCCTAGCTCTTTCAGCTCAGCCAACACGTCGTCCGCCGGACGAAACCGCATGGTGGTGCCATTGGCCGTGGACACGCTGCAAAACTCGCAGGGATAGGGACAACCGCGCATGGTCTGCACGACGTGAAAGGGGATGTACTTCTTGGAGCGAAACAGGTCGCGACGCGCGAAGGGTCGCCCGCCGAGCACGGGCCAAGGTCCACTGTAACGCGGCTTGAGTTCTTTCGCCTTGAAGTCTTTGAGCAACACCGGCCACAGATCTTCCCCTTCCCCCACGACCACGGAGTCCGCAAACAGTCCTGCTTCCTCGGGCAATGCCGTCGGATGGATCCCCCCGAGCACCACCTTGACCCCGCGACGACGATAGGCCGTGGCAATCTCGTAGCTGCGCCGAGCCGTCTTGCTATCGACGCTGATCCCCACCAGATCCACGTCCTTCAGAT
>JADGOB010000096.1 GCA_017883185.1 Acidobacteriota bacterium
GGCGAGGGCGAGGGCGGCGACAATTGATCGGGGTCTTTGTGGCATCAAGGTCCTCGTGCCCCGGATCTTCCAGGGCCTGAAAGTCTGTTGAACTCACAGCCTGACTGCGCCGCCGCGGGGACGCGCGTCAGCGGCGTGAGACACTGCGCCTTGGTGGCCCTTCTCACAAGTGAGAATGTCCACTTGGCCACAGCGCGGCCGGCGACGCCGGCGTGGAATACTAGCCGGTGGTGAACGGACGAGACCGCCATGCCACGGGTCATGGACCAGGAGCCGACCGGCCCGCCGTCGGGGACAGGCGGTATTATGTCCGCTGCCGCGTGCGGGTCAAATGGGATTCGAGGGAGTTGCGGGAGGACCTCTGGTCGTCCAGTAACCACCGCTGTCGGTCGTGTCGGTCCTGGCTATGTAGTTGTCTCGAACGGCGTCAGCACGAGGCCTTCTGCCTCCAGCAGTTCGCGGCCGAGCCGCAGGGGCACCGCGCGAGCCGAGGCGATCTGCGCCACGCGCGCGGCCGGAGCAAACACGATCGCCTTCGGCGGCTCGAATTCCCGGCCGACCGTCTCGACCCGATGGCCTTCGGCGACGAGCCTCGCGACCTCATCGGTCGGGACCGCAAAGGCGGCGCTCGCGTCGGCGAGCACGCGGCGCAGCCTGTACCACACGCCGCGAGCGTGATGGCGCTGTCGGTAGTCCCACGACCGGGCCAGCACCCGGGCACGCAGTGCCGTGACCCGCCGATCGAGCAATCGGGTCATGCCGCGCCCCCATCGATCTGCTCCAGGCGCCGGAGAAGGGCAACGACGGCGGCTCGCCGAGGCCGCGGATCCGGCATCCCGGTCCTCTGTTCGAGCAGAGAGAGGATCGTCAGGTTGGATCGGACCGCGTAGCGAAACTCGGGCCGCAACGCGGCGTACAACGCGTCAACCTGGTCGAGGTCCGCCGGCCCGACGGCCATCAGCAGACCCAGCGCCACCAGCAGGTCCCGGTCGCCCTTCTCCCCCGTGCGGTCCGTCACCAGCTTCTCCAGCAGCAGCCCGGCAGGGCTCGGCAGACGCACGCGTGTGCCCGCGATTTCGATCTCCTTGCCGGCCGTCAAGAGCGACAGCGCGCCGAACACGAGCAGTGGAAGCAGGTCATCCTCGAACACGTAGGCATCCGCCGGGTCCCGAGAGGGATCGATCCCGACGAAGTTCACTTCGAGCAGATCGGGCGACCGAGGCGTCCACACGGAGGGTTCCTCGGGCGACGGGTGAAACCTGATCAGCATCTCCGGCAACCGCCGCTTCACCGCCGCGTGGCAGTGGATGGGCACGCCGATGTCGAGGTCCTGCGACACCACGAGCGTCGCCGCGGCCCCCGGCTCGAGAAGGTTGGGGACTTCGGACCCGACCACCAGCACATCCGGTTCCTCCAGCACGGGACGGGCTGCCTCGATCGTCGCCAGGAGGCGATCACGGAACGTCATGGACTACGAGTATAGGGTTCGAACGGGGGCGGGTCCAGCGCGCCTCTCACTCGTGTCGCGCCTCTGTGGCTCCGGCTCGACCGGGTGGTGCCAGGCGGCATCTCGTCGAATCAGGACACGAATCAGGGTAACAACAGCCCTCCCGGCTGTTTCCGAGTAGACTCCGCACTGTTCCGGACCGTTTTCGCCAACGGATCGCTGTTCACTTGGTGGACGGTGCGGAGCCACTCATGTCGAACACTCTCATCACCATGGACGGTCTCCAGCTGCGGACGCGGCTCGACGAGCCCACGTCTCCGCCGAAGGCTCGCATCGTGCTCGTCCACGGCATCGGCGACCAGGTTGACGGCGTGCCCTACGTGACGGCCGCGACGGCGCTGGCGGCGCGCGGATTGGTGGTGCATCGCATGGAGTTGCGGGGCCACGGCCTGTCGGGCGGGCGACGGATGTATGTCCGGTCCTGGGCCGACTTCCGGAGCGACCTCGGCCAGTTCGTGCGCCTGGTGTCGGCCGCACAGCCGACGCTCCCGGTGTTCCTCGTCGGCATCAGCATGGGCGGGCTGATCGTGCTGAACTTCGCCGCGTGCGAGCCGGCTGGCCTGAGCGGCGTCGTGGCTCTCGCGCCCGCGCTCGGGGAGACGGGTGGCTCGCGGTTCCTGCGCGCGATCCTGCCGATCCTGTCGCGCGTCCTGCCTCGCCTGACGATCGACCCGAAGCTGGATCTGTCTCACCTGACGCGCGACCCGGAACTGCAGCGCGCGTACCTGGCGGACCCCCTGTACCAGGTCGGCGTGACGCCCCGCATCGCCGCCGAGTTGATCGCGGCGATTGACGACACGCGCGCCCGCGCCGCGGGCTTCCGCGTGCCGCTCCTCATCCTGCACGGCACCGCCGACACGATCACGTCGCCCCAGGACAGCTTCGAGTTCTACGAACGCGCGGGCGTGCCCGACAAGACGTACCGCCGCTACGAGGGCGCCTGCCACAACCTCTTCGTCGAGACCAACCGCGAGGAGGTCTACGACGACATTGCCGGGTGGATCACGACCCGGGCGCTCCTCCGGTGACGCGCGAACGCGGCCGGTTGACGATCGGGTGTTCGTCGTTCGGCCGCCGAACCTGCGACGGGCTATGGTAGACGGCGGTGCCGCGGCCGGTGGGGCTCGGGCATGGACGGGCGCCGTCAGTCCTCGTAGGTGCGCTGCAGGTGCACCGGCACCGTCTTTCCCCGCACCCGCAGGTTGACCATCTCGACGAACATCGAGAACCCCATCGCGAAGTAGATGTATCCCTTCGGGACGTGGTGGCCCAGCCCCTCCGCCACGAGCGAGAACCCGATCAACAGCAGGAAACTCAGCGCGAGGATCTTGACTGTCGGGTGCCGATCCACGAATGTCGCGATCGGCTTCGATGCCCACATCATGACGCCGACGGAGAGCACGACCGCGGCGACCATCACGGCGAGATGCCTGGCCATACCGACGGCGGTGATGACCGAGTCGAGCGAGAAGACGATGTCGAGCAGCATGATTTGGACGATGAGCCCCACGAACGAGACGGGGGCGCTGCGAACGCCCGTCGCCGGATGACTCTCGAGGTTCTCGTGGATCTCCCACGTGCTCTTGCCCAGCAGGAACATGCCTCCGATGAGCAGGACCAGGTCGCGCCCCGAGATCTCCTGCCCCGCGATGCCGAACAGGGGTGTCGTCAGGCGCGCAAGAGAGGACAGCGAGAAGAGAAGGCCGATGCGCATGAACATCGCACCCAGCAGGCCGACCAGGCGGGCCCGCCCCTGCTGCGCGGCCGGCAGCTTTCCGGCGAGGACCGCGATGAAGATGATGTTGTCGACGCCGAGGACGATCTCGAGCGCCGTCAGCGTCGCCAGCGCAATCCAGATCTCAGGGTTGGCCATCCAGTCCATGCGTCACTCCTCCGGCGGCGCGCCGTGCCGAGCCGGCGCTAGGTCCCGGACAACCCGCGTCTCCCGCGCCTGAAACGACGTGGCGCGTCTTTCCAACGTGCTCACCATGCTTCCAGCCGTGGTCGCCCCAGAGGAGGATGATGGTCTTGTGGGACCCCGACAGACACGTGACCCGGTCGTGGTACTCGACGGCCCGTTCGCCGATCGCGTAAAGGATAGTCGATATCAACCGGGTCTGGAATCGCGCTCTGGGCGTTCCTGGACGCGCTCGACGATGGCGAACCGACGCGGCGTCCCTCGGTGCTGGCGGGCTGAGCGCAGTCAGACGACACGCGCGGCGCCTGCCCGTCCACTCTCCTTCCCGGTGCGGCTCCCGCAGGACTCCGCGCTAGAAGAGCGTGATGCCAGCCTGGCGGCAGCGCTCCACTACGTCGGACGGCCAGAGGCTTGCCTGAATCTCGCCGATGTGGGCCTTCCGCAGGTAGAACATGCACAGCCGTGACTGGCCGATTCCACCGCCGATCGTTAGCGGGAGTTCGCCGCCGAGCAATCGCCGATGGAAGAGCAACTCGCGCCGCTCCGGCATGCCGCGGAGATCAAGTTGCACGGCGAGCGACTGCGGATCGACCCGGATGCCCATCGACGACAGCTCGTACGCGCAGTCGAGTACCGGGTAGTAGACCAGGATGTCGCCGTTCAGGCCGTGACGGCCTCCGCCGGTTGGCGTGGACCAGTCGTCGTAGTCGGGCGCGCGGCCGTCGTGCGGCTGGCCGTCTGCAAGCGGATGGCCGATGCCGATGACGAACACCGCACCGTGCTCCTGTACAGGCCCTCACCTGGCTGGAACCCGAGGTCCGCCAGCGCCAGTCGCTTCCACTTGGCCAGCGACTGGACGATCTCGGCCCTCCGGTCTCCCATGGCGCCCACCGGGAACGAGACAGGACGCTCGACACCATTGAGATCGTCGTTGATGCCGGTGCCGGCCGGAACGAACAGCGGCGCCGTGACACGGAGCAGGTTCAGCTCGAACGCGAGATTGGTCTGGAAGAACTCCTTGATGAGCCGGATGGCGCACTCGGTTTCGCGTGGCGTGAGCAGGGACGCGTACGCAGGCGGGACGACGATGGAGCTGGTCATGGTCCTCCTCGGCGAGCTGTGGAGCATGAGGTGATTATACGGCGGAGACGGACCCGATCAGGCGAAGCGTCCGTTGGAGGGACGCGGCACGGCCGCGCCGGACGCAAGGCGTTCAGCAGGCACCGGGAGCACGACGTGGCTCGCGGTGCTCGTTCCGGAGGTGACCGGGCGCCCCATCCCGATCCCTACCGAGTTGCTGGCAGATTCGGGGCGATCCTGGGTTCCGTACACTCCGCCGGTCGAGTCGAAGCCGGCGCCGGCGAGAATCCCCCCGTTTCCCCATTTCCAGGCCTGCTTGACATTCTCCCATGCATGGTCAACTATCTGACCATGAAGATGGTCAACATCTACGAGGCCAAGGCCAGGTTGTCCGAGTACTTGGAAGCCGCCGCCCACGGTGAACGGGTGCTGATCTGCAAGCGGAACGAACCGGTCGCGGAACTTCGTCGTGTGGAAGCAGCCCGCACCGATCCCCGCCCGGTTGGCCTGGCCAAGGGGCGTCTCGACGTCCCCGCCGCCTTCTTCGAGCCGCTGCCCGAGGAGGTCATGGAGAGTTTCTATGGCCTGGGCGCCCACGGGCGCCGATCGACGGTCGCCGAACCGCGGGGCAAGTCTGGAGGTGGCGGTTCGCCCAAGGCGAGGCGGACGCGGTGAGGCTGTTGCTCGACACCTGCACGTTCTTGTGGATCATCGCGGACGCGTCGCCGCTGTCGCGGCGCGCCCGCGACTTGTTTCGCGCGGCGGATAGCGAGGTCTTCCTGAGCGCCGTGTCGGCCTGGGAGATCACCATCAAGGAATCGCTCGGCCGCCTGCCGCTGCCGGACGACGTCGAGCGATTCATCCCGGAGATGCGCGAGGCCCACGGCATCGTCTCGCTGCCGATCGACGAGGAGAGCGCCCTTCACGTCTCGCGTCTGCCCCACCTGCACCGCGACCCGTTCGACCGGCTGCTGGTCAGCCAGGCGATCGTCCACGGCCTCGCCATCCTCACGCCCGATCCGCTGGTCACGCAGTACCCGGCGCGCACCATCTGGTAAACCCCCAACACGCGCCACCCGCCGCGCGGCGTCACGCAGGACTCCACCTTCCAAGGCGTCTAGAACTGCCTCACGTAAGCGAGGCCGCCCAGTTGGTCCATCTGCATGAGAATCCAGGCGCGCCGTTCCTCCACGAAGGCCGACGGGCGGTCAACCCGCAGACGATGGGGGTTCGGCAGGACGGCGGCGAGCAGGGCGGCGTCCTCCGGGCGAAGGCGTGATGCGGGCTTGCGGAAGAAGCGCTGGCTGGCGGCCTCGACGCCGAAGACGCCGTCGCCCAGTTCGACGATGTTCAGGTAGACTTCGAGGATCCGCCGCTTCGACCACAGCACTTCGATGAGCGCGGTGAAGTACGTTTCGAGGCCCTTTCTCACGTAGCTGCGTCCCGACCACAGGAACAGGTTCTTCGCCACCTGCTGCGAGATCGTGCTGGCGCCGCGGAGCCGTCGGCCCCGCTCGTGCTCGTCGAGGGCGTTCTGAATCGACTCGAGGTCGAAGCCACGGTGCTCGGCGAATCGCTGATCTTCGGCGGCGACGACCGCGAGCGGCGCCCAGGGAGCAACCCGGTCCCACCGCACCCATTGATACCCGGCCCGATACGGGCGGCCTTGGTACAACGCCTCGATTCGCCGCTCGATCATGACGCCTGATGTCAGCGGCGGCACAAACCGGAGCAGCAGCGTGCAGAGCACCGAGGCCAGGACGACACCCGCCACGCCCTTCGCCGCCAGCAGGAGGAGGCGCCGTGGCAGCGATCGCTGGCGTGCCGGAGTGCGCCGGAGGAAGGCGAGACGCATCGTAGGGTTCTGAGGCTACGCCCGCGCCAGTTCCCCGATCGCCCGCACCTTGAGGTAGACCTTCGGGATGTCGCGCACGCGGGGACAAAAGACCGGGACGACCGCGCCAGCAGCTGCGATGCGCAGGAAGGAGCGACGGGTTGTGCTCATACGCGGCGGATCATAGCGCGATCCGGCAGGCAGGGGAACCTGCGGCCATTCTGGCGACTCCCGTGTAAAATCATCCGCGCATGACGCTGCATCGAACTCTTCTGCGAACCCTACTCCCCTGCCTGGTCGCCCTGTGTCTTCCGTCCCCAGGCGGCGCCGCGCCCCGGGCGCCCCAGGCACCATCGGTGGCAGCACTTCCGTCTGCCCGCGCCGCCCGTACGACGGCCGCCATCCGCGTGGACGGCGCCCTCGACGAGCCCGCCTGGGCACAGGCGACGCCAATCGGTCCGCTCGTTCAGCGAGAGCCGACCGAGCAGACCCCGGCCAGCGAGGAGACGGAGGTGCGCGTCCTCTACACCGCGACGACCCTCTACTTCGGCATCCTGTGCCGCGACCGCACGCCGTCCGACATCGTGTCCACGCACCTCACGCGCGACGCCGAACTCGAGAGCGACGACAACCTCTTCATCGTCATCGACCCGTTCCTCGATCATCGGAACGGGTTCTTTTTCCAGGTCAACCCCTCGGGCGCCCGTGCCGACGGCCAGGTCGCGAACAACGCCGAGGAACGGAACCTCGACTGGGACGGCATCTGGGAAGCCTCCGCGCGCATCACCCCCGAGGGCTGGGTCGTCGAGATCGCCATTCCGTTCAAGACGCTTCGCTTCAAGCCGGGACAGACCGTGTGGGGCCTGAACGTGGAGCGGACCATCAAGCGGAGAAATGAGTGGGACCGATGGGCCACCCCGCTGCGCAACAGCTGGATCACGAACCTTGCGCAGGCCGGCCGGCTGGAAGGGATCGAGGGGATCAACCAGGGCCGGGGCCTCGACATCAGGCCCTACGTCTCGGGCGGCGCCGAGAACAGCGACGGCCGGTTGCAGGCGGGCGTCGATGTCTTCAAGAACCTGACGCCGAACATGAACGCGTCGGTAACAGTGAACACGGACTTCGCCGAGACGGAGGCCGACGCGCGGCAGATCAACCTGACCCGGTTCCCGCTCTTCTTCCCGGAGAAACGCGCCTTCTTCCTCGAGGGCGCTGGCGTTTTCGACGTCGCGGCCACCAACAGCGAGAGCGTCCTGCCCTTCTTCACCAGGCGCATCGGGCTGCTCGGCGGACGCGAGGTGCCGATCATGGTCGGCACCAAGATCGTCGGCCGCCAGTCGGGCTACAACATCGGCGTGCTCGACGTGCAGACGCGGGGCGTGGACGATCTCTCCGTGGACGGCCACCGGCTGGACGGGCAGAATCTTCTCGCGGCCCGCGTGAGCCGCAACATCTTCCAGCAGTCGTGGGTCGGCGCGATCCTCACGCGCGGCAACCCCGAAGGCACGGGCAGCAACACGCTCGTCGGCGCGGATATCCGCCTCGCCACCTCGACGTTCCGCGGTAACAAGAACCTGAGCGCCAGCTTCTTCTTCCTGCGCACCGATGACGAGGCCAGCGGCACGACCGACTATTCGTTCGGCGGCAACATCGACTACCCGAACGACCTGTGGAACTGCTCCCTCGGGTGGCGGCAGATTGGCGAGGATTTCCGGCCGGCCCTGGGCTTCGCCCCGCGGCGCGGGATCCGCCGCCTGTCGCCCGGCATCTCGTTCATGCCCCGGCCGGGCCGCTTCCGCATCAGGCAGCTGTTCTTCGAGGCACAGCCGGTGTGGGTGAGCGACCTGCAGAACGTCGTGCAGACCTGGGAAGTGTATGCCACGCCGTTCAACGCCGAGTTCGAGTCGGGCGACAGAGTCGAGTTCAACGTGATGCCGCAGTACGAGCGGCTCACCGAACCGTTCGAGATCGCGGACGGCATCGTGATCCCGGTCGGCGGGTACCGGATGAACCGGTGGGGCGTCCAGGTGGAGACGGCGGACAAGCGCCCGCTCGCCGTGCAGGCCGACTACTCGTGGGGCGAGTTCTACAGCGGCACGCGCCGCGACGTGGAGCTCGAAGTCACGTTCAAGCCGAGCACGCACGTCCTGGCCGCGGTCGCCTTCGAGCGCAATGACGTGTCCCTGCGGGAGGGCAGCTTCAGCGCCCAGGTCTTCACCGTGCGCGGCGATTACAACTTCTCGCCCAATGTCTCGTGGGCAAACCTGGTACAGTACGATAGCGAGTCGAGGATCCTCGGCGCCCAGAGCCGCTTTCGCTGGATCCTGAAACCAGGCAACGACCTCTTTCTCGTGTTGAACCGCGGGTGGTACCATCGCGAGTGGGACAACCGGTATCTCCCCAGCTTCGACAAGGGTTCCGTGAAGCTGCAGTACACCTTCAGGCTGTAGCGCGGGCATGACGATTGTCCCGGCAGCTCTCCCACCGCGGCCGGGGAGGTCGTGAAGCCCCCTTGAACTACTACATATGTAGTGAATGGTTCTGCGTGGCCTCATGGTAGGCTACACGGTCCATGAGCGCTATATTTCAGCACCTGTTCGTGCTCGGCCGGCCCGCCTGCGGAAAGTCCGAGTTCATCGATTTTCTCAAGCACGCCACCGAGCCCACGCGGCGTCAGCGGCTGCACGTCGGCCGCTTCGAAGAAGTGGATGATTTTCCCTGGCTGTGGGAGAAGTTCCAGGAGGACGCGCTCTGGGAAAAGGCCGGCCACGAACGACTCTACACCCACGAGTACATGCCCGGCAACCCGGGGATGGCGCCTAGGGGCGCGAAGCTGTTCGACTGGTGCATGCAGAAGTTCAACGACGTCATCGCGCGGCAGTACCTCTCCCAGGACGACTTCTACCGCGACTCCACGCTGCTCATCGAGTTCTCTCGTGGCGGCCCGAACGGGTTCGGCCGCGCGCTCGGGATGCTCGATGCGCGCGTGCTCGCGCCGTCGGCGATCCTCTACATCAAGGTCTCGCGGGAAGAATCGTGGCGCAGGAACGAGGCCCGCTACCAGGAAAAGTTGAAGCACTCCATCCTGGCCCACATGGTGCCGCGGGAGACCTACGACTACTTCTACGACACCAACGACTGGGATGACATGACGCAGGGCCGGCCATCGGGGTGGCTGGAGGTCAACGGCCTGCAGGTTCCGTTCGTCTCGATGAACAACGAGCCCGAGTCCACCGACCCCGGCGTGCTCGAGGAGCGCTATGCGAGCGCGCTCGGCGAGTTGTGGTCGCTGCGGAGCGCTCGCCCATGAAGGAACCGGCGAAGATCTTCGAGCACCTCTTCGTCCTCGGCCGCCCGGCTGGCGGCAAGAGCGAGTTCATCGATTTCATGAAGAAGCTCCCGGCCGACGGGCGCGCCGCGGACTACGGCATCGGCCGGTTCGAGGAAGTGGACGACTTCCCGTGGCTCTCTGACGCGTGCCTCGAGGACGATGCCCGCGAGAGCCGATCGGAGCCGCGTCAGGTGTCCGAGCGCGCGGCCGAAGGCTACAACATCACGCGGCCGAAGTTCCGCGGGTCGCTCGTCGATCGCTTCAACGAGGTCATCGCTCGACAGTACCTCGCGAACCCGGGGTTCTACGAGGACGGCACGCTCCTCATCGAGTTCGCCCGCGGTCGGGACGACTCTTTCCGGGAGAGCCTCGAACGCTTCCAGCCGGAGATCCTGTCGCGGAGCGCCATCCTCTACATCCAGGTCTCGTTCGAGGAGTCGTTCCGCCGCAACTCGGCCCGGTACAAGCCGGGGCAGGAAGAGAGCATCCTGTTCCACAAGGTGCCCGACCACGACATGCTGGGGTTCTTCCGCGAGAACGACTGGGCGGCGATCACCGGCGGGGCGCCCGACGGCCGCCTCTCGCTGGCCGGCGTCGAGGTCCCGTTCGTCTCGATGAACAACGAGCCAGAATCCACCGATCCCCTGGTCCTCCGTGAGCGCTACGCGCAGGCCCTGGGACGACTCCTGCAGCTGTACCGCACGAGGTGAATGATGCCGAGTCCCTTGAACCACTCCGCCGCGTACCGGCGCCGCCGGTTCTTCAACTGGTTCCCGCTCGGCCTGACCTACGCCACCTATTACATGGGGCGCTACAACCTGAACGTGTCGTCGACCACGATGATGGCGAATTTCCATTTGTCGAAGGCCGACTTCGGGATGATCGCGACCGCGGGGTTCTGGACGTACGCGCTCGCGGTCGCCTTCAACGGCCCGCTCGCGGATCGGATTGGCGGCAAGAAGTCGATCTTGATCGGCGCGGCCGGCGCCTGCGCGCTCAACCTGATCATCGGCCTGCTGTTCCTCAACGGGTGGCAGACGAAGATCATCGTCGGCATGTCGCTGCTCTATGCGGTCAACAATTACTTTCAGTCGTTCGGCGCGCTGTCGGTGGTGAAGGTGAACGCGCCCTGGTTCCACGTGAAGGAACGAGGCGTCTTCGGCGGCATCTTCGGTATCATGATCTCGTCCGGGTACTTTCTGGCGCTAACGGTCGGCGGGTGGATCCTGTCGTACCTGCCGTGGTACTGGGTGTTCCTGATCCCCTCGGCGCTGCTGGCCGTGATGTTCGTCGTGGACTACCTGGTCGTGAAGGACCTCCCGTCGCAGGCAGGGTTCGACGATATCGATACGGGTGACGCGACCTCGAAGGACGCGGACAAGGACCAGCCGGTCGATTTCGCGTACCTGGTCCGCCGGGTCTTCACCAATCGGGTGATCCTCACGGTGATTGCCGCGGAATTCTGCACGGGGTTCGTGCGCCAGGGCGTGATGCTCTGGTTCGTGCCGTTCCTGAAAGAAGTCCACCAGATCGATTATGGGACCACGCTGTTCGCGATCGCGTCAGTCGGCATCACCGTAGGCGGCATCGCCGGCGGCCTGCTGTGCGGCTACCTGTCGGACCACCTCTTCGGATCGCGCCGGCCGCCGGTCGCGTTCATCTTCTACCTTGGGCAGATCGTCGCGCTGCTCTGGCTCGGAGCCACCACGTCGCCGGTAATGGCCTCCTTCCTGATCCCGTTCACCTGCATGTGGATCTTCGGCGTCCACGGCATGCTCTCGGCCACCTCCGCCATGGACTTTGGAGGAACCAAGGCGGCGGCGACGGTGGCGGGCATCTGCGACGGCGTCCAGTACCTCGCGTCGGGCCTGACCGGGTTCGCGCTCGGCGGCGCGCTCGACAGGTTCGGGTGGGGCGCGTGGACCTGGATGATCATTCCCTTCTCGATCATCGGCGCGCTCCTGATGACGCGGCTGTGGAATGAAACGCCGCTGAAGAAGACGGCGCAGGCGCATGCCGGCCGATAGCGGCACGGGGAGCGGCCCGGCGGGACGAGCAGATGGCCGGGCCCGGCCCACGGTCGAACTTCACCGCCACTTCGAGGCGGGCCTTCGACCCGACACGATCGCCCGCCTGGCCCAACGGCACGGTGTGACCGAGGTGCGGACGCGGAAGGGCGTCGTCGTGCCCCGCGCGGATCCACAGGACCCGGCATCGATCAGGCAGTACTACCGGGGCATTGCCGAGGGGTTCGGCCGTCCGGACGGCTTCTCCCGTTTCGCCGATTCCTTCGGCCTGCCCCTGTCCGTCCTGCGATCGATCGAGGACCTGGAAGAGGCCGTCTTCGATCAACTCGTGGCTTGCGCCGCCGGCGGGAGCCTCCACACCGAACTGCGCGGCTCGCCGTACACCTACCAGGAACAGATCGCGGCATCGGTCGAGGAGATCGCGGCGGCCCTGGTGCGCGGCGTCGATCGGGCATGGACCGAGCGCGCGGTCAGCGGCACGTTCGTACTGGCGTTCAGCCGGCAGAAGGGGCTGCCTGGACCGGGAGTCGTGCCGGAGGGCGGGCAGGCGCGGCGCATCGCCGAACTGGCGGCCCGGCTGCACCAGGACGACCGCCCCGTCGGCCTCGACATCGCGGGCTTTCCGGAAGTTCCCTATCCTCCCTCCCGGTTCGCGGACGCCATCGGGCCCGCACGCGAGGCGGGTGTGCCCCTCACGGTGCACTCGGGAGAACAAGGCAGGTGGCCCGACTTCGCCGATGCGCCACCCTCGTTGATCGTGGAAGCGGTGGAGTGCCTCGGCGCGAGGCGAATTGGCCACGGTACGTCGCTGGCCGCCTCGCAGACCGCTCGTGACTGCGTGCGGGATCACGGCGTGGCGGTCGAGTGCTGCCCGGTCTCGAACGCGCTCATGGGTTTCGTGCCCGTGGCGGCGCATCCCCTGCCGATCTTCCTCGAGGAAGGCCTCCTCGTCTCGCTCTCCACCGACGATCCGCTGATGTTCGGCCCGTTCACGGTGGCTGAGGCGTTCGACGCGATTGCCGGCCCGCTGCGCCTCGACTCATCCGCGCTGCTCACGCTCACCCGAAACGGGATCGAGTCGGCCTTCGTCACCGACGCGCGCCGCACCCTGCTCCGGGAACGCCTGGCCAACCAGATCCGAATCAACCACTGAGAACACAAAGAGCACGGAGGCCGCCGAGCACGGCGAGCATGACGGTGACGCGCGAGGCCGGGAGGCGACCCCGGCCAATCAGCCAGAGGGAGCAGTAGAAGAGGCCGACACCAGCCCACAGAGCGATCCGCAGGGCCGGCCGGTGCAGGAGGAGGCCCTCGAAACCAGCTTCGTCGTCAAGGTCGTGCTCTGACGGTCGATCCGGGCGGTGTGCCGGACGCTTGACGGGGTTCCGGGCGGCGGACCTCACCGGCTTCGGCGTGACGCTCAGCCCGACGACCTCGCGGTTACCTGTTCCAGGGGACTCGAAGTCCCAGTGCCGACAACTTGCTGTCGAGTTCGTCCCGCTCGCGGTTCGGCTTCAGCTGGCCGTCGCCGGCCTGCTGCAGCCAGCCTTCGTCCGCGGCCAGTCGGATCGCGTCGTCGACTCGGCCCGACGCGAGCGCGGACACGATGGCGGCTTCGGCCCTGGAGAAACGCGTCGCATGGCGCCGGTAATCGAGGAAGGCTTGCCACGCGATCGGCACCCACTTCGCCACGATCTGCTCGCCGATCGTGGTCGCGTATTCGCGGATTTCCAGCTGCGCGTGCGCGTCCATCCGGAGGTCGAGGAAGTGCAGGAGATTGTGGAGGTCGGCCTTCCAATAGGCCTCGGTGAACGTGGATAGCGGCAGGTCCTTCCGCGCCTGCTCCCGCGCGACGCCGGAGGCGATGCGTCCTTCGTACACGGCGCGAGCCCGGTCCTGGAGCTCGGCCTCCTCGGCCGACAGCCGCGCGCCGACGTCCTCGGGCAGCATCTCGCTGCTCCCCTGCCGGTTGCCGGACGACTGCGTGCGCCAGGCGCCGGGAGCGGTGCGTTGCGCGGCATCGATCGCCTCCGAATACCTCGTGGAATACTCGTTCACGCTGGCCGTGCGGTGCCGAATCCACTGCCGCCAGCTGTCCATCGGCACGCGGACGTGGAGTTTGATCTCGCACATCTCGAACGGCGTGGTGTGGTCGTGGCGCATCAGGTAGCGGATGAGCGCGCGGTCCTCGTGCACGCGCCGCGTGCCCTTGCCGTACGACACCCGCGCCGCCTGGACAATCGCCGCATCGTCACCCATGTAATCCACGACCCGGACGAACCCGTCGTCGAGCACGCGAATCGGCTCGCCGAGGATCGCGTCGAGCGCGGCCACCGCCGGGCGGATGATCCGCTCCGTTCCCGTCGCATCTCCCATTGCCTGGACCTCCCTGTCGAGCGCCCATTTTACCGGACTCCTCTGGCGCGTTGGGGTCTAACCCCAAAGCACCCGCGCGTAGCGCGTTCTCTGCCCGGTCTGATATGCTGCAAGAGTGCCGGCGCCTTTCGACCCCGGTGCCGGCCGTGTCAGCATGATCCCCGTCGCCGTCCCTCTCCTCACCGCCGGAGAACGACTCGACGCTCGGCGCCTCATCGAATCACAAGGCCTCGCCTTCGAAGATGGGTGCGACGATTTCGTCGGCATGTACGAC
>JADGOB010000031.1 GCA_017883185.1 Acidobacteriota bacterium
CGCCGGCGCCGCGGGGGGCGGGCCGTCCAGCGTCGCCAACGTCTGCGGCACCGCGTTCGGCGTCAGGTTCATCCCGACGCCCGGGATAGCCGCGCCGCCCCGTCCGCCGCCGCCACCACCCCCAAAGCCGCCGGCTCCGCCGACACCCAGCACCGGCGCCTGGCTGAAGTAGACCGCGAGATTGTCGCTGTCGTACCCGTACGCAATCGGGCTCTTCCGGTCCGCGAACACGCTCTTGAGCACCACGCCGCGGGCGAACAGGCCGGTCGGCTCTTCGACAGTGACGCCGCTGATCAGCTTGTACTCGGGGAAGATCGTGGACGTCGATCCCTCGGTGATCAGGAGGCCGCCTTCCTGCACGAACTTCATCAGGTTTACCAGACCCTCGAAGCCCATGCCGCCGCGGATGTCATCCGACCGGTCCTGCACGCCGAGATTCGGCGTCAGATCGGTCTTCTTGTACGGGATCGGTTCGGCGCCCTGGACGCCGTTCACCTGCGACTCGGGTGTGCCGCCGACGTGCGGGAAGATGATCACGTCGTACTTCTTCCGCAACCCGGGCTCGCGCAGTTTCGTGTCGCTGACGTACTCGTAGGGGATCTTCAGCTTGTCGAAGGCCATCCGCACCCAGCCCTCGTTCTGCGTGTTGGACCACGAGTGCACGTAGCCGATCCTCGGCACCTCCATCTCGTGCGTCTTCACGGTCGGCGCCGCCGCCACGCCGTACGCCGCCAAACCGTACTCCTTGATCGACGCCTCGAGCTTCGCGCGATCGGCTGCCGGGATGATGAACGCGCCGGCGCTGAACTTCTGGCCGGCCGCCTCGAACGGCTCCTCGGCCGCCAGCATCTTCACGTCCTTGTTCGCGAAGCGGAACGACGCGAGGCTCGTATCGCCGTTGTGATCGATGATGACGACGTTGCCCGTGCCGTTGATGATGCCCGGGATGCGGACGTCCGCGGCGAGCAGCGTCATCCCCTGGTCGAGCACCGCCTTGTCGTCGATCTTCGCGACCTTCACGTTCCGCAGCAGCGGGATGGCCCAGCCGGTGTCGTCGTACGGATTCGGGTTGGCGGGCGAGAAGAACTGCGTGTCGAGGAAGTTGGTGACGAGGTTGCCGAACGGCTGGTCCATCCGGACCACGTAGTCGCCAGCCGCGACCTGGACCTTCCCCGCCGTGAACGCGGCGTTGGCCGTGTGCACCTCCACGCCCTGCAGGCGCAGCAGGTTGACGAAGTTCGCGGCCTCGCCCCTGCGCCGCTGGCCGGCCGGGATCACCCACGCGTGCGGCGCCTCGGTCTTGCCCTTCTCTACGGCGCGCCTGTTCTTCAGGTAGTAGTTCTCGAGGAACATGTCCTTGTTCTTCGCGACGAACGACATGGCCAGCAGCAGCGCGCTCTGCTGGATGTTGACGTTGTTGCGCGGGCCCCACTTGATGGTCGGGAGCGGCGGGTTGGGCCGGTACCACTCCTTGCTCGTCGAGTTCGCCGGCAGGGTCAGGGTCTGGTTGCGAGGCCCGTAGGTCTGCGTCTCGTAGAACCGCCCGATGCTGTTGTGGAGGTTGGCGATGAAGAACAGGTAGTTGGGGGTCCAGCCGTCGTAGAAGCCGCCCGTCCACACGCCTGGGACGCCGCGCTTGGTCATCTCGGCGACTTCGTACTTCGACAACAGCCACCACTCGTCGGTCTGCAGCGGGTCGAGCGCGACGTTGTAGGGCCCGGCGCCCGTGGACGAATAGAGATACGACACCGACTCGTGCAGGTCGTGCAGCACGGTCGGGTGCCACTCGAGATACGTGCGGAGCACATTCTGCGTGAGCTTCAGTCCCACGCCGAGGCCGTCACGATTGTTGTCGTGCGCGACGTACTGCCCCCAGTAGACGAGCGGGATCGACTTGCTGGTCTTCTTCTGGTAGTAGAAGTTGTCCACCACCTTCTCGCGGCCGTCCACCTCGAGCACGGGTGTGAGGAACACGATGACGTTGTTCCGGATCGCCTGGATGAACGGCGACTCTTCGACCAGCAGGCGATACGCGAGCTCCATTTCCATCTCGGCGCTGCCCGTCTCGCCAGAGTGCAGGTTGCCCGTCGCCCAGTAGATCGGCTTCCCGCCAGCGATCAACGCCTTCGCTTGCGCCTCGGTCAACCGTCGCGGATCGGTGAGGTCGGCGAGGACCTTCTTGTACTTATCCAGCGTCTTGATCGTGGCCTCGTCCGCGATGGCCATCACGATCATGTCGCGGCCTTCCTCGCTCTTGCCGATCGTGAACAGCTTCGCGCGCGGCGACGCCTTGGCCAGGGCATCGAAGTACCGCTGCATGTCCTTGTAGTACGTCAGCTCGTCCGGGGTCCCGGCGACGCGGCCGAGGAACTTGAGCGGGGTGGGCACGGTGGCCGACGCAGGCAGGTGGTCCACCAGTTCGGTGAGGATCCGCGGATCCTGCGTGTATTCCTTGATTTTCGCCGTGTACTCGGCGTCGATCTTCTGCGGCGGCACGGCCTTGCGCTGTGGCGCGCCGCTACCCGAGAGCACGGTCGGGCCACTGGCGAAGACGAGCCCGAGAAGACACGAAAGAAAGAAGATGCGCGTGAGGCGCCGTGGCATCGAGACCCTCCTGTTGTTCAGCGAGAAATGCGGACGGACCCGCGCGTTATAGCACAAAACGCGGGGGAAGGCGTGCCCGGGCCTGGAGTCACGCGGTCGCGCGTGGAAGGCAGGTCCTCTCTTCGGCCAGCGTCGCGCCGGCGAAGTCCTTGTCCGTCACGCCGCCCTCGCTGTGGGTCGAGTACGCGAGTGTCACGCGCTTGTAGTTGACCGTGACATCCGGATGGTGGTCGGCCGCCTCGGCGCCGGGGACCAGCCGGCTCACGAAGGCCACGGCCTCGGGAAACCCGGCAAACGTGAACGTCTTGACGATTGCGTCGCGTTCGAAGCGCCACCCGTCGAGCGAGTGCAGGCGCTCCTCAATCTGGTCGCGGGAAAGCAGGGGCATGGGATCCTCTCAGACAAAAGACGGAGAACGCCAAACGGAGAACGCGGAACGCCGAACTTTGAGCGGAGAACGCTCAACGGAGACCGGACGACGAGCCCACGCGCTCAGGTGACGAGTTCGCCCGACTCATCCACCTTCAACACGCGCGTGTGTTTCTTCAGCACGCTGCAGACGATGAAGACGGCGGCGGTGAGGAGGAAGAAGGCCGTCCAGAATGGATCGAAGACGAGGCGGCCGGTCGCGAGTGCCGAGCGGACGACGTCCAGCACGAACAGCACGGCGCCGATCACGAGCAGGCCGTGAAACTCGCGGCTGAGGATACGGCGCCACACGAATGGCGCGGCCGAAGGCACGTAGCCAGACAGCCGCGGGAGCATCGCGGGTACCGAACCGGCCCATCGCAGGAACTCGTCGCCGAAACGCCCCTCAAGGAACACTTCTTCGCGCGCGGCAATTCGCTCGTGGTAGAGCACGCCGAGCAGGGCGACAATCACGGGCAGGTACCACACCGTGGTGAAGCACGCGAAGCCGACCGCGGTCAGCGTGTTGCCGACGTAGAGCGGGTGGCGCACCACCGAGTAGAGGCCTGTTGTCCGCAGCATCGAGGCGCGCGGATTAGTGGTGCTGCGCTCGGACGTTCCGGCCGGAGCGGTCCCGATGGCGATGACCCGGACGGCCAGGCCGCTGAGGGCGATGGCCAGCGACACGAACTGCCAGACCTGCACGGCCGGCGAAAGCGTCGCCGGAAGGCGTGCGTCGAGTAACCCCAGCAGGAACAGGGGAAGCATCAGCAGCGGCAGCGGCCCGCGCCAGCGGAACAGCACGTCGCCGGAACCGGGAATCTGATCGAGGAGTTTCACGTCGCACGATGATCGCACGAATCGGAAACGTGGGACAGGCCAGAGGCTGTCCCTGCCTGCGGGCAGGCTGACCACTAGGGTGGACGGCGAACCGGCTGAAATGGAGGGTATGTTCGCCAGACGCACAAAAAACAGTGGGATTCTGGTGCGAAACCAGGGCACAGCAATTGCTCTACTGACCGGTCGTCAGGAGTGTCCCATGCTCTCAAAACCGTGGGCGTTCGGCCTGCTCGTGGTTGCCTGCACGGCGACTGCGGGCGGTGGCGCCTATTTCGCGACGCTGCAGCACGCCAGGTCCAGCTCATCAAAGGCTGCTTCGCCTGCAACCCCGCTGGCGGCAGCATCACCACAACCTGTAGGGGCTACGGGCACCACATCTCCAGCGGCCGGTGCCTCCCAGGCCTTTGCGGACGCGCCGCCTTCCGAGGTTGCGGCGCCTCCCGCTGCGCCGCCCAGTGCAGCCGCCGGAAATACCGAAAAGCCGCAGGCGAAGGCCAATTCGGCTTCGTGGCAGGCCCCGGGACGTTCAGCCAAGGTCCCACCACTGTCTCCCCGGGCAGGGGAGGCGCCCTCCCAGGCCCCCATCGAGCCGCCGCCCGCCCCGGCTTCGAGCGGAGCGGACTCGAATCTGGCCACGCAGCGCTCATGGCCCGGGCCGCTCGTTTCACCGCTCGCTCTTCCCCCGGTTACCTCGGTCGAGCCTGGGAAGGTTGAGCCCGAGCAGGCGTCGAACGACAACGTGAAGCTGTGGGAAGAGGTGGTGGTGCCGGCGGAATCGGTGCTCGGTTTGCAGCTCGAGTCGTCGATCAGCACCGAGTACGCCCGAGTGGAAGACCAGGTTGACGCGCGCGTCACACGCGACGTTCGCGTGAACGGGCGGGTGGCCATCCCGGCCGGCACGCACGCCATCGGCTCAGTGATCATGATCGAGAAGGGCGGGCGGGTGAAGGAGCGGGCAAGGATCGGGATCAGGTTCAACACGCTGGTGCTGGCCGATGAGTCGCGCGTGCTGATCAATACCGACACGGTGTATCGCGAAGGCGAATCGCCGGCGAACCAGAGTTCGGCCAAGATTGGCGGCGCGGCGATTGGCGGCGCGATCATCGGCGCAATCCTCGGCGGTGGCAGGGGTGCGGCAATCGGCAGCGGGATCGGCGCGGCCGGCGGCGCCGCGGCGGCGATGAGCGGTGACCGGCGCCCGGTCTTCCTGCCGGCCGGTACCACCCTGAGCGTGAGGACGCAGGCGCCGGTCAGTGTGACCGTCGAAAAATAGCGGGTCGTTGTCCTACAATGGGAGACATGCAAACATCCCCACTGCGTGTCCGTTCACTCCTCGCCCTGACCCTCGTTCTCGGCCTGGCGGCCACTCTTGGAGCGCGGCAATCGGCCTCGCAACAGGTCGCGGCGCCAACCCAGCAAGCTGCCCAAGCCAAGCCCGAGCAGGCGCCTCCGGCCAAGGACGCCGTGGCCGGCGTCCGGAACTTCACGAAAGTCGATTCGACAATTGCGTGCGGCGGTGCGCTTTCACCCGAGGCCTTCGCCGCGCTGAAGCAGGCTGGCTACAAGTCGATCGTGAACCTGCGCACGGCGTCCGAGCCGGGCGCCAACCTTGAAGAGGAGCAGAAGGCCGCGCAGGACGCCGGCCTCAACTACATCCACCTGCCCTTCGTGAACATGTCGCCCGACCCGTCCAAGCTTGACGAGTTCCTGAAGGTCGTGGCGATGCCCGAGAACCAGCCGATGATGCTGCACTGCGCAAGCGGCGGCCGCGCGTCGATGTTCTGGGCCGTCAAGCGCGTGATGATCGACGGCTGGCCGGTTGAGAAGGCAATGAGCGAGCTGCCCGATCTCTCGAAGAACATCGCCCAGCCGCTGCGCGAGTTCATGCTCGACTACCTCAAGTCGCACGGAAAGACGAGGCCGTGACCCGCGACCCGAGAGAGACCGGGGACATGGATCCCGAGTCCTTCCGGCGTGAAGGATACCGGGTCGTGGACTGGATTGCCGACTACTTCGCGCATCCTGAACGCTACCCGGTCCTGTCGCAGGTGAAGCCGGGCGATATCCGGAGCGCCCTTCCTGCCGACGCGCCCGAGCACGGGGAGGCGTTCTCCGACATCCTCTCCGATTTCGAGAGGCTGATTGTCCCGGGCGTCACGCACTGGAACCACCCGGGCTTCTTCGCCTACTTCGCGATCACCGGGAGCGCGCCAGGCGTGCTCGCGGAATTCTTGTCGGCGGCGCTGAACGCGCAGGGCATGTTGTGGCGCACGTCGCCGTCGGTGACCGAGCTCGAAGAGGTGGCGCTCGGCTGGTTGCGCCGGCTGATGGGCCTGCCGGATCTCTTCGAGGGTGTCATCTACGACACCGCGTCAATGTCGAGCCTGCACGCGCTGGCCACGGCCCGCGAGGCGGCGGTTGACAGGGTGCGCACAGCCGGCATGCCGGGACGGCCCGAGCTTCCGCGCTACCGTGTCTACTGTTCGGACCAGGCCCATTCGTCGATTGACAAGGCCGTCATCCTGCTCGGCCTCGGCCACGACGCGCTGCGGAAGATCCCGTCCGACGCGGAGTTCCGCATGCGCCCGGACGAGCTCGACCTGGCGATTGCCGAAGACCGGCGCGCGGGCATCGTGCCGATGGCGGTTGTGGCCACCGTGGGCACGACATCCACGACGAGCGTGGATCCGGTGGAGGCGATCGTCGCGATCTGCGAGCGCGAGCGGATCTGGCTTCACGTCGATTGCGCGTATGCCGGCTCGGCGGCCATCGTCCCCGAGTGCCGCTACATCCTGAACGGAGTGGAGCGGGCCGACTCGATGGTCGTCAACCCGCACAAGTGGCTGTTCACGCCGTTCGATCTCAGTGCCTTCTACTGCCGCCGGATGGACCTGCTCAGGCAGGCCTTCTCCCTCACGCCCGAGTACCTGAAGACCACGGAAGCGGGCGCGGTGAAAAACCTGATGGACACGGGCGTGCAACTCGGACGGCGGTTCCGCGCGCTCAAGCTATGGATGATCCTGCGCTACTTCGGGGCGGAGGGCATTCGGGCGCGGTTGTCCGAACACATGCGGCTGGCTCGTCTCTTTGCCGGCTGGGTGGACGGGGATCCCGACTTCGAGCGGTTGGCGCCCGTCCCGTTCAGCGTGGTGTGTTTCAGGGCGAGGCCGCGCGGGAAGGACTGGTCGGAAGCAGGGCTGGAGACGCTGAACCAGCGACTTCTCGACGCGATGAACGCGACCGGCGAGGTGTTCCTCTCGCACACCAAACTGAACGGCCGCTTCACGCTGCGGCTGGCCGTCGGCAACCTGAGGACCGAGGAGCGCCACGTGGCCCGCGCGTGGGAGCTGGCGAAGACGCTCCTCTGACCCCGGCGTAGCAACTCGGCCCGCGACTTGGGGCTGGCGACCTGCGGCGCTGCTGACGACAACACAACAAGCCAGGCAGGTCTCCAGGTGCCCTACCTTACGGCCCGGCGCGCCTGCGCCAGCAGTTGGTCGCGCTCGAGGACTTCGCCGCCGCGCACGATCAACTTGATCCGTTGCAGGTCCGCGACCCTCGCCAGCGGATCGCCTTCGACCGCAATCAGATCAGCCTTGAAGCCGACCTTGATCTGTCCAAGGGAACCCGCCGACCCCAGCAGTTCCGCGCAGTTGAGGGTGGCGGTCCGGATGGCGTCGACGGTGCTGACCCCGGCCGCGACGAGCAGCGCGAGCTCCCGGTGCACGCCGGCTCCCGGAATGTTGTAGCCGCTCGACTCGACATCAACGCCTGTCACCAGCCTGGCGCCGGCCGTCACCAGGTCGCGCGCGAGCCTGGCCCGGATTGCGGCGGCCTCCGCGGCGCGCGCAGCGCCTGGCCACGAGCCGGGATGCGCCCGCGCCAGGAGCGCCTCGCGCCAGCGGCCGGGCAGGACCGGGAGCGCCGTGTCCTGCATCAAGGCCTCGGCGCCGAGCGTGCCGTTGAATGACGCGAGCATCGGGATGACCACGACGCGACGTCGCGCCGTCTTCGGAATGACCGGCCGGAGGTCGGCTGCGCCCGCGCGCTGCCAGAGATAGTCGGTCAGCTCGTCGCCGACGGTGCGCGGGTAATCCGGCCGCGAGCCCAGCTCGCGTTCGTAGTCCTGGCGGCCTCTCGTCCAGAACCCCAGTCGGTCGATGGCGTCAACGCCAAGCCGGACCAGTTCGCCGGTCGGTGTCGCACCGGGCTCGCCGCTGACGCGCAGCCCGCCAGTTCGCGCGGCGCCCACGATCGCCCGGTAGACGTCGGGCCCGGTGGTCGCAGAGACGGACACCCATTCGGCGCCGAGCGATGCCTGCTCGGCCACCTCGCGGCGCGCGGCCGCCTCATCCGCCACCCTGCGTGTCGAGAACGACGGCGGCGCCTGCTGGTCGAACCTGGGGCCGCCAATCCACAGCCGCGGCGCCACGATCTCGCCAGCTTTCACCCGCTCGCGCTGTGATGCCGCCCACGGCAATCGTCCGCCAACCACGCGGTAGCTCGTGACGCCGTGGGCGAGCGCCATCGCATAGTAGAAGTCCGCGTCGGCAGACCCGTCGGGCGCCGCTGTCGCGAACATGTCGCCCAGCCCGGGGACCAGGGTCGCGCCAGCCAGGTCGATCCGGCGTGTGCCGGCCGGGAGATTCGTTGGAAGCCGCACGAAGATGTCGGTGATGCGATCGCCGACCACCAGGACGCCCGCCGCTGGCAGGTACCGACCTGCGAGAGTATCCAGGATGCGGACACCAACCAGCAGCAGCGGTTCGGGCGTCGGCGGAGCCACGGTGTGGACGGCGAGAACGGCCGAGGCGACCAGCAGCAGGATGGTCGGGACCCGTGTGGTTCGTCGAGAACTGCGAGACGCGATGCCGGCCTTCATGTTGGGAAAGTATAGCCTCACGCCCGGTCACAAGCCGAGTCGCCACCCAGATTCCACTATACTTGCACCGCCTGAGCCGGCGGCCGGTCCTCGCCGCCAGCGCGATTCCGTCTCCTGCACTCATTGGAGGGCATTGTGAATTCCCGATACCTGCGTGGCCTGCTGGCCGTCGCGGCCGCGATCGCCTGCGCGTCCGCGTGGGCGCCGCTCGTCACAGCGCAAGCGCCGGCGCGCAGCGCCACGGCGCCGCTTGTCATCAAGGGCGGCACCATCCTGACCGTCACGAAGGGCACGATTCCCAACGGCATGGTGATCGTCCGCGACGGGAAGATCGCCGCCGTCGGCGCCAACCTCGCTGTTCCGGCTGGAGCCGAGGTCGTGGACGCGACCGGCAAGTTCGTCGCGCCTGGCATCATCGACGAACACTCCCACATTGCGGAGGACTCCACGAACGAAGGCGGGACGACGGTCAGCTCGATGACCAACGTCCTCGACGTGCTCGACCCGGACGACGTGAATATCTACCGCGACTTGGCCGGCGGCGTGACGGTGGCCAGCGTGTTCCACGGGAGCGCCAACCCGATTGGCGGCACGAACACGATTATCAAGCTGCGCTGGGGCAAGAGCCGCGCAGAAGAGTTCGTCTTCGACGCCGGGCTGCCGGGCCTCAAGTTCGCGCTGGGCGAGAACCCCAAGGCGATGAGGACCGGCGCCGTGCAGCCCGGTCCATCGCGGTACCCCGCGAGCCGGCCGGGCGTGGAGTTCGTCATCCGCGACGCGTTCACGCGCGCCCGGGCCTACCAGCGGGCCTGGCAGGACTACGAGAAACGCAAGAAGGCCGGCGAGAACGTCCTCGCGCCGCGCCGCGACCTCCAGCTCGATCCGCTGGTCGAAGTGCTCGAGGGGAAACGCCTCACCCACGTGCACGCGTACCGCTCCGACGAGATGCTGATGATGCTGCGCCTCGCGGAGGAGTTCGGCTTCAAGGTGACGACGTTCGAGCACGGTCTCGAGGGATACAAGGTCGCGAAGGAGCTGGCCGCGCATGGCGCGGCGGTCGGGACGTTCTCCGACTGGTGGGGCTACAAGGTGGAGGCGATCGACGCGATCCCCTACAACGCCGCCATTATGATGAAGGCCGGCGTGGTGGTCTCCATCGACTCGGATAGCGCCGAGCACGCGCGTCGCCTGAACACCGAGGCGGCGAAGATGATGCACTGGGGCGGCCTCACCGAGCAGCAGGCGCTGGAACTGGTGACGATCAACCCGGCGAAGCAGCTTCGCCTCGAGAAGCGGGTCGGCTCGCTCGAAGCGGGCAAGGATGCGGACATCGTCATCTGGACGAAGCACCCATTGAGCTCCTACGCCGTGGTGGAGCGGACCTACATCGACGGCGTGCTCTATTACGACCGGCAGGCGGACCTCGAACGCGTGGCGAAGGTGGACCAGGAGAAGGCCGAGTTGATGGCGGCCGAGAAGGCGGAACGGCAGGCCAGCGAACGCCGGCCGGGTGCGGTGGCCCAGGCCGTGGACAGCGCGACGCCCGCCACAGGGGCATCGCCCCAGTCGTCCGCGACCCCGCCGTCGGGCGGCAAAGCCCTGCTCGCGCGCCTTGCGCCGAAGATGACCGCCGGCACCAAGACGAAGGGCGTGCTGGCGATCACCAACGCGAAGATCGTTCCCGTCACGAAGCCCACGATCGAGCGCGGCACCATCGTGATCCGCGACGGGAAGATCGAAGCCGTGGGAGCGAACGTGACGGTTCCTGCCGGCGCGAAGGTGATCGACGCGGCGGGTGCCGAGGTGTACCCGGGCTGGATCAACGCGAAGACGACGATTGGCCTCTCCGAGCCAGGTCCTCGCGGCTACGAAGACACCACGGAGATGCTCGACTACAACCCGCACATGCGGACGGTCGTGGCCTACCACAACGACAGCGAGGCGATCCTGGTGGCCCGCGCCAATGGCGTGACCACAGTGGCCGTTTTCCCCAACGGCGGTGTGCTCGGCGGCCAGGTGCCGGTGATGAACCTCGATGGATGGACCTGGGAAGAGAGCACCGTGCAGCCCATCGCCGGGATCAGCTTCCAGTTCCCGGGCGTGGGCGGAGGCGGAGGACGCGGCGGGCCCGGGGGCGCTGGCGGCGGTACGGGCGAACGCACCTACGACGACCTGAAACGGGAACGCGACGCCCGGCTCGATGGGCTGATGCGGGTGTTCGACCAGGCACGGGCCTACGCAAAGGCAAGCGGACCGGACCGGCAGGTGGACTGGATGCTCGAGGCGCTGGTCCCGGTTGTCGACAAGCAGATCCCGCTGTTTACGACGGCCAGCCGGGCGCAGGACATCAAGGACGCCGTCGCGTTTGCCGAGCGCGCCGGGATTCGGATCGTGATCTGCTCCGGCCCCGAGGCGGCGCTCGTCGCGGCGTTGCTCAAGGAGAAGAACGTCCCCGTGATCCTCGGTTCGATCCTGACGCTGCCCACCCGTGAGGACCAGTTCCACGCCGCCAGCTACCAGGCCGCGGCAGAACTGGCGAAGGCGGGCGTCAAGTTCGCGTTCGCCACCGGCGACAACGCGAACGTGCGGCAGGTGCCCTACCAGGCGGCGATGTCGGTGGCGTGGGGACTGTCGCGCGACGAGGCGCTTCGAGCGCTCACCGTGAACGCCGCGGAGATCCTGGGCGTTGCCGACACCCTCGGCAGCATCGAGCCAGGCAAGACGGCGAACCTGCTGGTGGCAAAGGGCGACCCGCTCGAGGTGCGCACCGAGGTGACGCACGTCATCATCAACGGCCAGGACGTGGAACTGGCCAACAAGCACCTGTCGCTCTACGAGCGCTACCTGAAGCGGTAGCTACCCAAAGCGGTAGGGCGGGGCTTCCTTGGCCTGAGCGAAGTCGAAGGCAGCCCCCGCCATGACGAGGCTCTCATGAACACGCGATACACCCCGACCATCGTCCTTGCCTTTGCGCTCGTGGTCGCCGCCGTCTTTGCCGGCCGCGCCGAGGCGCCGCACGTCTATGCCATCACCGGGGCGCGCATCGTCACCGCGGCCGGCGCGCCGATCGAATCGGGTACGGTTCTCGTCCGCAACGGCTTCATCGAGGCGGTCGGCTCCGGCCTGTCGGCCCCGGCCGACGCGGTGGTGATCGACGGCAAAGGACTGTCCGTCTACCCGGGCCTGATCGACATGGGCAACTCCGCCGGACTCGTGATCCCGTCCGCCGAGCCGCCCCGCGACGCCCGGACGCTCATGGAAATCGAGCGGGCCCGGCGTCAGTTTATTCTCCGTCCACAGCTCGAGGCCGCGGCGTGCCTGCGCGCCGACGCGCCCGAGCTCAGGCGCCTGGCCGCCGCGGGGATCACCACGGTGCTCTCGGTGCCGACAGGCGACGTGATCAAGGGCCGAAGCTCGTTGATCAACGTCGTCGCGCCGGACGATGAGCCGCAGATCGGCAACCTGGCGGACGAGCGTCGAGGACAGTACGTCCTCCGCACACCGGTCGCTCTTCACGTGTCGTTCCCCACGCGCGAAGGGGACGGTGGCTACCCGGGCTCGCTGATGGGTGTCATCGCGTTCGTGCGCCAGGCGTTCCTCGATGGCGGTCACTACCAGCTCGAGATGGCGCTCTTCGATCGCGGGAAGAAGCCGGCGACCCGCCCGGTGTACGACGCGTCGCTCGAGGCGCTCCAGCCCGCGCTCGCCGGAAAGATGCCGGTGGCGTTCCAGGCGGGGAACGCGAACGAGATTCGCCGCGCGCTCAGCCTGGCGAAGGAGTTCAAGCTCGATCCGATCATTACCGGCGCCATCGAGGCCGACCAGGCCGCAGCGGATCTGAAGGCGCAGAAGGCCCGGGTCATCTACAGCCTCAACTTCCCGACACGCTCCCGCATGTTGGCGCCCGATGCCGACGAGCCGATTCGCGTTCTCCGCGAGCGGGCCAACGCGCCCAAAGTTCCCGCCGCGCTCGACAAGGCCGGCCTGGTCTTCGCCTTCGAGTCGGGAGGGCTGACCGATCCGAAGGACTTCGTGCGGAACGCCGCGAAGGCCGTCAAGGCCGGCTTGTCGGCCGACGCGGCGATTCGCGCCCTGACGATCAACGGGGCGACGATTGCCGGGGCCGCGGACCGGGTTGGCTCCATCGAGAAGGGCAAGATTGCGAACCTCGTGATCACCGATGGCGACCTGTTCGACGAGAAGACGACCGTGAAGCACGTGTTCGTGGACGGCCGCCCGGTGGCCTTTGACGCGGCGCCGGCCGTCGGCGGTGCGCGGCGTGGTGGCCGCGGCGGACGAGGTGGCCAGTAATCCGGCTTGGGGCTTGCGACTTGCGACTTGCGGCGCAGCCGAAGGGAACCGTATCGCTGGCCGCCCAGGGGCTTTCCAGGCGCAGCATCACGAGCCCCGTGCAGCTCACCACCTACTACCTCGGCTATCGGGAAGTGCGCGCCGTGTACGACGAGGCGCGCAAGACGCTCGGGCCGAACGCGATCTGTTCGCGCTGAAACGACACCTTGCGGCAAACGCCATCCCGGTGCGATGCTGGTGGGGTCAGGTCTGAAAAAAGTGAGGATTCAAGACCTGGCCCCACCCGGTCGATTGATCGGGGGCGGCGGTAGTTGTGCGGCCGGCTCATGCTCATCCCCAGTATCGACCTCAAAGGCGGTAAAGTCGTCCAGCTCGTCCAGGGCGACCGGGTTGCCATCGAAAGCTCCGACGTCTTCCGTTGGGTCCGGCGCTTCCGGAACTTTCCCATGGTGCAGCTCATCGACATCGATGCGGCCATGGCTACCGGCAACAACGACGACCTCGTGCGACGCGTCTCCGCCAAGCTGGCATGCCGGGTCGGCGGCGGCATCCGCTCGGTCGAACGCGCGAAGCAGGTCATCGACGCGGGCGCGAAGCAGGTCATCCTCAGCTCGGCGCTCTTCAAAGAAGGGCGTCCGGACCTGTCGTTTGCCGCAAAGGTCTGCGACGCTGTCGGCCGCGACCAGGTGGTGGCGGCCGTGGATACGCGCGGTGGCCGCCTCGTTATCCACGGCTGGCGGACGACGCTGGCCATCACGCCACTCGAAGCCATCAAGGCGCTCGAACCGTACTGCGGCGGGTTCCTCTACACCGACGTAGACCACGAGGGACTGATGCAGGGAATGGACCTGGCCGCCATCGAGACCATCCGCGCGGCCACCACGCGCCGGCTCTCCGCTGCCGGCGGCATCGCCACGCAGGCGGAAGTTGACAATCTCGACGCCAAGGGCATCGATGCCGTCGTCGGCATGGCGATCTACACCGGGACGATGCAGCTGGACCTGCCACGAGAGCGGTAGCAGCCGGCCACTTCCTGGGCCCAGGCAACCTTCCACGCTGGCATCCCGTCTATGCCAACAGCGGAAGGAGCGCTACCGATGAAATCTCTTCGTCCGATCTTTGCTGTTGCGTTGTTAGCGTGCCTGGTGCCGGTATTCGCGGCTGCCGCGGAAACCGAGCGGATCCACAAAGTCGTTCCCCTGGCCGCGGGCGGAACGCTGTCTCTCCACAACTTCTCCGGGCAGGTGCGAATCGTCGGCGCCGACGTGAGCGAGGTGACGATCGACGCGGTTCGGACGGCGTCGCGTGACCGGTTGGACCACATCAAGCTGGACATCCAGGCCACCGGATCGACAGTGACCATCCAGGCCAACAAGAAGGAGGAGAACTGGCACTCCGAGAAGGACAACGTCGTCCAGACGGAGTTCGACATCCAGGTCCCGAGGAACGCTCTCTTGAAGCTGGACGTGTTCAGCAGCGACGTGCACGTGCGCAACGTCAGCGGCGAGCAGTCGATCAAGACGTTCTCGGGAGACCTGCCGCTGACGCTGAACGAGCAGAAGCGCGGGCGGCTGCGCGCCGACCTCAACGGAGGCGACCCGAACCGCAAGTTGCGCCTCAAGACGTTCTCCGGCGACGTGAAGATCGGCCGGTAAGCCTCGATCGCGCAGGGCTGGTCTCGCGCCAGCCCTGCGTTCTGCCTCTTCGCTCGCTGCTCAACCCTTCCCGCACCGTATCCCGCCCAGATCGCAGTTCTGGCTAGACTTCTCCCGCCGCGCTTTGCGACACTACCGTGTTCGTCCGATCGTGCTGCCTCACGTGATCTGGCACTTGGTCGAGGAGAATACGATGTTGAAGGAGTTCAAGGAATTCGCCATGAAGGGCAACGTGCTCGACATGGCCGTTGGCATCGTCATCGGTGCGGCGTTCGGGAAGATCATCAGCTCGTTCGTGGCTGACATTCTGATGCCTCCGCTGGGCCTCCTGCTCGGCAAGGTGAACTTCTCGAATCTCTTCTTCACGCTCTCCGGCGCCTCGTTCGCGACCCTCGAGGAGGCGAAGAAGGCGGGCGCGGTGACGTTCAACTACGGCCTGTTCCTGAACAGCGTCGTCGATTTCGCCATCATCGCGTTTGCGATCTTCCTCGTGGTGAAGCAGGTGAATCGGATGCGCACGCCGGCGCCGGCTCCCGAGGTGGTGACGAAGGCATGTCCGTACTGCACGTCGACAATTCCGCTCAAGGCGAGCCGGTGTCCCCAGTGCACGTCCGACCTGAAGTCGGCGGTGGCATAAGCTCGTTGGCTTCCCCGCGGGTGTCAATCGGGCGGCGCGTTTTACGCCGCCCGCTTGCTTGACCGCAGCGTGGCGAGACCCAGGATCGCCACGCCCCACGCGAGCAGCGCCAGCGCCTGTGGCCACAACACGTCCAGCCCGACTCCCTTCAGGAAGATCCCTCGCACGATGACCAGGTAATACCGCATCGGGATGAGATACGTAAACGGCTGGATGACGGCCGGCATGTTCTCGATCGGAAACACGAATCCCGACAGGTAGATCATCGGCGTCAGAAAGAAGAAGACCGCCGTCATCATGGCCTGCTGCTGGTTCTCTGAGATCGTGGAGACGAACAGGCCGAGGCCCAGCGTGCTGAGCAGGAACACCAGGCTCAGCCCAAACAGCAGCCAGAAGCTTCCGAGCAGCGGCACGCGGAACCACAGCCGCGCCACGCCCACCACCAGGAAGATGTCGATCATCCCGATCAGGCCGTAGGGCAGGAGCTTGCCGACGATGAGCTGCCAGCGCCGGAGCGGCGTCACGTTCAGCTGCTCGAGCGTTCCCAGTTCCTTCTCGCGCACGATCCCCATCGAGGCGAGCACGATGGTCATGACGATGAGCAGGATTGCCAGGACGCCGGGGATCATGAAGTCCTTGCTCTCCAGTTGCGGGTTGAACCAGACGCGGACGTCCGCCTCGAGCCCCGCCGGGAGCCGGCCGCCCGGCAGTCGCGCGGCCAGCAGCTCCTGCGCGTAGGAGGCCACGAGGTTGCTGGCGTACCCGAGCGCGATGTTCGTGGAGTTCGCGTCGGTTCCATCCGCCACGATCTGGACGCTGGTCGGACGTCCTGCGCCGACCTGCTGTCCGTACCCGACCGGGATCGACAGCGCCATCCAGGCGCGACCCTCTTCGAGATAGGGCGCCACGTCGTTCACGCTGGTCACGATCGACGTGACCGTGAAGTACGGCGACGCGTCGAACTTCTGGATCAACTCGCGGCTGGCCGCGGACCGGTCGGCGTCCGCCACGATCATCGGCACGTTCTTCACGTCCGTGGTCGTCGCGTAGCCGAGGACAATGAGCTGAAGGATCGGCGCCACGAACACGATCGGCAGCATCCGCTTGTCCTGCCGAAGCTCGAGGAGTTCTTTCCAGATCATGAAGAACAGGCGTCGCATGGTACCTCCGCCTCACCCTCTCTCGCGCGCCAGGCGGGCCGACGCCAGGCCGAGCACGACGACGGCATAGATGCTGAGCGCCGTCATGTCGCGCCACACGGCGGCCAGACCGACTCCCTTCAGCACGATTCCCCGCAGGGCGACCAGGAAGTAGCGCGCCGGCACCAGATACGTGACCGCCTGGATCGGTGTGGGCATGTTCTGGATGGGAAAGATGAACCCGGACAGGAGGAACGTCGGCAGGAAGGCCAGAATCAACACCACCTGGAACGCGATCAGCTGCGAGTCGGCAATGGTCGAGACCAGCAGGCCAGTCCCGAGCGCAGCGAGGAGGAACAGCGTGGTGGCCAGGAGCAGGGATCCCCAGGAGCCGCGCATCGGCAGGTCGAACAGCCACATCGCAGCCACGACGATGGCCATCGACGAGATGAGGGACAGTCCCAGGTACGGCAACGTCTTGCCGACGACGTACGACACGGTGTTGATGGGCGCCATTCGTACCTGCTCCCATGTCCCGCGCTCCTTTTCCCGGACGACAGAAAGCGCGGTGGAGATGGTCGCGGTGATCATCCCGATGAAGGCGATCAGCCCGGGAACGAGGAACAGCGTGCTGCGGAGTTCCGGGTTGAACCAGATCCGAGGCTCGACGCTGACGGGCGGCGAGAGGTTCAACCCTCGCTGCTCGACGATCAGGCTGATCGAGACGCTGCGGACGATGGTGACCGAGTAGCCCAGCACCGTCGCCGCCGTGTTGGCGTTGTCGCCGTTGATGATGATTTGTACCGGCGCGGCCTGACCCCGTCGGACCGAGCGACCGGTGTTCTCGGGGATGATAAGCGCGGCCCGCGCCACGTTGGCGTCCATCACCCGCCGGAGATCCTGCGGCGAACGGAGCGTGGCGGCCAGGTCGAAGTAGCCCGAGTTGAGGAACGCCGAGACCAGGGCGCGGCTCTCCACGCTGTCGTCCCGGTCCTCGACGGCCAGCGCCACGTGCTTGATGTCGAAGTTCAGCGCGTAGCCGTACAGGAGCAGGAAGAAGACGGGGATGAACAGCAGGATCATGAGCGTGCGCCGATCGCGCACGATCTGCCGGAATTCCTTCTTGCCGACCGCGAGCGCCTTCCTCATTTGCGCGCCGCCTTTTCCACCACGTCGAGGAACACGTCCTCGAGCGACGGTTGAACAGGTTCCACCGACTCGACCTCGAGCCGCTGCAAGGCCAGCCGGGCGACGAGATCCGCCGGGGAGACCCCACCGGACCGAAGCACCGCGTGCACGGCGGTGCCGAACAAGCTGCTCTCCTCGACATCCTCCATCGCGTCGAGCGCGCGCATCACGTCCACGGAACGGCGGGTCCGAATCTCGACGATCGGGCGGTCCGCGAAGATCTGCTTCAGCTCGCCCGTCGTGCCGAGGGCCGCCAGCTTGCCCGCGTGGATCAGGGCGAGGCGATGGCAATACTCCGCTTCGTCCAGGTAGTGCGTGGTGACCAGTACCGTCACGCCGGACCGCGACAGCTGGTCGATCAGCCGCCAGAACTGCCGCCGCGAAATCGGGTCGACGCCGCCCGTCGGCTCGTCCAGGAACAGGATGGGCGGCTCGTGGAGGATCGCGCAGCCGAGCGCCAGGCGCTGCCGGAACCCTCCCGGCAAATCCCTCGGAAGCGCAGCCTCCCGGCCGTGAAGTCCCGCCATTTCGATCACGAATCGACGCCGTTCCGCGAAGCGCTCCGGCGCCACGCCGTACAGCTCCGCGTACAGGCGGATGTTCTGATCGACCGACAGCAGCTCATAGAGCGAGAACTTCTGCGACATGTACCCGATGTGCGCCTTGACGCCCTCGGGATCCCGCTTCACGTCGATCCCGCCGACGAGGGCGGTTCCCGAGGTCGGCTCGAGCAGTCCGCACAGCATCCGGATGGTCGTGGACTTGCCGGCGCCGTTGCTGCCGAGGAAGCCGAAGATCTCGCCCGTGCGGACCGTGAAGGACACATGGTCCACGGCGACGAAGCTGCCGAACCGGCGGGTGAGGTCGGTGACGACGATGGCGTCCATGGATGAAGGAGCGGGGGCAGCCATGATTACCGTCCGAGCGCGCGTTCGAGCCGGGCTTCTGCCAGGCGCACGCTGGCCAGCGCCTGCGTGCGATCGAGCCCCGCCTGGAGCAGCGCGACCTGCGCGTCGAGCACTTCGGTGCTGGTCGCCACGCCCGAGGCGAAGCGCTCGCCGACCACGCGACGCGCCTCGGTGGCCGCCCGCACCGAGTCGATCGCGGCCGCGACAGCGGCGCCCGCCGATTCGATGTCGAGACGACGCTGGCGGACCTCGAAATCGAGCACCGTGTCGAACTCGGCCAGGCGCTCGCGAACCGCGCGCTCGTTCGCCCGGGCCTCGGCCACGTCGGCCTGCACGCGGCCGAAGTCCCAGAACGTCCAGGTGAAGTTCACACTGGCATCCCACGACTCGTTCCACGCGGCAGCCCGCGGGAAGATCCGGGGATTTGGCCTGGCCAGGTCCACTCCGGCGCCCACCGAGATGACCGGCCGCTTGTTGGCGAGCGCGGCCTCGCGCCGCTCGCCCGCACCCTGCACCCGGGTCTCGAGCGCCTTCCTGTCGGGCCTCGCGCCGCGGGCGGCGACCACCAGACTGTCGGCTGGCGCCACCGCGGCGGCGGGCGCTTCGAGGACGGCATCGATCTCCAGCGGGCTGTCGGGGGGCGCGCCGGTCAGGCGCCGGAGATCGGTCAGCATCTGCTCGCGGTTGTTGCGCGCCTGCACCAGCAGCATCTGCTGTCGCGAGCGCTGCGCCTCCAATGACAGGACGTCGTTGGGCGGCACCAGGCCGACCTTCAGCCGGTTGCGCATGTCCTCCACCGACGCGTCCATCCGCTTCAGCGACTCGTCCACCACCCGCACGGCCTCGTTCGCGGTGACGACCGCCCAGAATGCGCGCGTGATCTCCAGTTTCAGGTCGTTCCTGGCCGCCGCCATGTCGAAGCCGGTCGCGTCCGACTCCGCGCGAGCCGCGCGCTCCAGCGCGTCGATCCGGCCGAACGTGTAGATGGGCCACTGGAAGTCGAGCCGGGTCCTGAAGTTGTCGGGCACATCCGGGTAGATCACGCGAGGCGGGCCGACAGGCGCCTGGATCGAGTACTCGTCCACGTGGTTGGTGCGGGTATAGCCCGCCTGGGCCGAGAGCTGCGGTCGGCCGGCCGCCTGGCGGCCCTGCACGGCTGCCGCGGCCCCCTGCTGCCTCGCCGTCAGCTCGGCCAGGCGATGGCTGGCGGCAAGACCGCGGGCGATCGCGTCGTCGAGCGTGAGGCGCGATGAGGTTTGCGCGGCGCCGTCGCCTGCCAGGAGCGCCGCAGACAGGACGGTCACGAGCGAAATCTGGAGCGAGTTCATGGTACGGCCACCCTGTTGATGAACACATCCTCGAGCGAGGCCGGGATCTCCCGGATGCCCGCCACGTCAATTCCCTGTTCGCGGAGCCGGCGCTCGATCTGCTGCGCGGCCGTTCCCGGCTGGCTGTCGGTCCACCGCACATGGACGCGCTCGCCGAAACTCAGGATGTCCGCGACGCCAGGCAGCGAGCGGAGCGCGTCGATCGCCTCGTGCTGGGGCTGCGCAAGCACCTCGATGATCACGCCCGGGAGGCCGTCCCGCAGCGCCTGAGGCGTATCGACCACGAGCAGCGTGCCTCCCGAGAGCAGGCCGACACGAGAGCAGCGCTCGGCCTCGTCCAGGTAGGGCGTGGCCATCACGATGGTGATCCCCTGGGCGAGGAACTCGGAGAGCAGCTTCCAGAACTCGCGGCGCGATACCGGGTCTACGCCCGTCGTCGGCTCGTCGAGCAGGATGACCTGCGGTTCGTGGACGAGCGTGCACGCGAGTGCCAGCTTCTGCTTCATGCCGCCGGACAGGCGGTCGGCCAGGCGATGGCGAAACGGCGTGAGCTGCGTCATGTCGAGCAGCCGATCGCGCCGCGCTCCGAAGTCGGTGAGCCCATGGATTTCCGCAAAGAACGCGATGTTCTCGTCGATGCTCAGGTCACCGTAGAGGCTGAAGCGCTGGGAGAAGTAGCCGGCGCTCCCCGTCACGGTGGCGTGCTGCCTGATGGGGTCGGCACCCAGCACGCCTATCCGGCCCGCGTCCGCGCGCAGCAGGCCGCAGATCAGCCGGATGGTCGTTGTCTTGCCCGCGCCGTCAGGGCCAATCAGGCCGAACATCTCGCCGCGACGGATCTCGAGCGACACGTCGTTGACGGCGACGGTTGTGCCGAAGCGCTTGGTGACACGGTCGAGGACGACAGCGGTGTCGGACATGGCCGCTACTTCGCCGACAGCGGTACATCGGCTTCCACCGGCATGCCCTGCTTCAGGACGCCCCGCGTGTTGTCCACCGAGACCTTGATGCGGTACACGAGCTTCGACCGCTCCTCGGCTGTCTGCACGTTGCGGGGCGTGAACTCGGCCTTCGGCGAGATGAACGTGACGGTGCCCTTGATGCCGGCGCCGCCTGCGTCGCTGTAGAGCGTCGCCGGCTGGCCGAGGCGGAGCCGCGGGATGAGCGGTTCGTCGATGTAGATGTTCGCCCAGGCGTGGTCGAGATCGACGACGTTCACGATCGGCGTCCGCGGCGCCAGGATCTCGCCCGCGTCGGCGAGTTTCTGGGTGACCGTGCCGGCCACCGGGGCAACCACCGTGGCGTCCTTGACGTTCTGTTCGAGGGTGGCAATCTGCGCGTTGGACGCCGCGAGTCGGGCCCGGGCAGCGGCGATCTCCTGCGGCCTCGGCCCGCGCTCGAAGCGCACCTGCGCCTCGCGGGCGGCGCGCACGCGCTCCTGCGCCGAGAGCAGCCGGGATCGTGCCACGTCCCGCCTGGTCGCCGCATCGTCGCGCTGCTTCTGGGAGCCGGAGTTCGACTTGAGCAGCGATTCGAAGCGGCCCAGGTCCGTTTCGGCGGCCGCGAGGTCGTCGCGGGCGCCGGCGGTGTCAGCCTCTGCGCCTCTCACCTGCGCTTCGGCCTGACGGATGTCCTCCTGGCGCGAGCCGGCCTCGAGCAGGGCAAGCTGGGCAGCGGCCTGGTCGCGATCCGCGGCGGCCCGCCGCAGCGCCAGCAGGGCATCGGTCGTGTCCAGTTGGGCGATCGCCTGGCCGGCCGTCACGCGGTCGCCTTCGGCCACCTTCAACTCGAGGAGGCGACCGCCGACCTGCGAGGAGATCTGGACTTCGGTGGCTTCGACACTGCCCGAGGCGCGGACGCGATCGGACGGCGCCTTCGACGCGCACCCGGCGGTGAGCACCGCGACGGCAAGAGCAACGGGAACGACGGTGACGAGAGCATTCGCTTTCATGCGTGGTCTCCAGAACGGGTCGAGCGTGAACGCCGATGCGCCGGCTGCCGGGCCGCCGGTGGGGCCGGGTTGGCGAGCAGAACCGTGAGAGCGGCGGCTTTCAGCTGCGCCACGAACGTCGCCGCCTCGACCACGCGCGTGTCGACGATGTGCGACTTTTCGAGCGCGGCGCGAAGGGGGGCCGTGGCGCGGAAGAAGATGACCGGGCTGATGAGCGTGAAATACGTGAGAAGCGGATTGGCGGGCCGGAACACGCCCTCGCGTGCGCCCTCCTCCAGGATGAGCCTCAGGTTGTTGAAGATCCCTGCCATCAGCCGCAGCGTGTTGGCGTCGAGGCGGATGGCGCCCTCGGCCATCTCGCGCATCATGATGGGCGGCATGTAGGGCCGGCTGACCGCCATGTCGTTGAGGGCGTCGATGAACGCCTCGATCTTGGGGCCCGGCTCCCGGTCCGAGGCGGCGATGTCAGCCGTGCGGGCGCCCATGAAGCGGAAGACGTCGCGAAGGATCTCGACGTAGAGACCCTTTTTGCTCTTGAAGTGGTAGTAGATCATCGCTTTGTTGACCCGAGCGCGGGCGGCGATGTCGGCCACCGACGCGCCGGCGAACCCGTCGGCGGCGAACTCGGTTGCCGCCGCCGCCAGGATGGCGCCGCGCGTCTTTCCAGCCGCTCTCTTCACGCCTTCCTCCGTCGCCCGCCCGCGTCCCGCGCTCCCGGGCGATTAACTAACCGGTAGGTTAAACTAACTATTTAGTTAACACCGATTCGGATGGCGTGTCAAGCGGACAGCGGACTGCGGACAGCAGGCAGCAGGCAGCAGGCGCTGGGCAGCCAGAGACTCCGTAGGGGCGACCGGCCGGTCGCCCGCCGGCAGGCGGCCTGCCCTGAGCGAGCGAAGCGAGTCGAAGGGTTCAGCTCGCGGTGAGCCACTCGCGCAGCTTCGTCCACCGCCGCCTCGAATGTCTGCCCGCCACGGCAATCGCCAGCGCCTTCCTCTGGCCGACGATCACCACCAGCTTCCGGCCCCGCGTGATGCCCGTGTACACGAGATTGCGCTGCAGCATCGGGTAGTGCTGCGTGGAGAGGGGAATGACGACGGCCGGGTACTCGGATCCCTGGGCCTTGTGAATGGTGGTCGCGTAGGCGAGCACCAGCCGATCGAGATCCGAGAGGTCGTAGACCACCTCGCGGCCGTCGAAGTCCACCGTGAGCTCGCCGGCGTCCGCGTCGAGCGCGGTGATGAACCCGAGGTCGCCGTTGTAGACGTCCTTGTCGTAGTCGTTCTCGATCTGCATCACCTTGTCGCCGACCGCGTACACCCAGCCGAACCGTTCGATGTGCGGCTCCCGCCCCGGGTTCAGCAACTGCTGCAGCGACACGTTCAGGGCGCGGGCGCCCAGGGCGCCGCGGTTCATCGGGCACAGCACCTGGACGTCGCGCACGGGGTCGAGGCCGAACCTCGCGGGGATCCGCTCGCCCACGATCTGGAGCAGCCGCGCCGCCCCCTGCTCAGGATCGTCGACCTCGATGAAGTAGAAATCAGACACCGCGTTTGCCGCCGCCACCTCCGGCATCTCGCCCCGGTTGATCCGGTGGGCGTTGACGATGATCCGGCTCTCGCTCGCCTGGCGGAACACCTCTGTGAGCCGGACGACCGGCACGGCCCCCGACTCGATGATGTCCGACAGCACCTGTCCCGGTCCGACCGACGGCAGCTGATCGACGTCGCCCACCAGGATGACGGACGCGTGCGGCGGCACGGCGCGAAGCAGCGCGTGCATCAGCGGGACGTCCACCATCGACATCTCGTCCACCACGAGCAGGTCGCACGCCAGCGGGTGCGATTCCTGCCGCTTGAACGCGCCGCCGCGCGGGTCCACCTCCAGCAGCCGGTGAATGGTCTTCGCCTGGAGGCCGGTCGTCTCCGACAGGCGCTTGGCCGCCCGCCCGGTCGGCGCGCACAGCGCAAGACGGATGTTGCGCACGCCGATGACCGCCAGAATCGCGTTCAGCAGCGTGGTCTTGCCCACGCCGGGGCCGCCCGTGATGACGAGGAACTTCGACCGGACGGCCAGTCGCAGCGCTTCGGCCTGCATGGCGGCCAGCGACATCGACAGCCGCGCCTCCACCCAGAGAATGGCGCGCTCGGCATCGATCGGCTTCCACGGGATCGATCCCGACGCCAGGCCGCGGATCCGTGCTGCAATCATCCGCTCGGCGGCGTGCAGGCCGGCGAGAAACACGCACGCGGCGCCGGCCACCGTGTCCTCGACCACCGTGCCGGCCGACAGTTCCAGTGCCAGCGCTTCGCCGACCAACGTCTCGGGGATATCGAGCAGCTTCGAGGCGGCCGGCCGGAGTTCGGCGAGCGGGAGCCCGCAGTGCCCTTCGTCCATCGCCTCTCCGAGCGTGTAGCCGATGCCGGCGCGAGCCCGGATCATCGCGGTCTTCTCGATGCCCAGCGTCCCGGCGATCTTGTCGGCCGTCAGGAACCCGATGCCGCGAATGTCGGCGGCCAGCCGGTAGGGGTTCTCGGAGATGATGGCCATCGCGTCCTGCCCGTAGGTCTTGAAGATTCTCACGGCGCGCGACGTGCCGACGCCGTGCGAGTGGAGGAAGACCATGATCTCCCGGACCGCCTTCTGCTCGCGCCAGGCATCGACGATCCGTTGCGCGCGGACGCGGCCGATCCCCTCGACCGACCTGAGCTTCTCCGGCGCCTGGTCGATGACATCGAAGACTGAGGCTCCGAACGCGTTGACGAGTCGGCCCGCAAAGTGCGGCCCGATTCCCTTCACGAGGCCCGACCCCAGGTACTTCTCGATCCCCTCGACCGTCGTGGGCGCGACAGCCCGCAGGAGGCGGGCGCTGAATTGCACGCCGTGAACGCGGTCGTTGACCCAGCCGCCCTCCGCCTGGATGAACTCGCCGGGTGACACCGAGGCCGCGTGGCCAACGACGGTGACGAGTTCGCGACGGCCGCGCGCCTGGACGCGCAGGACCGAGAAGCCGTTCTCGTCGTTGTGAAAGGTCACCCGCTCGACAGTGCCCGAGAAGTGGTCGGAGGGCGACGACGGGACATCGAGAAGCCGAGGCTGCTCGGGTTCCCGCGCCTCTGGGCCTCCGGGGGTCGCGCCTGGTCGCCCACCTCTGCGGCTTTCGTGTTTCTGCCCGTTCACGAGGGACGACGGTAGCATGGGCAGTTGCCGGTTGCCAGGGGCCAATGGTCAGTTGCCAATTGCCAGTGGTCAGTCAATCACCCATGTCACACGCCAGGCTCGGTCGCCAGCCGGAATACAACTATCCCGCTGCTCACTTGGGTTGACGACGACCCTGAGCGTCAACTCAAGTGACTTTCGCGTTAGAATTTCCAAAGGCGTACATGAAGATTGTCATCGCGGGCGGGAGCGGGTTTCTCGGGCAGGCGTTGTCCGAACGCCTCATCGCCGACGGGCACCGCGTGCTGGTGTTGACCCGTGGCGCCAGCGCATCCACCCCGTGGGAAGGCGCGCGGTCGTCTCTTGCCTGGACCCCGGATGGAACCGCGGGGGACTGGGCCTTTGCGCTGGAAGGGGCCGACGCGGTGGTGAACCTCGCCGGAGAGTCCATCGCCAACGGCCGCTGGACGGACGCGCGGAAAGCGCGAATCCTCGACAGCCGCCTCGAGGCGACACGAAGCCTGGTCGCGGCCATCCACAGACTCCGGCAACCACCGGCCGTGTTCGTCAGTTCGTCGGCCCAGGGTTACTACGGGGATAGGGGTGACGAAGAACTCACCGAAGGCGCTTCTGCCGGCCGTGGCTTCCTGGCGGATGTCTGTGCGCGGTGGGAAGCCGAAGCGCGCAAGGCCGAAGACCGCGCCCGTGTGGTGACGCTGCGGACCGGGATCGTCCTGACGGCCGAGGCGGGGGCGCTGCCGCGGATGCTGCTGCCGTTCAGGCTGTTCGGCGGCGGCCCGCTCGGCTCGGGACGCCAGTTCATGTCGTGGATTCACGTCGACGACTGGGTGGGCATCGCCGCCCTGGCCATCACCGACGACCAGGTTCGCGGCCCGGTCAATCTCGGTTCCCCAGCCCCGGTTCGCAACCGTGACTTTGCCCACGTGCTGGGACATGTGCTGCACCGGCCCAGCCTGCTGCCCGCCCCGGCCTTCGCACTGCGCCTCGCGGTTGGAGAAATGGCGGGACCGCTGCTCCTGGCGAGCACCCGCATGGTCCCGGCGCGAGCTCTCGCCGCCGGGTACCTGTTCCGGTACCCGGACATCGGCGACGCGCTCCTGAACCTGCTCTAATATACTTACCGCCATGAATCGACTCACCCTCCCCCGCCCGTGCGTTCTCGTCGTGTTCTCGTTCGCGGTCCTGGGCATCTGGCTGTCGGTGGCCCCCGCGTCAGCGCAGGACCCCCAACGCGACGCCCTGGGCGTCGCCCGGGTATGGGAGGCGGAGCACATCGACTACGGTCCGCCCGCGCTTCTCGACCACGCCCGCCTGCTGCCCCGGCTGGACGCTGCGGTGAAAGAGGGCCCCGGGCTGTACCAGATGGAGAAGATCGGCGAGTCGCTCGAAGGGCGCTCGATCAACCACGTCTGGTTCGGCACCGGCCCGATGCACGTCCTGCTCTGGTCGCAGATGCACGGCGACGAACCGACGGCCACGTCGGCCCTCCTGGACATCCTGCACATCCTGGCGCGTCACCAGGCCGACGCTCCCGTGCAGCGCCTGCTGCAGCAGTTGACCATTCACGTGGTGCCGATGCTCAACCCCGATGGCGCGGAGCGGTTCCAGCGCCGCAACGCGCAGGGGATCGACATCAACCGCGACGCGCTGCTGCTCCAGACGCCCGAGGGGATGGTGCTCAATGCGCTCCGCAATCGCCTTCAGCCCGCGCTGGGCTTCAACCTGCACAACCAGGGCTGGCGCACGTCCGCCGGCAAGACGAAGCCGGCGTCGATCTCGCTGCTGGCGGCGGCGTTCGACGAGGCGCGAACGGAGACGCCGGGCCGGTTGCTCGCCAAGCGCACCTGCGCCGTGATCCGCGAATCGGTGGAGGCGCTCGCCCCCGGCCAGGTTGCGCGGTACGACGACGAGTTCGAAGTGCGCGCGTTCGGCGACAACGTGACGAAATGGGGAACGCCGGTGGTGCTGATCGAAACAGGACCCTACCCGGGAGACGCGGCCGACAAGGACCTGATCAAGCTGAACGTGGTGGCTATCCTGACCGCGCTCGACGCGCTGGCGACCGGCCGCGTGCAGGGAGCCGACGCCGCCAGTTACGCCTCGCTGCCCATCAACGAATCGAATCTCTTCACCGTCATCATCAGGAACGCGTCGATTGTTCCCGGCACCGGGATTGCGCCATTCACCGGCGACCTCGCCCTCGGCTCGAGCCGCGTCGTCAAGCCCGCGGACGCGAAGGGCGTGCGGCAAGCGGTCCAGGCGCTTCGCGTGGAGGACCTGGGCGACATGCGCGTGTTCTCGACGCTGGACACGGTAGATGCGACGGGCCTGTTCGCGGTGGCAAACCAGGGCTGGAAGGAAGGGGACGTCGTTCAGATCGCCGACTGGAAAACGTTCAAGTCCGATCGGCCGCTCGTCGTCGGCGCCAGCTCGGACATCGCCCTGCTGCGCGCAACCGGCACCGGCAGCTACACGGTGGTCCGCATCGTTCGCCTCGAGCGCCCCCTCGGCACCTCGTGATCTTGCCGGCGGCCAGGCGGCAGGGGCCGCGAGCCGCCGGTCGCAGGCCGCCAGCCGATTACGTCAGCTCCCTGTTGATGACGATGATCTTCTGCTCCGTCATCTCCTCGATGGCGTAGCGCGGCCCCTCGCGGCCTATCCCTGAGTCTTTCACGCCGCCGTACGGCATGTGGTCGATGCGCCACGCAGAGACATCGTTGACGATCACTCCGCCCACCTCGAGGACGTCCATCGCGTCGAGCGTGCGGAGCAGGTCGCCGGTAAAGAGCCCGGCCTGCAGGCCGTACGACGAGCGATTTACCCTGGCGAGCGCGTCGTTGAACTCCTCGAACCGGTACAGGCCGACCATCGGCGCGAAGACCTCCTGCGCGCACACCTTCGACGTCTCAGCGACGTTGGTCAGCACCGTCGGCGCGTAGAGAGCCGGGCCGAGCCGGCGTCCGCCGGTGAGCACCGTCGCGCCCTCCTGCACCGCTTCGCGCACCCATGACTCGATGCGCGCCGCCTCGGACTCCTCGATCATCGGCCCGATGTCGGTCGCGGGGTCCATCGGGTCGCCGACCTTCAGCGCCTCGAGGCGGGCGACGAGTTGCGAGGCAAAGCGGTCGAATACCGTCTGGTGGACGAACACCCGCTGAACCGAGATGCAGCTCTGACCCGCCAGCGCGAACCCGCCGACGGCAATCCTCTTCACGGCGTAGTCGATGTCGGCCGTTTCGTCCACGATGACGGCCGCGTTGCCGCCCAGTTCCAGCACCACTCTCTTCCGCCCGGCCCGCGCCTTCATGCCCCAGCCGACCGCTGAGGATCCGGTGAACGTCAGCAACTTGTAGCGATTGTCGGTGACCAGGCGGTCTCCGACCTGCCGTGGCATCGGCAGGACGCTGAGCGCGCCTTTCGGGAGTCCAGCCTTGTCGAGCGCGTCGGCGAGGATCAGCGCCGACAGCGGCGTCTTGGTGGCCGGCTTCAGGACGATCGGGTTGCCCGCGGCAATCGCCGGCGCCAGCTTGTGCGCCGTCAGGTTGAACGGGAAGTTGAACGGCGAGATGCCGGCAATCGGGCCGATGGGGTACCGCCGGGTGAACGCGACACGCCCCCTGCCGTGCGGCGCGAGATCCATGGGGATTACCTCGCCGCCGATGCGCCTGGCCTCCTCGGCCGCCACCTGAAACGTCTGGATGCCGCGGTCGGCTTCGCCCAGCGCATCGCGCAAGGCCTTGCCGGCCTCGCCGGCGATCGTGCGGCCGATCTCGTCGCGTCGCGAAACGAGGTCCCCGTGCGCCCGCATGAGAATCGCCGCGCGCTCGTAGGCCGGCAGGCGCCGCATGACCTCGGCCGCCTCGACTGCCGCCTGCGTGGCCTCTTCGAATTCCACGTCACCCGCCAGCCAGGTCTGGCCGACCAGCGAGTTGTCGTATGGGCACGTCACGTTCAAGGGCTCGCTGGACTGTCGCCAGGAGCCGGCGAGGAAGAAGGGATGGGTCATCACCGGATTCTACCGCCAACCGGCCCATCGCCACCGCCAGGTCCTCGCCTTTCCGCCCCTCGCCTTTCCGCCCCCCGCCTTCCCGCCTGCACCCCGTGTTCCCATTGCATTCTCCCGCAGTCGCGCCTCATACTGCCGCACGCAAGGGAGCACAACCATGAGAACTCAGCTCGAGCGTTCGGCACTCGTCCTGGCAGGCACGCTGTTCTGCGCGGCCAGCCTGTTCGCCCAGTCGGCCGACCCACGCCCGACCTTCACCGTGGGCACCGCGAAGGCGGCTCGCGGCCAGAAGGCCACCGGTGTCATTGCCGTCCCGGCGGGTGTCGATGCCGGCACCAACATCCCCGTGGCGGTCGTGCACGGCGCCAGGCCGGGGCGCGTCCTCGCGCTCGTCGCCGGTGCGCACGGCACCGAGTATGCGTCGATCATCGCGCTCGAGAAGATGATCGCGCTGCTCGACCCGGCGCAGATCTCGGGCACGGTGATCATCGTGCCGCTCGTGAACCTCGCGTCGTTCGAGCAGAAGATCGCCCACGTCAACCCGGTGGACGGCAAGAGCATGAACCGGTTCTATCCGGGCAACCCGACCGGCACGCAGACCGAACGCGCGTCGTACGCGATGACGCGCGAGGTGGTCGAACCGTCCGACCACCTGATCGACCTGCACGGGGGCGACCTCGACGAGAGCCTTCGGCCCTACAGCTACTGGACCGTCACGGGCAAAGAGAAGCAGGACCAGGTGTCGCGCGAGATGGCGCTCGCCTTCGGCCTCGACACCATCATCATCTCGGCCGACCGGCCGAAGGATCCCGCCGCGTCGCGCTACCTCGAGAACACAGCCAGCACGCGCGGAAAGGCATCACTGACGGCCGAGGCCGGCCACGCCGGAACCGTCGAGACCGACGACGTGAACGCGCTCGTCAGCGGCTGCCTGAGCGTGATGCGGTATCTCCAGATGCTGCCCGGCGTGCCATCGGTGGTCGAGCACCCCGTGTGGATCGAACGGATCGCCGGGATGACGAGCGATCAGGCGGGCATGTTCTATCCGCTGGTCAAGCGGGGCACCTACGTGGAGAAAGGCATGCTGGTCGGCTACGTGACCGACTACGTCGGCAAGACGATCCTCGAGGCCCGCGCCCCCGAAGCGGGCGTCGTCCTCTTACTGCGAGCCGTTCCGTCGATGACGAAGGGCGAGACGATTGCGAACATCGGGGTGGTCAAGCGCGAATAGGGATCAGGGGTTGGGGATCGGGGATTGGGGGGCAGGGATCGGGGACCAGGGGCGGCCGACGCTGGAGGTCGTCCTCGGCGAGCCGGGATCCGTCCCTCCGGCGCGGAAGTCGGTAGTCCGCAGTCGGCAGTCGCCAATCGGCCAGCTGCCAACTGCGGGCTCTCAACCGTGACACGCGTCAGTTCGTCCCCTTGATCTTCCCTTCCGTGTCGTACACCTCGACCGTCCCGAACTTCTTCAGGACGTCTACGATCTTCTTCGCGTCGCCGACCGCCACGATCTGGATGCCGCCGGCGTCGAGGTATTTCTTCGCGTCGGCCTGCACCTGGTCCTGCGTGATCGCCGCCATCCGCTGCGGGTACTTGTCCCAGTAGTCGGCCGGGAAGTTGTAGATCCGCGACGTGATGTAGTTGCTCATGATCGACATCGGGGCCTCGAGCGACAGCGCGAAGCTGGCGACCATCGACCGCTTCTTGTCGGCGAACTCCTTGTCGGCGATGCGCTCGGTGCGCAGCCGGTTGATCTCGTTCAGGATCTCGGCAACCGCGCCCTCGGTGACGTCGCCGCGGATCTCGGTCGACGCGGACCAGTGGCCGCGATACCGCAGCGCGCTCAGGCCGCTGTACGCGCCGTAGGTCCACCCCTTCTCCTCGCGCAGGTTGAGGAACAGGCGCCCGGTCGGTCCGCCGCCGATGACCGTGTTCATCAGCGACATGGCTTCGTACTCGGCGTTCATCCGGTTGATGCCGGCGGCGCCGACGATGAGGCTCGTTTGAACCGAGTTCGCCCTGTCCACCAGGTAGATTTTCGCCGGCCCGACGGGCGGCGGATCCTGGACCGGCGGCACCGGCACCCCGGATCTCTTCCAGCCGCCGAACTTCGCCTCGACCTTCTTGCGCGCCTCGGCGACGGTGATGTCACCGACAACCGCGATGATCGCCTCGTCCGGCACGTAATGGGCCTTGTGGAAGGCGACCAGCGCATCGCGCGTCACCCGATCGAGGCCCTCGGGGCTCAACATGACGCGGGAGGCGGGATGGTTTCCGTAGATGACCCGCGAGAACCGCTCCTGAGCGAGGAACGACGGGTTCGATCGCGCCTGCATGATGCTCGCCCTCTGCCGGGTCTTGTAGCGCGAGAGTTCCTCGTCCGGGAACACCGGGTTCAGCAGGATGTCGGCGGCGAGGTCGAGCGTCTTGTCGAAGTTGTCGGCGAGCGAATACACCGACATGCTGGCCGCCTGGCTCCCCAGGCTGGTGCCCAGGCTGACCATCGACGCCATCGTCTCCTGTTCCTGCGCGATCTGCCGGGTGTTCCGGGTCGTCGTGCCCTCCACCATCATCGCCGCCGTCACGGTGGCGATTCCTGGCAGATCGGCGGGATCGTAGTACCCGCCCGCGCCCCGGATCTGCAACTGCATCTGGACGAGCGGCGCCCGGTGGTCTTCGAACACCATCAGGTGAAGGCCGTTCGGCAGGTCGGCCTCATGCGGCCGCGGCAGGGCGATCTTCAGGAGGTCGTTCGACACCGGCGCCTTGCCCTTGATGACGACGCCCTTCGACGAGGGCGGCTGCATCTGGCCGGCCTGACCCTGCGTGGCGACCTGGGCCTGCGGCGTGGCGCACAGCAGCGCCACGACGGCGAACATCGTCAGCATGCGTCTGGTGAGCATTACCGGCCTCCCTTCTGCTCGGCCGTCGGGTTGGTAGGCGCTGGCGGCTTCGGATTCGTGATGACGACCGTGCGGTTCTCGGGCGTCAGGTACTGCTTCGCGACGCGCTGGACGTCAGCGGCGGTGATGGACGACAGCCGCTGGTAGCGCGTGTTGATGAGACCGGGGTCGTTGTAGAAGACCGCGTACTGCGACAGCGAAATCGCGCGGCTCAGGCTGCTCGTCATCGTGCCGACGAAACCGCGCAGTGCCGCGTTCCTCGTCTTCTCGATCTCCCACGCCTCAATCGGCCCCCCCTTGACCTTCTCGATCTCCTCGTAGATCGCCTTCTCGAGGTCCGCGACCGACTTGCCGGGCATGACCGTCCCGCCGACGCGGAACAGGCTCGGGCCGCGGTTCTGGCCGGCGTAGGCACTGACGCTCTGCGACAGTTGCTTCAGGCGGACGATGTTGTCGTAGAACCGCGAACTCCGGCCGCTCGACAGCACGCTGCCGAGCATCGACAGCGCGTCACTGTCGGCCGTCAACCCCTGCGGGATGTGATAGACGACATCGAGGCGCGTGAGCTTCGCCAGCGGATCGTCGATCGTCTGCCGCTTCTCGGCCGTCTGGGCCGGCTCGGTCATGTCGACCTCGGGCGGCGGCGCCTGCTGCGGGATCGACTCGAAGTACTGGCGCACCTTCGCGAGGCAATCGGCCGTCCTCACGTCGCCGACGATCGCGAGCGCGGCGTTGTTCGGCGCGTAGTACGTCCGGAAGAACGCGGCGACGTCATCCACGGTCGCCGCCCGCAGGTCGTCGAGCGAGCCGATCACCGAGTGTTTGTAGGCGAAGTTCGTGTAGGCGAGCTCCGGGACCAGCTCGCGCGTCCGGCCGTACGGCTGGTTGTCTACGCCCTGCTTGCGCTCCTCCGAGACGGTGCCGATCTGGTTGTCCAGGTTCGCCTTATTGATGTCGAGCGCCCGCATCCGATCGGCCTCGAGAAACAGCGCCAGGTCCAGCTGGTTGGCCGGCATCATCTCGTAGTACATCGTGCTGTCCTGGCTGGTGCCGCCGTTCATGTCGCCGCCGTTGTTGTAGACGAGCGTGAAGTGCTCGCCGCTGCCGACGTTCTGCGACCCCTTGAACATCATGTGCTCGAACAGGTGCGCAAAGCCCGTGCGGCCCTTCCGCTCGTTGCGCGATCCGACGTTGTACACGATGCCGATGGAGAAGACAGGCGCCGTGTGATCTTCGGAGATCAGGACACGCAGCCCGTTCTTCAGGCGCGTGTCGGTGAACTGCACCTTCGGTGGGGTGGCGGCGCCGATCGTGACCCCGGCGACCAGGGCGACGATACAGCCGGTCCACAGCGCGCCGCGTGTGAGAGGCCGCTTCATCGGATGTTCCCTCCTCGGGGGCTGGTTGTCAGTTCTCGTTCGACCGGAGCTTGATCACGAATGCCGACCGCCGCAGCGGCGGCAGCGGCGACTTCCCGCCGGACGCCGCCTTCCAGACGTCCTCGCCGACCGCGATTCCGGGGGCGCGACCCGCATCCTGGGACGACACGGAGCAGTCGCAACGTCTCCCATCGCCCTCCGCTCAACTGGCGGGGAGCAGTCTCCCCATCACATACAGTCCTCGCACAGCGCTGTTTATCAGCGTTGCTCCCGGCTTGTCAAGGTACGGAATGCCGAGCGGAGCCCGGAGCGACAGACCGGGCCGCGGTCGCCATCTCACCAGCCGGCGAGTACGCGCCGGCACAGGCGCTCAGCGGCTCCGCGTGTACACCACCTTGCCGTCGAAGATCGTCGTCTCCACCTTCGTGTCGAGGAAGCGCTCGGGCGGCGTGGCAAAGACGTCGGTGGAGAGGATGACGAGATCGGCCAGCATGCCGGGCGCCAGCGTGCCCTTGCGGCGCTCGTCGAATGAGGCGTAGGCCGCGCCCGACGTGTAGCCGTCAATCGCGGCGGCCATCGGGATCTTCTGTTCGGGACGCCAGCCGCCCGCCGGTTTGCCGTCGAGCGACGTCCGGTTGACGGCCGTGTGGATCCCGATCCGCGGGTCCATCGACACCACGGCCCAGTCGCTGCCGAACGCGACGTGGCCGCCCGTCTTCAGGATGCTGCCGTAGGCCCAGCCCCTTGATGCGCGCTCGTCCCCGATGTTCGGGATCCACACGC
>JADGOB010000097.1 GCA_017883185.1 Acidobacteriota bacterium
GGCGGAGCCACGCTGGCTTGTCTGGATCAGGTGCTCTCGTATACACTACCTGTTTGCGCCGCGGTTGTCGGGTCACGCCTTGGGGCAGCGACTCTCCCTGAGCAGGTTGAGAAGCGATCCGGTCGGGTTGTGCACGCGGTCCCTGGCGTCTCCCTCGGGTTGTCTCTCGCGGGGGGTTCCTGGCGTCTCGTGGCCGACGTGGGATGGGGCGTGGCCAAGTGGTAAGGCACGGGCCTTTGGAGCCCGTATCGAAGGTTCGAATCCTTCCGCCCCAGCCAGCCGTGACGTGAGAGACCCCCGGTGAGGAGTACGGCATGCGACGCTCGAGGGCGCGGGCATGAGGGTGGGCTTTGCCGAATTGAAGGTGTTCGCCGGGAGCGCGCATCCCGAGTTGGCAGCCGAGATTGCCGGGCACCTGGGTATTCCGCTCGGCCAGGCTCGACTCGGCCGCTTCCCGGACACCGAGGTGTCCTTTCAGATCGACGAGAACATCCGGGGCACGGACGTCTTCGTCGTGCAGCCGACGTGCACGCCGGTGGACGAGCACCTCGTCGAGTTGCTGATCATGATCGATGCGTTCCGCCGCTCGTCGGCGGCGCGCATCACCGCGGTGATCCCGTATTACGGCTACGCGCGGCAGGACCGCAAGGACAAGCCGCGGGTGCCGATCTCGGCCAAGCTTGTGGCGAACGTCCTGAGCGCGGCCGGGGCGAACCGCGTGCTGACGATGGACCTGCACAAGGCGCAGATCCAGGGCTTTTTCGACATCCCGGTGGACCACCTGTTCGCCGCGCCGGTGATCATCGATTACCTGGCGCGCCAGCGGCTGCCGGATATCACGATCGTGGCGCCCGACGCGGGAGGCGCTGAGCGCGCCCGCGCCTACGCCAAGCGCCTGGGGGCGGGACTCGCAGTGGTGGACAAGCGCCGCTCGCAGGAAACCGGCGCCGCCGAGGTGATGAACGTCATCGGCGACGTCGATGGACGCACCTGCATCCTGCAGGACGACATCGTGGACACGGCCGGGACGATGCAGAAGGCCGCGACCGCGCTGATGTCGAATGGCGCGACGCGGGTGCTGGCGTGCGCGGTGCACGGCGTCCTCTCGGGGCCGGCCCTCGAGCGGATTGAGCAGTCGCCGATCGAGAAGATGGTTGTGACCAACACGATCAACCTCGACGATAAGCGCGCGCGCTGCCCGAAGATCGTCGTGCTCTCCGTGGCGCGGCTGCTGGCGCAGGCCATCCGCAGCATCCATGAAGAGAGCTCGGTGTCGTCGTTGTTCGTGTAGGGGCGGCAGACAGCAGGCGGCGGCCAGCAGACAGCGAGCGGCTGTCGGCTCTGTATTTGGCTGTCGGCTGTCAGCTGAGGGCTGTCAGCTGTTGTGATTCTCCCGTGCGTCGCAGAACGCTCGCCGGGTACCTGGAAGGACACGATTGAGTCATGGAAGTAGTACTTGAAGCCATCACGCGAACCCGGTTCGGCAAGAACGAAGCGGGCCGCCTGCGCCGGGAAGGACAGCTCCCGTCGGTGCTCTACGGGGGCGCGACGAGCGAGGGCGGCAAGCCAGAGGCGCTGTCGATTTCGATCGAGCCCAAGGCCCTGATGCGGATCCTGCACTCGCAGTCGGGCGCCAACACTCTGGTCACTCTCAAGCTCGGCAGCGAGTCTCCGCGGGTGATGATCAAGGAGTTCCAGCTCGACCCGGTCACGAACCACCTGCTGCACGCGGACTTCTACCGCATCGCGATGGACAAGGCGATCACCGTCACGGTGCCGATCCTCCTGCGCGGCGAAGCGCCAGGCGTGAAGCAGCAGGGTGGGTTACTCGACTTCGTGCACCGCGAGATCGACATCGAGTGCCTGCCGGCCGACATCCCGGAGCACATCGAGGTGGACGTCTCGAACCTGATGCTCAACCAGAGCATCCGCCTGCGCGACATCGTCGAGAGCATGAAGTGGAAGCCGGTCAGCGAGACCGACACCATGCTCGTCCACGTGGTGGCGCCGAAGGCCGAGGCCGAGCCTGAGGTGGTCGAGGCCGAAGCGACGGCCACGGCGGCCGAACCCGAGGTCATCAAGAAGGGCAAGGGCGAGAAGGAAGACGAGGGCGAGGCGGAGACCAAGGGCAAGAAGTAACGAGGGCACGCGCTGTCGGCCGCCAGCTGTCAGCTGCCAGCTATTCGATGAAGCTGATTGTGGGTCTCGGGAACCCCGGCCGGAAGTACCGGGACACACGGCACAACATCGGGTTCGCGGTCGCCGACGAGCTGGCCAGCCGCCACGCCGCGGCATTCGAATCCGCTCCCGCGGAAGCGCTGCTGGCCCGCGCCCGGACGCTGGGCGCCGACGGCACGCTCCTGTTGAAGCCGCTGACCATGATGAACGCCAGCGGCTTCGCGGTCTCGGAGATCGCGCGCTACTTTCGGATTGCGTTCGACGACATCCTCGTGGTGGCCGACGACGTGAGCCTGCCGCTCGGGCGCCTGCGGGCCCGACCGGGGGGATCGGCCGGGGGCCACAACGGGCTCCGCTCGATCATCGAGCAGTTCGGGACGACCGGGTTCGCGCGGTTGCGGGTGGGCGTTGGGCGCGGAGACCCGCGGCGCGACTTGGCCGACTACGTCTTGGCCGGGTTCGACACCGACGAGCGGCCGGTGGCGACCGAGGCCATCGCGCGCGCGGCCGATGCGAGCGAGTTGTTCGTGGCCGAAGGGGTCGGGCCGGTCATGAACCGGTTCAACGGGCCGCCGGAAGAACCGGCACCGTAGGGGCGACCGGCCGGTCGCCCGGATAGCAGAACCCGCGAGGGCGACCGGCCGGTCGCTCCTGCAACAATTGTTGGGGTACCAGCCGACCAGTCAATCCACACTGAATTGACATCTCGGCTCCTTGCCACCCGAGTGGTGGCCGTTGAACCACGACGTCCAGAAGGAGAATCATGAGCGCTTCCCGACAGTACGAACTTGTCTACGTCGTCTCGCCCGACGCGAGCGAGCAGGACGTCACCGATCTGCACGCGCAGGTCGAGGCCGTCATTGTCCGTATCGGCGGCGAGCTGGTGAAGTCCGAAAACTGGGGCCGTCGCAAGATGGCCTATGAGATCGGGCCGCACAAGGAAGGCGTCTACGTCCTCGAGCTGATCAACGGCGCCGGCGAGCTGATGAAGGAGCTCGAGCGGCGGCTGCGCGTCAGTGAGAAGGTCCTCCGCTATCTCGTCGTCCGCGTGGACGAGGAGTTGCGCACCGCCGAGCGCGCCCGGTCGCGCCGCAAGGTACGGACGGGGCCGCCAGGAGGCGAGGGGACCGGCATGGGCACAGACGGCGGCTACGACCGCGATGAAGCGGAGGTATAACCATGGCTGACGAACAGAGACGAGGCGGGGGCGGCGGACGCGGTGGGCGAGGCGGAGCGCGCGGCGCGAATGCCGAAAAGGGACCAGCGCAGCGGCGGTCGCTCTTCCGGCGCCGGAAGGTGTGCAAGTTCTGCTCGGAGAAGATCGACTACATCGACTACAAGGACGTGCGGATGCTGATGCCGTTCGTGCCGGACCGCGGCAAGATCCTGCCGCGCCGGATCTCGGGCGTGTGCGCGCCGCACCAGCGCGCCCTGCAGACCGCCATCAAGCGGGCCCGCCAGCTGGCCCTCGTGCCCTACGTGACGGACTGAAAGGTGACGGAACATGGAAGTCATTTTGCGTGAACACATCGACAATCTCGGCCGCCGCGGCGATGTCGTGAAGGTGGCCGATGGCTACGGCCGGAACTTCCTGCTGCCCCGCAAGCTGGCGCTGCCGGTGAACGAGCAGAACCGCCGCCAGATCGAGCGCGAGCGGAAAGTGGCCGAGGCGCGCGAACTGCAGGAGCGCCAGGACGCCGAGGCGATCGCCACCAAGTTGGCGGCCGTCGAAATCGTGTTCGCCCGCCGCGTGGGCGAGCACGACACGCTCTACGGGTCGGTGACGACGGCCGATATCGCCGACGCGCTGACCGAGAGGAAGTTCGATATCGAGAAGCGGAAGATCGTGCTCGCCGAGCCGCTCAAGCAGATGGGCGAGTTCGAGGTGCCGGTCAAGATCCACCGCGACGTGCCGGCGCACGTGAAGGTGAAGGTGGTGCCGCTCGGCACCGCCCAGCCGACCGACGCCCCGCCTGAGACGCCGCACTCGTAGCACCCTCACTGCAGGGGCGACCGGCCGGTCGCCTCTGCGGGCACTCCCCGTTTGACTCCCACGTCCTGGGTGACGTCGATCCGGTACTGGCGGCGGGCGGATCGGCCGCGCGATCCCCGCCGTGATAGGCTAAACTGATGGCCCGGTCGTCCCGATATCCAGTCGACGAATTCGTCTCGACATCCCGGCTCTGAACTCTTGTGCCCGAGATGACCACCGTCGTTGAACGCACGCTGCCGCACAACCTCGAGGCCGAGCGATCGGTCCTCGGGGCGATCCTGATTCAGAACGACGCCTACAACATGGCGGTGGAACTGCTGCGCCCGGAGGACTTCTACCGGGACGCCCACCGCCGGATCTTCGACAAGATCATTGCGCTCGCCGAGCGCAGGACGGCGGTGGACTTTGTCACGCTCAAGGAAGAGCTGGTCCGCGCCGGCGAACTCGATGCCGTGGGCGGGCCGGCCTACATCGCCTCGCTCGTTGACGGCGTGCCGCGCGCGACCAACGTCGAGTACTACGCGAAGATCGTCAAGGAGAAGTCGATTCTCCGGAACCTGATTGGCGCTGCCAACACGATCCTGCAGGACGCGTACGAGGCCGACCAGGATGCGGCCGAGATCCTCGACCGCGCCGAGCACTCGATCTTCCAGATCGCCGAGGGGCGGATCCGCACCGGCTTCATCTCCCTCTATGACATCGCGCAGGACAGCGTCGAGGCGATCCAGAAGGCGCACGAAGAGAAGCAGTTGATCACCGGCGTGTCGACCGGGTTCCACGACCTGGACAGACTCACGTCCGGACTGCAGCGGGGCGACCTGATCATCATCGCATCGCGCCCGTCGATGGGAAAGACGTCGCTTGCGCTGAACATGGCGCAGTACGTCGGGACGAAGACGGACAAGACGGTGGGGGTGTTCAGCCTCGAAATGTCGCGGGAACAGCTGTTCCTGCGCATGCTCTCGTCCGAGTCGCAGATTGACGGCCACAACCTCCGCACTGGTTTCCTCCGCAGCGACGACTGGGGGCGGTTGACGGAGGCGTTGGGCGTGCTCGGGCAGGCAAAGGTCTACATCGACGATTCGCCCGGCATGGGCGTGCTGGAGATGCGGGCGAAGGCGCGCAGACTGGCCGCCGAGCACGGCCTGCACCTGATCATCGTGGACTACATCCAGTTGATGCAGGGCCGCGGCCGGTTCGACAACCGCACCCAGGAACTCGGCGCGATCTCGCGCGCCCTGAAGATGCTGGCCAAGGAACTGAACGCTCCGGTGGTGGTGTTGTCGCAGTTGAGCCGCGCGCCGGAAGCCCGATCGGACCACAGGCCGCAACTCTCGGACCTGCGCGAGTCGGGCGCCCTCGAGCAGGACGCCGACGTGGTGCTGCTGATCTACCGCGAGGACCGGTACAACCCGCAGGCGGAGAACGACAGCGTCGCGGAGATCATCGTCGCCAAACAGCGTAACGGTCCGACCGACACGGTGAAGCTGGCGTTCATCAAGGAACGCACCCGCTTCGAGAACTACGACCCGAGCGTGCAATGAAACCTGCGAAGACCTTCTTCGTCTGTCAGGAATGCGGCGCACAAGCCCCGAAGTGGATGGGGCGCTGCGCGGACTGCGGCGCCTGGAACTCGCTGGCCGAAGAGCGCGCGCAGGAAGCACCCTCCGCGGCCGGCGCCACCTCGCCCGCTCGCTACGCGCTTGGCGGCGGCGCCGGCGCGCGCTTGTACGCCGACATCCAGATGGCCGATTCGCCCCGGCTGGCCACCGGCATCGAGGAGTTCGACCGTGTGCTGGGCGGCGGCGTCGTGCCAGGCTCGCTCGTGCTGCTTGGCGGCGAGCCTGGCATCGGCAAGTCCACGTTGCTCCTGCAGGTGGCAGCGTCGTTCGCGCGCATCGTGGGCCCCGTGCTGTACAGCTCCGGTGAAGAGTCGGAACACCAGGTCAAATCGCGCGGAGAGCGCCTGGGCGTCGGCGACGCGCCGATCTATCTTCTCGCCGAGACCTGCCTCGAGCGGATCCTCGAAGAGGCGGCACGTCTGAAGCCGGCGCTGCTCGTGGTGGACTCGATCCAGACGGTGTTCTCGCTGAAGCTCCAGTCGGCGCCCGGCAGCATCGGCCAGATCCGCGAGGCGGCCACCCAGTTGCTGTTCACGGCGAAGGGACACAACCTCCCGACGTTCCTCGTGGGCCACGTGACGAAGGAAGGGAGTCTGGCCGGGCCGAAGTCGCTCGAACACATCGTGGACACGGTGCTCTACTTCGAGGGCGAGCAGCACCACATTCACCGAATCATCCGCGCCGTGAAGAACCGGTTCGGCGAGGTGTCAGAACTGGGCGTCTTCGAGATGACCGGGAGCGGGCTTCGGCCGGTGCCCAATCCCTCGCAGCTCTTCCTGGCCGAGCGGCCCGCCGCATCGCCCGGGTCGGCCGTCGTCTGCTGCATCGAAGGCTCGCGCCCCATCCTCGTCGAGGTGCAGGCGCTCGTGAGCGGCAGCCTCTACGGGAACGCGCGGCGAATGGCCATTGGCATCGACCAGAACCGGCTCTCCCTGCTGGTGGCGGTGCTCGAGAAGAGGGCCGGCCTGAGCCTCGTGGGCGAGGACGTGTTCGTCAACGTGGCCGGGGGCATGTCGATCGACGAACCGGCCGCCGACCTGGCGGTGGCGGCCGCCGTGGCGTCGAGCGTTCGCAACCGCCCGGTGCGTCCCAAGACCGCGGTCTTCGGCGAAATCGGCCTCGCCGGCGAGGTCCGTGCCGTGACCCAGGCCGCCCGTCGGGTGAGAGAAGCTGCACAGATGGGGTTCACTCGCTGTATCCTTCCTAGAGGGAACATCGATCCCCGGGACCTGCCCGCCAACGACTCGTGCGAGCTCGTGGGCGTGGCGACTGTCGGGAACGCGCTCGACGCGCTCTTCGCCTAGAAACCTTCCAGGGCACGACAGCGAAGATCCTCGACGGCCCCCTCGGCGATCTCGGAGGGTTACGGCGGACCACCTGGCCGCACCGGCCTGGCCATCACTCTCGATGCCCGGCCGGACGTTGTCGCTCACTCGGACGTGGATCGTGGAGCCCACGAATGACTTGGTTCATACTCGCCCGCACGCTGTTCGTCGCCGCGATCGGGTTCACCGCCAGCCTGCTCCAGCCGCTGTCGGGGTTCGGCCTCGAGGGCGGCCTCTCCCTGGCTGCCAACGTCGCGTTCGGCCTGGTGCTCGCCGTCCTCATCATCGTGTTCGAGTTGCGCCTGAAGGATGTGGCGGTCACGACGATGCTCGGCGCGCTCCTGGGCGGCGTGACGGGACTCGCTATCGCGAAGACGATCGAAGCCGCGCTCGCGTGGACCGACACCCGCGACCCACGCGTCGCGTTCCTTCGCAGCGTCGTGCTCCTGGTCCTGCCCTACATCGGCACGGTGATGGGCGCCCGCAAGGGGGAATGGCTGGAGCCCGCCAGGCTCGTGGGCCTGTTCCGCGCGGCCGGGCCGCAGCGACGCTACAAGGTGCTCGACACCAGCGTGATCATCGACGGCCGCATCGCCGATATCTGCGAGACCGGCTTCGTCGACGGCGCCCTGGTGATCCCGCAGTTCGTCCTCAAGGAACTGCAGCTCGTCGCCGACTCGTCGGACGCGCTCAAGCGCAACCGCGGTCGCCGAGGGCTCGACATCCTGCAGAAGATCCAGAAGATGTCGGGTGTCGAGGTGGTCATCTCCGACGTCGATTTCCCGGAGGTCCGCGAGGTGGATCTGAAACTGATCGAACTCGCGCGCTCGCTCCAGGGGAAGATCGTCACCAACGACTTCAACCTGAACAAGGTGGCGCAACTGCGCGGCGTGGACGTGCTGAACATCAACCTGCTCGCCAACTCGCTGAAGCCCGTCGTGCTGCCCGGCGAGATCATGAGGGTCTTCATCCTCAAGGAAGGCAAGGAATACAACCAGGGCGTGGCCTACCTCGACGACGGGACGATGGTCGTCGTGGACAACGCGCGGAAGATGATCTCGAAGACGATCGACGTGGTAGTCACCAGCGTGCTGCAGACCACCGCGGGCAAGATGATCTTCGGCCGGTACATCGAGTCCGGCGCCCAGGCGCCGTCCCTGGTTGCCAGCGGCGGCCCGGCCCCCTTGACCCAGCAGGCGCAGCAGAGCCAGCCGAAGCAAAACGGCGCCGTCCTGGCGTCGGCACCCGCGGGCGTCGGAGAAAGGGACGACGCGAACCGGCGGCCGCGGTGAGCGCCCCGCCCTTTCACTGGTGGCGGACGGTCTTCTTCCTGATCCCGGCGATCGCCGTCTACACGATCGTCCTGGGCACGCTGTCGATCACCTCCAGCCTCTTCCAGCACAGCGGCTTCTTCGCGCACCGCTGCGCGCGCGCCTGGTCGTGGCTCATCCTCGCGACGACGGGCGTGCACGTCGAGGTCAGCGGCCTCGAGCGGCTGACCCCGGGCACGACGTACATCTTCGTGTCGAACCATCAGAGCATCTACGACATCCCGATCCTCTTCTGGAACGTGCCCTGGCAGTTGCGCATCATCGCCAAGGCGTCGCTCGGGCGGTTTCCGTTTCTCGGCTGGCACCTGAGCCGAACGGGTCACCTGCTCGTCGATCGCCGGCGACCCGATCCGCTCGGCATCCTGAAGCGCTGGAAGGGGTTGGTCTCGCGGGGGCTCTCGCTGATCGTGTTCCCGGAAGGGACGCGAAGCGCCGACGGCACGGTCGGCCGCTTCAAGGGCGGCAGCTTCCTCCTCGCCATCCAGGCGGGCCTGCCGATCGTCCCGATCTCGGTGAGCGGGAGTCGTCACGTGATGCTGAAGAACCGCCTGATGACGTGTCCCGGTCACGTCCGCCTCGTCGTGCACGACCCGGTTTCGACGGCCGGCCTCGACGCCACCGCCGAGGGCGCGCGCCGCCTCGCCCAGCAGATCCGCGGAACCGTCCGCGCCGACGTCGACGAACCCGCGAAGTCCAAGGCGTCGTAGACAGGCTCCCTGCCAGTGGCCTGCCGAATACCTGGCTTCCGCGCTCGTCCTCACCGCCTATCGAGTCCTCGCCGTTGTCGGCGGCCGCGAAAGCCATCGGTTCATCGTATAATTAAAGGTTGCGCCCCAGGCGACGGATTCAGCAGCCGGGAGTCAGGATGCAGGGACGGCAGATCCTGGCTCTCGAATTCCGGAACCAGGCTTCCGACGAACGGGTCATGTACGTCTCTGCCATCATTGCAGCCGGAGGACACGGACGACGACTGGGCGCGGGTGTGCCCAAGCAGTTGCTCGACCTCGCCGGCCGTCCGATGCTGCGGTGGAGCATCGACGCCTTCCTCGCGTGCGACCGCGTGAGCGAGGTGGTGGTGGTGGTCCCCCCCGAGTGGGCGGACGCGCCCCCCGCGTGCCTCCGCGTGCCGGGCGTGCGGATTGTCGTCGGGGGCGAGCGCCGGCAGGATTCGGTGGCCAACGGATTCGACGCCGTCTCGACGCGGAGCGACGTCATCCTGATCCACGACGCCGCGAGGCCGTTCGTGGACGCGGCGATGATCGGCCGGGCGATCGACGCGGCCGCGGAGACGGGCGCCGCCATCGTGGCCGTCCCCGCGCGCGATACGATCAAGTGGTCGCCGGCCGAGATGGGGAGCGCGGCCGGAGGGCAGCCTCGGGGCGATCGGCGCGTCATCGAGCGTACGCTGCCGCGTGAGTCGATCTTTCTCGCGCAGACGCCGCAGGCATTCCGTCGCCACGTGTTGCGGGAGGCGGTAGCGCTCGGGCGAGCCGGCGTCGAGGGCACCGACGAGGCGGCGCTGGCCGAGCAGGCCGGGCACCAGGTTCGGCTGGTCGAGGGCAGCGCCCGGAACATCAAGGTGACGACGGCCGAGGATTTCGCGATTGCGAAGGCGCTGCTGGAGATGACGAACGACACCAGGACGGACGCGAGCGGCTTTCGCATCGGGTCGGGCTACGACCTGCACCGCCTCGTCGAGGGGCGTCCGCTGATCCTCGGCGGCGTGACGATTCCGTTCGACCGTGGCCTCGCAGGCCACTCCGACGCCGACGTGCTGTGCCATGCGATTGCCGACGCGATCCTGGGTGGAGCCGCCGCGGGTGACATCGGCCAGCTCTTTCCCGACACCGACGATCGGTGGCGGGGTGCGTCGAGCGTCGAGCTGTTGCGCCAGGCGGTTGACCTTGTCCGCGCCCGTGGGTTCAGGATCGTGAACCTCGACGCCACGGTCATCGCCGAGCGGCCGAAGCTCGGGGCGCACCGAGCGTCGATCGCCGCGTCGCTGGCGAGCGTCATCGGCGTCCCGGACAGCGTGGTGAGCGTGAAAGCCAAGACGAACGAGGGCGAGGACGCGACCGGACGCGGCGAAGCCATTGCCGTGCATGCCGTGGCGCTGCTGGAGAAGGCGTGATGAGAGTTCGCTTCGCACCGAGTCCAACCGGCCATCTACACGTCGGCAACGCGCGCACGGCCCTGTTCAACTGGCTGATGGCGCACCATTCCGGGGGGACCTTCATCCTGCGGATCGAAGACACCGACGTGGAGCGATCCACGCGCGAGTCGGAGGAGGCCATCCTCGAGGACCTGCAGTGGCTCGGCCTGCAGTGGGACGAGGGGCCCGATATCGGCGGGCCTTGCGGCCCCTACCGGCAGTCGGAGCGTCTCCATCTCTATCGCTCCTACGCGGCCGAGCTGATCTCGGCCGGCGACGCCTATCACTGTTTCTGTTCGCCCGAGCGGCTCGAGGCCGAACGGCAGGCGGCGCTGGCCGCGGGACAACCGCCGAAGTACTCCGGGGCGTGCCGGTCGGTCCCCGACGCCGACGCCCTGGAGCGGATGGCGCGAGGCGAACGCGCGGTCGTGCGGTTCAAGGTGCCCGCTGGCCGGGAGATCGTGTTCGCGGACCTCGTGCGCGGCGACGTGGTGTTCCACACGAGCGTGATTGGTGACCCCGTGCTGCTGCGATCCGACGGCAGCCCCGCGTACAACTTCGCCGTCGTCGTGGACGACGCGCTGATGGAAGTGACGCACGTCGTGCGGGGCGAGGATCACATCTCGAACACGCCGCGGCAGTTGCTGATCTACGAGGCGCTCGGCTTCACGCCGCCCGCCTTCGCGCACCTGGCGCTCGTGATGGGCCCCGACCACACGCCACTGTCCAAGCGGCACGGCGCGACGTCGGTGGCCGAGTTCCGGGCAAAGGGATACCTGCCCGAGGCGCTCGTGAACTACCTCGCCCTGATCGGGTGGTCGCCGGGCGGCGACGACGAGTTGCTGCCGGTGGACGAGCTGGCGCGGCGGTTTTCGATCGGAGCGGTCGGGCACAGCGCCGGCATCTTCGACGAAGAGAAGCTGGCGTGGGCGGACCGTCACTACCTCCGCATGGCCGACCCCGCGCGGCTCGCACAGCTCGCGCTCACGTTCTTCCGGCGAGAGGGCCTGGTGAGCGATCCGAGCGCGGCCGGGATCGAGTACCTGACCGCGGTGGTGCCGATGGCGGCCGCCTCGGTCGATCGGCTCGACGAGATCCCGTCTCGCCTGCGGTTCCTGTTCGCGTTCGACCCGCGGAAAGCGGCGTCGGAGCCGGAGGTGATGGAGGTGCTGGCGCACGACGGGGCACGCGCGGTGATCGAGTGCCTCGCGCGCGAGTTGTCGCGCGGGCCGCGGCTCGCGGACCGCGAACGATTCCGCGCCGTCGTCGCGGCGGTGAAGCAGCAGACGGGGCAGAAGGCAAAGGGGCTCTTTCACCCGATCCGGGTCGCGCTGACCGGGGCCGCCAGCGGCCCTGAGCTCGACCAGGCAGTGCCGGCGATCGACCGGGGAGCGGAGTTGTCCGGCGCCGCGGGCCTCGCGCCGATCCTCGGATGCCGCGAGCGCGCGGCGGCGTTTGCGGAAGCGTTGCGACATGTCTAGTGGGCAGCGGGCAGCGGACAGCAGGCAATCCGCTCCCGCCGGTCGTCGTTCGGGTGTGGTTCGTGGCACGGAAGGTCTTGCTGTCGGCTGCCAGCTGTCAGCTGCCGGCGGTTCGCGATGATTGTCTACGGCATCAACCCGGTCACCGAGGCACTCCGCGCCGGACGCGTGCGGACGCTTCGGGTGTCGGGCCGGTCGGATCAACGGGTGCAGGAGGTGCTCCGCCTGGCTGGCGCGGCGCGCGTGCGCGTTCAGCGCGCCGACGGGATGGAACTGGACCGCGTCGCGCGGGGCGGTCTGCACCAGGGCGTCGTGGCCGAGGTGGACGAGGCGCCCGAGTACGACACGGCCGACCTCGTGCGGGGGGCGAAGGACGCGCCGCTGATCGTGGTGCTCGACGGCGTCGAAGACCCGCACAACTTCGGCGCCATCCTGCGAGTGGCCGATGCGGCAGGGGTGGACGGCGTGATTCGTCAGACCCGTCGCGCCGCCTCGCTCGACGGCGTGGCCGCGAAGGCGTCAGCGGGCGCCATCGCGCACGTCCGGATCGCGAGCGTCGTGAATATCGCCCGTGCGATCGACGACCTGAAGGATGCCAACGTCTGGACGGTCGGGCTGGCCGGCGACGCGCCGGAGGGTTACAGCGACCTGGATCTGACGATGCCGACGGCGCTTGTGCTGGGCGCCGAGGGCGACGGGCTCCGGCGGCTGGTTCGGGAGAAATGCGACCGCCTGGCGTCGATCCCGATGCTCGGGCACGTGGGGAGCGTCAACGTGAGCGTTGCCGCCGGCATCGTGCTGTTCGAAGCCGTCCGCCAGCGCAGGGCAGGGCGCGGCCAGGCGGGGCGCGGCGAGGCGGGGCCGAAGGAAGGCGCGTCCCGGGCCGGGGGACGAGAAAAGGGTGTCTAAGGGGGGCGTCGGACTTGCCCCTTGGCATAGGATGTGCTATATTCCATCCTTTGTTCTGGCTGGCGTAGCTCAGTCCGGTAGAGCGGCTGATTTGTAATCAGCGGGTCGGGGGTTCAAATCCCTTCGCCAGCTCCATCGGCTTGGCGAGAGGAGGCCCTGTCGGTGGCGACGGGCGAGGTTTGCCCGCCAGGCACGTGCGGCGGACGGATCCGGCAAGAGGTTTGGCGAGGTTGCAGAGCGGTCAAATGCAACAGACTGTAAATCTGTCGCCCAAGTGGCTTCGGAGGTTCGAATCCTCCCCTCGCCACCAGCCTTCGCTCGCGGATCGGTCGAAGACTGGCACGCCGCAGCCCGCAGGGCGAAGGCGGGCTCTTGCCACGGGTGTTTGACGGTGTGATCGGGTGGCGGGAAGCTGCCCGTGCGCATAGCCCCCGGGGAAGGCTCGGCGAGCGGGAGTAACTCAGTGGTAGAGTCACAGCCTTCCAAGCTGTTGGTCGCGGGTTCGATCCCCGTCTCCCGCTCCAGACTTCGCTCGCGCAGCGAATGAAGTCTGTCACGCCGAAGCCCGAAGGGCGGAGGCGGACATTTGCGAGCTTCGTCTAGGCTCGCCATCCTTCGCTCGCGCAGCGAGCGCAAGGATGTTACGCCGTAGCGTTTGGCGGAGCAATGAAGGCCAAACGCGGAGGTGGACGACTGGCGCTGCGCGGGCTTCGGCTTGGCAAGCCAGTGATGCCCCGCCCGGAGGGCGGAGGCGGATGGTTCGTGGGCAGCAGGTCTGCCCGAGCAACAGGTCCCGTTGCCGATGTAGCTCAGTAGGCAGAGCGCGTCCTTGGTAAGGACGAGGTCACCGGTTCGAACCCGGTCATCGGCTCCAGTTCAGGTAGCCACGCACTGGCGGGTACCGCGTCGAGCGGCACCTGCCAGGGCGGGCGGCCGTGAGGATCACGCGCATGGCGAAAGAAAAATTTGACCGTTCGAAACCGCACGTGAACGTTGGGACGATCGGGCATATCGACCACGGGAAGACCACGTTGACGTCGGCGCTGACGAAGGTGGCGTCGATGAAGGGGTGGGCGAAGTACGTGTCGTATGACGAGGTGGCGAAGGCGTCGGAGTCGCAGGGGCGGCGGGACGCGACGAAGATTCTGACGATTGCGACGAGCCATGTGGAGTACAGCTCGGCGAAGCGGCACTACGCGCACGTGGACTGCCCGGGGCACGCGGACTTCATCAAGAACATGATCACGGGCGCGGCGCAGATGGACGGGGCGATCGTGGTGGTGTCGGCGGTGGACGGGCCGATGCCGCAGACGCGGGAGCACGTGCT
>JADGOB010000098.1 GCA_017883185.1 Acidobacteriota bacterium
GAGGAGTATGGTATCGGCCGGGGTAATCCGGGGCGTGACCTCGAGCGTCAGCGCCGCAGTCTTGAACTGCACCGTCGGCATCGGCTGCTGCACGATGACGCCTCCCCCACCCCCTATTGGCGGGGCGATCGTCGTCGTGTACGGGATTTCCTGGCCACGCGTGATCCGGGCCTTGACGTTGTTCTGCGTCACCACCCGCGGCTGCAGCAGCACCTTGACGCGCCCGTCCTTCTCGAGCGCCGACAGCGCCATGTTGAGGTTGAACGCGCCATTGACGCTGCCCAGCAGCAAACTCGCAATGTTGGGCGACGGCTTGGTCAAGCCCCCCGGGTCGACCGCGCCGCTGCCAACCACTTTGTTCGGGAAGGCCAACGACGTGGTGTTCCCCAGTTCCGGCACCGCCTGCCCGGTGAATCCCCAATTGACGCCGAGTTCGCGCGCGAACGTCTTCGACGTCGAGACGATGCGCGCCTCGATCTCCACCTGCCCTTCGGGCTGATCGAGCAACATGAGGAGCGCTTCCGCTTTGGCCAGGAACGGCGGCAGGTCGTTGATGACGATCGTGTTCGTGCGCTTGTCCACCGCGGTCGTGCCGCGGTTGGAGAGGGCGTTGCCCTTGAGCAACGGCTCGAGATCGACGGCCTGCGCGTAGCTGAGGGTCTTCGTCATCACCTTCAGCTCGCCCGACAGCGCCTGCTCGTCACTGAGACTGCGCCGCGCCTTTTCCTCTTCCGCGAGGACGACGAGCGGCGCGATTCGCACGATCGTGCCGTCCAAGACATACCCGAGCCTGTTCGACCGAAGGATGTTCTCGAGCGCCTGGTCCCACGGCACGTCGCGCAGCGTGACATCCACGTTGCCCTGGACCGCCGGATCGATCACGAGGTTCAACCCGCTGATCTCCGCGAACGCGCGCAGCACCGACCTGAGGTCGGACCCCTGGAAGTCGAGGCTGACCGGGTGCCCGGAGTAGATGCGGCTCGTCGTGGCCCCCATCGGCTGGGGCGACTGCGTCACAACCGCGGCGGCCACCTGTGGGGTCGCGGGGGTCGGCGGAGGCACCTGGGGCGGCGGCTGCTGGACCGGAGGCGGCTGCTGGACCGGAGGCGGCTGTGGCCCGGGCACCGCCGCAGGAACGATCGCGGGCGGCGGAGCCGTCGTGTCCGCGGGCCGCGCGGCAGTCGAACTGGCCACAAGAGAACCGTTCCCGGCCAGCGTCGCCTCGACGCCGCGGGCGCCCGCGTTGGTCCGGACGGCCTCGAGGCGCGTCGCCGCGGCGCCGACCACGCGCACCGGAACGGCCGCGTCGTCATCGGGCAGGACATCCACCTGGATGACGTTGCGATCGCTGTGCACCTGGTGCTGCGCCGGCGCCGCCAGCAGCACGCGGACGCGCGCGACCGCTGTCCCGTCCGAGGCCCTCGCGTCCTCGACCGTCACGGCGGCCACCGGCCCAACGGGCGATGCCATCACCCGGTTCGAGACGCCCGCGGTGGTGACGTTGCGCAGATCCACCAGCACCGTGAGCGGGTCGGGCCTCGCGGTCACGTACGCGACTGGCTCGGATGCTTCGATGAGCACAGAGGCGCCCCGTGCGCCGACCTTGGCGGAGATGGTGCTCAGCCGCGCCCGAGGCTGTGCCGGATCCACGGCCGCAAATCCGGCGATCACCATGCTGGCCGCCAGGCCTACTGCCAGCCCCGCCCAGACGCCGGGGCTGTGCCCGGGCGTCGGGTGTGTGCGCTCCCGTCCCGCCCTTCTCCGGAATGTCCAGTTCTGCCGCATCTACTTGACCTCTTCGACCGCCCGCAACGTCTTGCGGATCTCCCGTTGTTTGGTGAGCGATAACGGGTCGCTCACCTCCTGGAGGATGAGCATGCTGTCGGCGGTGATCGCCTTCACCACGCCATCCGCAAACCGATCGTTGGGGTGCACGATGTAGGTCCGCTTACCATCAGGTCCCTGCACGATGGCGAGAAACGTCCCCCGGCTCTTCAGAATCCCCTTGAGCACCGCGTCACCTGCCAGCACCCCGGACAATCCTTCGCCCTTTCGCTGGGCTTGCGGATCTGACCCGCTGTTCAACAAGCTCACGAACGGATCGCGCCGGCCTTCGGCGCGGTAGCTGTAGGTCTCCTGCGAAGGCGTGACCGCGCCCCCGACAGGCTTCGACGCCCGCGCCGGGGGCTTCGACGCCGGCGCCTTGGCACCCTTCGCCGCCGGCTTCTGCGGCGCCGCCGGCTGCGCGAACGCCAGCAGTGGCACCACGAGCGACAAGAGCATGACCGTCAGAGGGATCGTGGAATGGCGTGTCATTGACGCACATCTCCCGGAGCCGCACCCGCCCTCGTCCGGACCGGCGCCGCAGGCTTGTTCTCCAAGAGCACGAACGTCGTCGCGACACAATCCGCGGTGATCGTCGAGTTCGGCTCCTGGCGGTCCCTGGCCTTGATGAGGATCCCGCTGATGTGGATGATGCGCGGGAACTTGCTGACGCGATCGAAGAACATGGCGAGGTTGTGATAGGCCCCGTCAAGCTGCAGGTTGATGGGCACTTCGGCGTGGAGCTGCTTGGCCACCGGGGTGGCGGACGGCTTGAAGCCGCGGATCGTGAGGTTCGACTGCACGGCCAGCGTCTGCAGCCGCCGCAGCAGGTCGCCCATGTCCTTTTCCTCGGGCAGCACGTTCTTCAGGGTCTCGAGCCGCATCTCGAGGTCGGCCACCTCGGCGCGGAACTGCGGGAGCCGCTGCGCAATCGCCTGGCTCTTGCGGATGTCCACCTGGAGCGCGTCGAGCTTGCGCTGGCGTTGCGTCATTTCATCCTGCATCGGCGTGACATACAGGTAGAAAAAGGCGGCAAGACCGGCCACGGACAACCCGAGGAACGCCCCGACCTGTCCGTACCACGGCAGCTTGCTAAGTGTTCCAGCCACGTCTCGCCTTTCTATCGGGGCCTCGGCGGTCCCGCATCACAGCCGGTGCTGCAAGAGGGCGCGGGCCCATTCCGCCTTGCTCTCTCTTTAGTCCGCGTCCGTTCTCTCTCTCGGACTCCCGCGGCCGTCAGGTGCCCGGGGGCACGAACGTCGCCTTGATCGAGAACCGGGTGAGTCCGCTCCCGGCGCCCGGCGGCGACTGCTCCACCTGGCTGTCGAGGATCTCCACCGGCTTGAAGTACCCGCCCAGCTTCAGGTTGTCGACGAAATCCGACAGCGCGGTCAGCGACGTGCAACGGCCGCTGATCGTCAGATCGACCCCCTGCTGCTTGATCTCGCTGAGCCACAGCATGTCGGGCAGGCTCCGGCTGATCTCGTCGAGCATGTGCACCGGGCCTTCCCGGTCCTTCCGCAACTCCTCGATGAGGCCCACGCGCTGCTGCAACTGGGCGCGGCGCGCGTCGTTCGCCTGCACCTGCTGGATCAACGTCCGCAGGCGCGCCGTTTCTTTCTGGCTGGTGACGATGTCTTCCTCGATGCGGTCGGTCTGAAGCTTGAGCGACCAGTACCACCACCCGACCCCCAGCCCGGTGAGGACCAGGATCAGGCTGCATGCAAGCGTGATCTTCTGCTGCGTCGCCTGGAGCCCGAGACCGCCGGTCGGGCGTCGCCTGGTGCGTTCGCGGTCGACGGGGAGGAGGTTGATTCGAATCATCGGTCGCCCGCCCGTCTGAGCGCGAGACCCACGGCCACCGCCGAGGTCGGAGCCACGTCCTCCATGCGCTCGATCCCGAATTTCGTGGCATCGATCTGGATTTTCCTGAACGGGTCGAACAGTTCGACCGGCGCGCCGAAGCGCTCCCCGACCCGTTCGACGAAGCCATCGACCCGCGAGGTGCCGCCACTCACCAGGATGCGGTCGATCCGGTCGGAGGCCGCGGTCGCCTTGAAGAAATCAAAGGTCTTCTGGATCTCGAGCAGCAGGTTCTCGCTCACCGTCCGGAGAATCGGGGCCACGTCGGCCGGCTCGATCCCGTCCACAGACTCGCCCTTTTTCACACGTTCCGCGCTGTCGAACGTGAGGCCGAGTTCCTTCTGGATCGCCTCGGTAAAGGCGTTGCCGCCTATCGAGATGTCGCGCGTGAACAGCGACTGCTCGCCGCTCACGATGTTGATGTTGACGCCGCTCGCCCCGGCGTTCAGCAGCGCCACGACCGCGCCCGGCTCGATGTCGTAGTTCGCCTCGTAGGCGTTCTGGACGGCAAACGCATCGACGTCCACGACGACCGGCGTGCGCCCGGTCTTCTTGATGACGTCGGTGTAGTCGGTGATCTTGTCTTTCTTGGCGGCGACGAGCAGGACTTCCATGCTGCCCTTGCCGTCGCCCTGGTGCGTCGAGATGATCTGGTAGTCCAGGTTCACGTCCTGGATGTCGAACGGGATGTACTGCTCGGCCTCCCAGTGGATCGACTCGGACAGCTCCGCCTCGGTCATCACCGGCAGATTGATTTTCTTGACGATGACGGAGTTGCCGGAGAGCGACGCGACGACGTCGCGCGTCTTGATGTGGCTGGCATCGAGAAGGCGCCCGATCGCGTCGGCCACGACCGCGGCGTCGATGATCGCGCCGTCCACGATCGTGTCGCCCGGAACTGGCGCGGACCCGAAGCCGACCACCTTGAAGGTCCGCCCGGAGCGCCGGAGTTCCACGACCTTGACGGCGCTCGACCCGATGTCGAGTCCTACGACAGACTTGGTTCTGCGAAACACGCCATGTCCTCTTCTGCGAATCAGGAGATCGTCGGGGGCACGATGACCCCATCCATAGCGCAAGCCCGATGCCAACTCGACTATCGGCCGGAACTCGCTCGACTCAGGGGAAATCGTTGCGGAAACCGCGATCCCGAAGTCGTAGCCGCATCGCACTTCCTGCCGTGCCCAAAGCGGCCGATTACGGTATCGTCACGCCACCGTCCCGTTTCGCACTTGTTTTATCGGTCACTAATCGAATTCAGTACAGGGGGGGCGCGCGGTCCGCCCTTTTCTCGCCAGTTGCTTGACACGAACGGCCAAGGTGGCTATGATCGGGGTTTGCCGTCGTTTCAGAAACACCCACAGGGAACGGTGCGATGCGTACGTTTACGCCGAGTGCGGACAAGATTGAAAGACAGTGGCACGTGATCGACGCCGGGGACAAGGTTCTCGGGCGGATCGCGACGGTTGCCGCGAAGTTGCTCCAGGGCAAACACAAGCCGATCTACACGCCTTTCCTGGACACCGGCGACCATGTCATCGTGATCAACGCCGCGCAGGTGAAGCTGACCGGGCGAAAGGAAGTGCAGAAGCTCTATCGCTATCACAGCGGTTACGAGGGCGGCTTGCGCGAAGAGCGGGCGAAAGAGGTCCGGAAAAAGAGCCCGATACGGCTGGTCGAAGAGGCGATTCGTGGCATGTTGCCGAAGTCGAAGCTCGGCAACGCCATGTATCGCAAGCTCAAGGTCTACCGCGGGGCGGACCATCCGCACACCGCGCAGAAACCAACCCAGTTCAAGGTAGCTTAACGTGGCAGTCATTCAGTATTACAGCACCGGTCGCCGCAAGACATCAGCGGCGCGCGTGTTCCTGCGGCCCGGACAGGGCGCGATCAGCGTCAACCGCCGCCAGTTCAACGATTACTTCCCCACCGAGTCGCTGCGCGTCCACGTTCGCCAGCCGCTGCTGCTCACCGAGACGGCTGACAAGTTCGACATCCTCGCCACGGTGAAGGGCGGCGGCGTGTCGGGCCAGGCCGGCGCGATCCGCCTCGGCATCACCCGGGCGCTCGTCGTGTACAACGCGGAACTGCGGGGACGGTTGAAGAAGGAAGGCCTCCTGACGCGCGATGCGCGCGCGAAGGAACGCAAGAAGTACGGGATGGCTGGCGCGCGCAAGCGCTTCCAGTTCAGCAAACGTTAACTGTTTCTTACTGAACGCACGTGGAGGGAGCTTGGCCGGGATCGCGATGAAAGAGCTGCTGGAGGCGGGGGTTCACTTCGGCCACCAGACAAAACGCTGGAATCCGAAGATGAAGGAATTCATCTTCGGCGAACGGAACGGCATCTACATCATCGACCTCGGGAAGACGGCGAAGCTGTTCCGGGAGGCCGAAGAGTTCGTGACCCGTCTCGCATCTGAAGGCGGCACGGTCCTGTTCGTCGGCACCAAGCGGCAGGCACAGGACGCCATTGCAGAAGAAGCGCAGCGCAGCGGGATGTTCTTCGTGAACCAACGCTGGCTGGGCGGCCTGTTGACCAACTTCTCCACGATCCAGCGCAGCCTCGGTCGGCTGCGCGAACTCGAGGCGATGGCCACCGACGGTCGCTACGAAACGCTGTCGAAAAAGGAGATTGCGCGGATCGAGAAGGACAAACGCAAGCTCCAGAAGAACCTCGACGGCATTCGTCTGATGGTGAAGCTTCCCGACGCGGTATTCGTGGTCGATACCCATAAGGAGAAAATCGCCGTTGACGAGGCCCGGAAGCTGAAGATCCCGGTGATCGGCGTGGTCGACACCAACTGCGACCCCGATGAAGTGGACTTCGTCATCCCGGGGAACGACGACGCGCTGCGCGCCATCCGCCTGTTCGCCTCGCGGCTGGCCGACGCGATCGTCGGCGGTCGCGGCCTGCGAGAGGCGGCGCACGCCGAATCGACGGCCGACGCCGAAGCGGCTGCCGAGGCTCAGCGCGGCATGCGCAATACCCGCCGGCCGAGGCCCGAGCACGCGCCGGCCTCGGCATAGGGCAGGGTTTTCCACACCCGCTCTGTTCCGGGCGATCGAGGGAATCACGGTGTAGGGGTGGGTAGGATTCCCGCCCCTACAATTTTTTTGTACGGAGAAGAACGCCATGGCTATTACGGCAGACCAGGTCAAGATCCTCCGCGACCGCACGGGTGCGGGGATGATGGAATGCAAGGCGGCGCTCACCGAGGCGAACGGCAACATCGAGGAGGCGATCACCGTCCTCCGCAAGCGGGGCCTCGCCAAGGCTGCGACGCGCACCGGCCGCGCCACCAAGCAGGGGGCGATCGGCACCTACGTGCACATGCCGATCGCCGAGGGCTCCGGCCCGTTCGGGTTCGCCAAGCTCGGCGTCCTCGTCGAGGTCAACTGCGAATCGGACTTCGTCGCCAAGACCGACGACTTCAAGACCCTCGTGAAGGAGCTGGCGATGCAGGTCGCCGCCGCCGACCCGACATGGGTCAGCCGTGACCAGGTCCCGGCCGCCGAGGTCGAGAAGGAAAAGGAGATCTTCCGGGCGCAGATGGCCGAGTCGGGCAAACCGGCCCACATCATCGACAAGATCGTCGAGGGAAAACTCGACAGCTACTTCGAGCGTGTCTGCCTGCTCGACCAGGTGTCGGTGCGCGACGGCTCGGTGAAGGTCTCGCAGATGATCGCGTCGGCCGTGGCCAAGACGGGCGAGAACATCGCCGTGGCGCGCTTCGCCCGCTTCAAGCTCGGGGATTCCGCCGAGTAGGCTCGGCGGAGATCTGATTTTTGGAAATCAGCAGGCGGAATGACCTCCGTTTTCCGTGCTTCGTTCTATAATCCTCTTCTGTATGCCATCATCGGCCGCCACGCCCGCCTACCGACGCATCCTTCTCAAACTCTCAGGCGAAGCGCTCATGGGCGAGCAGTCGTTCGGGATTGACCCAGCCGTCGCCGTCCGCATCGCGAAGGATGTGGCCGAGGTTCAGGGACTCGGTGTGGAGGTCGCCATCGTCATCGGTGGCGGCAACATCTTCCGCGGCGTGGCCGCCAGCGCCCGCGGCATGGACCGGGCCACGGCCGACTACATGGGCATGCTGGCCACGTGCATCAATGCCCTCGCGCTGCAGGACGCGCTGGAACACGAGGGCGTCATCACCCGCACCGTGACGGCGATCGAGATGCGGGCGATCGCCGAGCCGTTCATCCGGCGCCGGGCCGTGCGGCACCTCGAGAAGGGACGCGTGGTCATCTTCGCAGCCGGCACCGGGAACCCCTATTTCACGACCGATACGGCCGCTGCCCTTCGGGCCATGGAAATCAGGGCGGACGTCCTGATCAAGGCCACCAAGGTGGACGGGATCTACAGCGCCGACCCGATGAAGGTCCCGGACGCCCAGCGCTTCGAGACGATCTCGTACATGGATGTCGTCGTCCGCGGCCTCCAGGTGATGGACGCCACCGCCATCTCCCTGTGCAAGGACAACCGGATGCCAATCATCGTCTTCAACCTGCGGACTCACGGGCACCTGAAACGCGTGGTGCTCGGCGAGCGCGTCGGTTCGCTCGTCACGGCCGACTGACCACCCGGCCACATGCCTTCTGTCGGAGCTGACACATGATCGATGTGAACGATCTCAAGAGCCTGAATGTCGAAGTCAAGAAACGGATGACCGGCGCGATCGAGCACCTGCGCCACGATCTCGCCGGGGTACGCACCGGCCGCGCCAGCACGGGGATCCTCGACCCTGTTCACGTCGATGCTTACGGCGTCCGCATGCCGCTCAACCAGGTCGCCTCGCTGTCGGTGCCCGAGCCGACGATGATCGTCGCGCAGCCCTTCGACCCGACCCTGATGGGGGCGATCGAAAAGGCGATCCGCGCGAGCGACCTGGGCCTGAACCCGAACAACGACGGCAAGGTGGTGCGCATCCCGGTGCCAACCCTCACCGACGAGCGGCGCAAGGAACTCTCACGTCACGTGCACAAGATGGCCGAGGAGGCACGCAACGCGGTCCGCACGGTGCGCCGCGACGCGAACGACCGCCTGAAGAAGCTGGTCAAGGACAAGAAGGTGTCGGAAGACGACGAGAAGCGCAGCCTGGACGAGGTGCAGAAGATCACCGATCAGGAAATCAAGCAGATCGACGAACTGCAGCAGAAGAAGGACGCTGAACTCCTGACGCGGTAGCATTCAGGGTTCGGGAGCCCTTTCTCAGTCCCCGAACCCCACCCCGAGCGTGCGAGCGCTGGTGACCAGATCGCAGTCGAGCGGCACGGTCTTCATGCGCCCCACGACGTCCTGGAACGGCACGGGCACGATGTCGGGCGGCCGGTTGGCCACCATCATCCCGAACTGGCCGTTGACCACCAGTTCGACCGCCTTGGCCCCGAACCGCGTGGCGAGCACCCGGTCGGCCGACGTGGGCGCGCCGCCCCGCTGCAGGTGGCCGAGCACCACCACCCGCGTCTCTTTGCCCGTGAGCCGCTCGAGTTCGGCCCCCACGAAGTGGCCGACGCCCCCCAACCGCTCGACGGAGCCTTTCTGGGCAGCCCTGGTGATCATCACCCTGCCGCCAACGGGCGTAGCGCCTTCCGCCACCACGACGATACTGAAGCGGGCGCCCCATCGGTCCCGCTCGCTGATTTTCGCGGCGGCCTTCTCGAGGTCGAACGGGATCTCCGGGATCAGGATCACGTCCGCTCCCCCGCCGACACCCGCGTGGAGCGCGATCCACCCCGCGTAGCGGCCCATGACCTCGGCGACCATGATGCGGTGATGCGACTGGGCGGTCGTGTGCAGGCGGTCGATCGCGTCGGTTGCGAAGCTCACGGCCGTGTCGAATCCGAACGTGCTCGTTGTCCCGACAATGTCGTTGTCGATCGTCTTGGGCACGCCGACGAGCGGGATACCCAGGCGGAAGAACTTGTGGGCGATGGCCAGCGTCCCGTCACCCCCGATGACCACGAGCGCCTCGAGGCCGAGCGCGTGGAACATCTCGACGACCCTCGCCGAGTAGTCCACCTTGCCCTCCGGGGTGGCCACCGGGTACGCGAACGGGTTGCCGCGGTTGCTCGTGCCGAGGATCGTGCCGCCGATGCGGAGGATCCCGGTGACGTCCCTCGGCGTCAGCGGTCGCGAGCGGTTCGGCTCGATCAGCCCGTCGAAGCTGTCCTCGAGACCCACGCACTCCAAGCCCTGGTTGTGCGCGGACTTGACCACCGCGCGAATGACCGCGTTGAGGCCAGGGGCGTCGCCCCCTCCCGTCAGAACACCGATCCGCTTGATCACGGGCATGTCCGCGTCCCCTCTCGACTGCTCGAGTTTACTGTCCTTCCATCGGTAGCCGCCCCATGTTCCAGGTCACGCCGGCGTACACGGCCGTTCCACCAAAACCCTTGATGTCGAAAATCACCCCTGCATCCAGAACCACGCTGCGCTGAACCTTGAACGTCGGGCCCGTGAGGAACGCCACCACCGGTCCTGAGCCCGACGGACCGCTCGTGCCAGGATAACCAAATACCTCGGCCGCCCACGCGAGGCTGCCCTTCACGGGAAAACCCGCCGAGATCGTCCACATCGTGGCGTCCGTCGGCGTCGCCGACCCGTCGCCGCTGCGCCGCGTGTAGCCCACGTTGATGTCGAGCGCGACCGCGCCGATCGACCGGCTCGAGATGAGCACCAGGCTGGCATCCGTCGTCCCGGTTCCGGTCCCCTTCTCGACCGACCCGGTGGGCAGCTTCAGGGTCGGCTGGATGGCCACGTCGGCGAGCAGCGGGAGCCTCTCGGCCACCTGCCACTTGACGCCCACGACGGTGTCGACAGGCCCCGACCCGACGACGCCGTCGGCGCCGACCCGCGCGAATCCCGGTGAGATATCCAGTTGAATACGCTTGCCGAGCCCGATCTTGAACAGCGCCGGCACGGTGAACTGAGCCGACGAGGGGGCGGGACGCTGCCATTGGAACCCGGCCTCCAGTTCGACAATGCCGGCTGAAACCGCGTAGGCGTGGGTGGCAACGGTCGGGCGCTCGGGCTTCGCCTCACGCGGGTCCTGGGGATCCGGCGCCTGGGCGAAGGCAGACGCCGTGGGGCACGAGAGCAGCAGGGTGAGAGCGATACGGGTGACGGTGGCGCTGCCGAGAGCCGATCGTGGGGATGCGCGTTTCATATCCGCCTCGTCGCCTCTCTTCCTCCGAAACCCCTCTGATTCTACAGGCTGAACTTGCCGACCACAAAGACCTGCAGATCGTCGGCAAACCCGTCCATCGCCTGGGCCATCACGCCGATCTCGTCCTTGCGGTCCAGCTTCAGGCGCAGCTCCAGGTGCCCCTGAGCCATCTCCCCGAGCATGTGCACGACCTGCCGATCGGCTTCGAGATCATTCGCGACAGGAAGATGCCCAGGCCCAACGCGACGACGACGCCGATGACGATCAGGGTCACCATCGTCGTCACCGCACCATTCGCCGTCACGGTGTTGGCATCGGAGATCTCCTTGCCGCTCTCGATCATGTGCTGAGTCAGCGCATCCATGGCGGTCTGCATCGCGACGGTGGCGGCCTTGCCGTCGCCGACCAGGACCACCATAGCCGCGGCGTCCTTGTTCTGGACCGCCAGTTGATTGACGCGTTCGGCCTGCCTCCAGTACTCATCGAACGCCACTTTGAGCGCTTCGAAGTTCTTCTTGCCCTGGTCGTCGAACAAGGATGTGGCGTAGCTCTCCTCAGCCTTCAGCATCAGTCCATGCAGTTGCTTGGATTGATCGACGAATCCCCGGGCCTTGGCGGGAGTCTCCGCCAGGACGACATCCCGCGCGCCGACCTGGATCCGCTGGAAGGACGCGGCCATGGCGAGGACATCCTTCATGGGTGCCGTGGCCTTCTCGTACAGAAGAGTGCCGGCGGCGTCGATCGTTCTGGCCTTCGTACGCCGACGGCACCGATGGCTGCCGCAATGGCCGCGACGAGGACGAAGCCGACAGTCAGCTTGGCCCCGATCTTCACGTTGTTGAGCGCGCTCATCCCTTTCCTCCGGTTCGCTTGCAAACAGTCATCACCACACCAATCGGCTGCATGCGGGTCTTCATGACACCTTCCTGGAGCCGGGGTCGCCTGACCGTGCAAGTCATTTGGGATCATCGAGCCATCTCTGCCGAGGGTGCGGCCACTACGGGCCCATATCAAAAGGCTCGCCACTGCTGATTCTGGTCGAAGGTAGGTCAGTGGGCCGAGGGAACCTGACTCATCGCGGACCAGACGCGTGGGTTGAAGGGACAAACGGCGGTTGGCGGGCCGACAGGGGGCGGCGAGGTTCGGACATTCCACCCGACCCTACATAATGGGGCGCATGAAATCTATCGCTGGCGGCAAGACATGGACACGCCGTTCGATACTCGAGACGGCCGGCATCAGCGCCATGGCGTGCGCGATGCCGAACACGCTACGGTCAATGGCGGCGGCGGCGATACCGACGGCGGTGCAGCTCTACTCGGTGCGCGGCGATTGCGGCAAGGATTTCGATGCCGCCCTCGAGCAGGTCGCGAAGATCGGCTTTGGCGGCGTGGAGTTCGCCGGCTACTACAACTACGAGGGGAAACCCAAGGAGTTGCGGAAGCGGCGGCCGCGGCGGACGGGAATGGGATGGCTCGCGACCGCGGCGTGAGCATCGGCTACATCAGCGACCTCGCTCGACGCTCGTCGCGCATCGGCCGCGTTCCTCGAGTCCATTTGGATGTAGCGGTCGTTGCCAGTTCTTCACACTCCGAGCATCCACCTCAAGACTCGTAGTCCGAGGAAGCTGCCGTCGTCCGGCCCTACTGCCTCGTGGGCAACGGGGAAGGGGGGCGAGGCGCTGACCGACACGCGCATTTTGTCCTCGGCAGCGACCTCGATGAAGGTTGTCGGCTCCTACCGGCCTGGGTCGACAACGAGGAGCTTCAATAGGGCCGCGGCTTCGCAGCCCAAGGCCTTCCCGGCCCGCTCCCACGCAACACTGGTTCGATCGTAGCACGCTCGACCCGCGGACTGCGGCCATGTCCAGGCGCGTTACCTGGTCTCGCGCTTGTCGTCGCAGACGTCGTAGGTGACGAGGAAGGTGTTGCGCATCGGGGCGGCGCCCTTACCGAGAGCGTATCGGCGGGGGACGCCAGAGTAATCAGGGGCGGGTCGAGCGCCAGTCTTCCAGCGGCAACCCCTCCACGTGCGCGAACTCGGCGGTATTCGAGGTGACGAGGGTGAGTCCCCGTCGAAGGGCGGTGGCACCGATGAGAAGGTCGTATGCGCCGACGGGGAGCCCCTGTCGCTTCAGCTCGGCCCGCAGCGCGGCCGCCTGCATCGCATCCTCGCGATCGAATGGCAGGATGGTGACGCTCTCGAACAGCGCGTCCATGACCTTTCGCAGGCGGCGAGCGAGGACCGGACGAAGCGCGAGTCCGTATTCGACCTCGAGCACGGTGACGCTCGAGAGGGCAATCGCGGACGGTGCGTTGGCCAGCAGCCGGGATTGGACGGGCTGCGTGCCGCGCGCGAAGTCGCTGACGACGCAGGTATCGAGCAGGTAGGTCATGCGCGGCGCCTGGGGTGCCTGGGCGGCGTATCGAACGGATCCTGCGGCTCGCACAGGCCCACGCGGTACTCCTCGAAGCGGACGGCCTTCGGGTCGCCCTTGAAGTGGCGGATGACATCCGGCCACTCCGCGTGGTCCGCACTCGCGAGCCACTGACGGACCGCCTCGCGGATGAGGGCATTCCTCGTCCGCCCGGTCTCCTGGACTGCCTGCGCGAGCGCCTCAGCGGTCGGCTGATCGAGATGGATGCTGAACGTCATATCTTCTAACATGTTATGTTATGTTCGCATCATCTCCGTCGTCAAGCGCAGGACGCGAAGCGGCCTGGAGTCGTCTCACGTGGCCGGCCGGCAACGGTCGCGGACGGCGTGGCGTAGCGTCCGCGTCTGATCGTCCCGCCTCAACCCTTCGACCGCGGCTGCGGGAAACCAGGGGTTCTGCGACCCGCCTGCTCCTGCACGTCCCCAGGCAACGCGCCGTTTATCAAGAGTGCCACAGGGGCACCGGGACGGAGACCGGACTATAATCGATGCAGGGAGTCACCGATGACGTTCACCGTTACGATGACGCCGGACGAAGACGGCACCGTGGTTGCCGAGTGCCCGTCGATTCCAGGCTGCATCAGCCAGGGGCGGACCGAAGCTGAGGCTGAGGCGAACATGATGGCGGCTATCCGCGAGTGCCTCGCGATTCGTCGCGAATTCGGGCTGCCGCTGACGGTGGTCACGAAGCAGGTCGAAGTTCGCGCCTGATGCCGCCCGTTCCAGCTGCGACCGGCCGAAGTCGTCGCAGGCTTCGAGAGGTTCGGCTGGCGCGTTGTTCGACGCCGCGGCAGTCACATCATCCTCCTTCCAAGCACGTCGCCATCGAGT
>JADGOB010000263.1 GCA_017883185.1 Acidobacteriota bacterium
CCGCACAATTCCGAACCGCATGGTGTATCCGTATGCCCACTCGAAGTTGTCGAGCAGTGACCACACCAGGTAGCCGCGAAGGTCCACGCCAGCTTCGATACTGCGATGCACGGCCGTGATGTGGCGACGCAGGTAGTCAATCCTCTCCGCATCATGAACTCGGCCGTCCTGCACAACATCGGGAAAGGCCGCCCCATTCTCGGTGATCATCAGCGGGAGGTCGGGGAACTCGTGGTGGACGGCCATCAGCAGTGCTTCGAAACCGTCCGGGGCGATGTTCCAGCCCATATCCGTGAACGGCCCGATCTGCTGGACGAACTCGACGCAGTCCGCACCTGGCCAAGGTGTTCCGGCTGCAGGCTTATGGCCGTCCGCGCGCACCAGTTCGCCGTCGGGCGCAGGCTCCATTGAGCCGTCCCACAGCCGAACGGCGGTCGTGGAGTAGTAGTTCACGCCCAGGACGTCGATGGGCTGGTGGATGAGCGCGGCGTCGCCCTGCTGGACAAAGGACCAGTCGGTGACCTCAGCGGTGTCGGCCAGCAGGTCCGCCGGGTAGGCGCCGTGCAGCATCGGGCCCGTGAACGCGCGGTTGCCGAGCGCGTCGATGCGACGGACGGCCTCCGGACCGCTGTCCCCGACACCGCGCAGGGCGTGCAGGTTGAGGGTGACCGAGTACGCCGGGTTGTTGGTCGCAACCTTACGAAGGGCGGAGATCGCGAGCCCGTGCGCGAGGTTCAGGTGATGGACGGCCTTCAGGGCATCCTCGCCGCTGGTCCGGCCGGGGGCGTGCGCGCCGGAACCATAGCCGAGGTATGCCGAACACCAGGGCTCGTTCAGCGTGGTCCAGGTCTCGACCCGGTCACCGAGGGCGGTTCCGATCACGGCCGCGTACTCCGCGAACCGGTAGGCGGTCTCACGATTCGGCCACCCTCCCGCATCCTCGAGCGGCTGCGGCAGATCCCAGTGGTAGAGCGTGGCGATGGGCTTGATACCGCGGGCGATCAGCCCGTCGACGAGCCGGGAGTAGAAGTCGATGCCGGCCTGGCTTACCGCTCCCGACCCGGCGGGAATGATCCGGGACCAGGAGATCGAGAAACGGTAGGCGTCCAGGTTCAGGCTCGCCATCAGGTCGAGATCCTGCTCGAGGCGGTGATAGTGATCGTCGGCGACGTCTCCGGTGTCCCCACCCTGGACCAGGCCAGGGGTGTGGCAGAAGGTGTCCCAGATGGAGGGGCCGCGGCCATCCTCGTTCCAGGCGCCCTCGATCTGGAATGCCGCCGTCGCCGCACCGAAGGCGAAGCCCGCGGGGAAGACCAGGCCGGAGTCCCGGTAGTCCGGGTTGCCTACGCTCACAGTGTCACTTCTGCCTCTCCAGTGGTCGTTGCCACAGTCTGTCCCCCGGCGACCCTGACCGACCAGTTGCCGGCCGACGGCGAGCTGACTTTGGCGCGCCCGCCGGATCGTTCGATCGTGAAGACCGCGCTTTCGCCGCCCGGCTCCGTGACCGTGACCTGGCGCGAACCATCGAGGACGCCGGACAGTGAACTCGGGTACAGCTCAAGAGTCAACCCGTCCAGGTAGTTGTAGTCCGGACGGTCCTCCCGGGCACCGATCGCCAGCACAGCGCCGTCGCGAACGTAGAGCGGGATGCTGTCGAAACCGTGGGTCTCCCTGCGCCAGCCGGGCCCGGTCACCGTCTCGCCGGTGAAGAAGCTGGTCCACGTGCCCGCGGGGAGGTAGAAGTCCACCGACCCGTCGGCGCTGAACACGGGCGCCACCAGCAGGTCGGCACCCAGCATGTACTGGCGGTCGAGGTAGCCCGTCGCGGGATCGTCGCCGAACTCGAGCTGCATCGGACGGAGCACCGGTGTGCCGGTCAGGGTCGCCTCCAGCCCCGCGGCATACAGGTAGGGCATGAGGCGCAGCTTGAGCTTGGTGAACTTACGGGTCACCTCGACGGCCTCGTCGTCGAACACCCAGGGGACGCGATACGAGGTGCTGCCGTGGAAGCGGGAGTGGCTGGAGAGCAGCCCGAAGGCGGTCCACCTCTTGAAGACTCCCGGATCCGGGGTTCCCTCGAAACCGCCGATGTCGTGACTCCAGAAGCCGAAGCCGCTGAAGGCCAGCGAGAGCCCGCCCCGCAGGGTCTCGGCCATCGACTCGTACGTCGAGGTGGAGTCGCCACCCCAGTGCACAGGAAGCTGCTGGCCGCCGACGGTGGCCGAGCGGGCGAACAGCACGGCCTCGCCCTCGCCGCGTGCCTCCTTCAGCACATCGAAGACGGCTTGGTTGTAGAGCTGGGTGTAGTAGTTGTGCATCCGCTCGGGGCTCGAACCGTCGAAGTAGCCCACGTCCAGCGGGATTCGCTCGCCGAAGTCGGTCTTGAAGGCGTCGACGCCCTGGTCGAGCAGCGTGCGCAGCTTGCTCTGGTACCACTTCGCCGCATCCGGGCTCGTGAAGTCGACCAGGCCCATGCCCGCCTGCCAGAGGTCCGACTGCCAGACATCACCGTTGGGCTTCTTGACGAGGTATCCGGCCGCCTTGGCCTGGGCGAAGAGCGGCGAACGCTGCCCGATGTAGGGGTTGATCCAGACGCAGACCCGCACGTCCTTCTCGTGCAGGCGAGCCAGCATGCCCTCCGGGTCGGGGAAGGTACGCCGGTCCCACTCGAAGTCGCACCAGTTGAACTCGCGCATCCAGAAACAGTCGAAGTGGAAGACCGACAGCGGCAGGTCACGTTCGGCCATCTCGTCGATGAAGCTGGAGACGGTCGCCTCGTCGTAGTCCGTGGTGAAGCTGGTGGACAGCCACAAGCCGTAGGACCAGGCGGGCACGGAGGCCGGACGCCCGGTCAGGGCGGTGTAGCGCTCGAGGATCTGTTTGGGTGTCGGCCCGTAGATGATGAAGTACTCCAGGCTCTCCCCGGCCACCGAGAACTGCACCCGCTCGACAGCCTCGGAGCCGACCTCGTAGGAGACGTGCCCCGGGTGGTTGACCAGCACGCCATAGCCGCGGTTCGTCAGGTAGAACGGAACGTTCTTGTAGGCCTGCTCGCTCGAGGTGCCGCCGTCCGCGTTCCAGATGTCGACGACCTGGCCGTTCTTCACGACGGGTCCGAAGCGCTCGCCGAGCCCGTAGACGAGCTCGCCGACCCCCAGCGCCAGCTGTTCATGAACGTAGGTAGCCGGGTTGGACGGATGCTGGCCCGCGGCGCCCGGGACAACCTGCACGTATGCGACGGACTGGTGCCCGCTCGAGGTGAGGATGTTGCCGTCCGCGCTGAACGAGAGGTTCCACGGCGCCCCCGCCGCCACCGTGGCGCTGAGCCCGCCGCTGGTCAGGGTGCCCGCGGCGTCCGTCACCGACACCTCGCCATGACCGTTCTGCGCACCGACCAGGTCGAACCCGAGCTCTTCGTGCAGCCCCTGGAAGTGCTCGATCCGCACGCCGACGATGTTCAGCAACGGCGAGCTGAGCGTGACGGTCAGAGTGGGGCGGTTCAGGGTGTCGCCACGACCCTCGATGACCTTGGTCGGTGCCGTGACGGTGAGCGACCTCTCCCCCGCGACGATGTCGTACGCCTCTCGGGCGTAGAGCGGCGTCACTCCGGGTCGTGCCCGCCAGAATCCGTTCGTGAACTTCACTGCGTTGCCTTTCGCGTCTCGCCCGGCGCTACTTGACCGCGCCCGCGGTGATGCCGCGGGTCAGGGTGCGCTGGAAGATGAGGAAGAAGATGAGGGTGGGCAGGAGTCCGAGCAGGGCCGAGGCGCTCGTGGTCGTGACATCCATCAGCCGGTCCCCCTGCAGGACGCTGATCGCCACGGGCACGGTCTGGTTGTCGTTGCTCACCAGGAACGTCAGCGGGATCAGGAACTCGTTCCAGGTCCAGATGAAGAAGAAGATCAGAAGCACGCTCAGCGTCGGACGGCTGATCGGCACGATGACCCGCCACAGGATGGTCCACCGGCTCGCGCCATCCAGCGACGCCGCCTCCAGGATCTCCTTGGGGAAGGTCCCGTAGACGCTGGACAGCAGGTAGGTGCCGAACGCGCTCTGGATCACCGTGAAGATGATGATGACGCTCCACACGTTGTCGTAGAGCCCGACCGCCTTGAACATCGAGTACAGCGGGTACAGCAGGGCCTCCTGCGGCACCATGTTCGCCAGCAGGAAGAGCACGATGATCCACAGACGTGCCTTCACCCGTCCGATGCCGAGCGCGTAGGCGTTGAGGACCGAGATGATGATGGCCAGGATCGAGACCATCCCGCTGATGAAGACGCTGTTCCACAGCTTCTGCGGGAAGGCGACGCGGTTCCAGAAGTTGACTATGCCGTCGAAGTAGAGATGGGTCGGCAGCTGGAGCGGTCCGCCCGTGTTGTAGTCGGCGGGCGACTTGAACGAGTTGATCAGGATCATCAGGAACGGCA
>JADGOB010000032.1 GCA_017883185.1 Acidobacteriota bacterium
CATACGGCTTTCGCGGCCCGAAGTCGCCGCGCTCACCGCCGGGGTTGCTCGCGGGCCTCTCGCCCACCGCCTCATCTCCACCGCCGCCCGCTGGGCCCCGCGCCTCGTCCCGTCCGCCCGGGGGCATATCTGCACCGCCATCACCGGGTCCGCGCACCTCGTCGCGACCGACCGGGCCGCCGGCCGGGTCGGTCGCGGGCCTGAAGGGCTGCGGCGCGTCGGCTCCAGCCCCCGGCATGTCGTTACGGCCACGGGCCGCGTCATCGCCGCCCTGCGGCCGGTCGCCGTAGTCCATCTGCGGGCCGCCCGCGGCTTCTCGCGCCAGGTTCGCCGCCTTCTTGTCGCGGCGCTTGCGGGCCTGGAACGTCTCCTTCTTGAACTTCTCGCGCGGGTCCTTGTGCTCGCCACCTGGCCGCCAGTCGCGCGCGCGGCGCTCCTTCAGCACCGCGTCGCGCACCGCCGTCTCTCCTTCAGAACGGGCGCCCCGTGATTCTTCGGGCGACTCCCACACGCGACCGCGCGCGAACCACTTCAGCTCGGCGCCCGGGTTCTTCGTCTTCAACTGGTTCAGCGTCGGCAACAGCTCCTCGCGCTCCGCCGCGCGAAACGCTGTCGGCTGCCCGTCGATGATGATCGTCCAGAAGGTGAAACGGGGTGGCATAGGGGTCCTTCAATTCTTCGTCATCCGCTTCAGCTTCTCTACCAGCGTCGTGCGCTTCAGGTTCAGCAACTGCGCCGCCCGGCCCTTGTTGCCGCTCGTCCGCTCCAGCGACTGGCGAATCAGCTCGCGCTCGACGTTCCCGACGTACTCGTGGAAATCGATCCCGTCCTCGGGCAGCGAAAACACTCCAGAGGATGGCGCGTCCGAAAGCTCCTGCAGCTCCGGCGGAAGATCCGCGAGCTCGATTTGCGTCCGCCCCGCGCTCAGCGCCACCGCGCGCTCGAGCGCGTTCTCGAGCTGCCGCACGTTCCCGGGCCACTCGTAGGCCATCAGCCGTCTCATCGCCTGCTGCGACACGGTCATCGTCGGTCTCGGAGGGCCGAGTTCCCGGCAAAACCGATCGAGGAAGTGCTGCACGAGCAGCGGGATATCTTCCCTGCGATCGCGCAGCGGCGGCAGCCGCACCGGGATGACGTTCAGCCGGTAGTAGAGATCTTCGCGGAACTTCCCCGCGGCGACGAGCTTCGTGAGGTCGCTGTTGGTCGCCGCGATCACCCGCACGTCCACCTTGATCGTCCGCGAATCGCCGACGCGCTCGACCTCGCGCTCCTGCAGCGTGCGTAGCAGCTTCATCTGCAACGGCCCGCTCATGGTCCCGACCTCGTCGAGGAGGAGCGTGCCCTTGTGCGCCTGCTCGAACCGGCCCACGCGATTGCCCACCGCGCCCGTGAACGCGCCCCGCACGTGGCCGAACAACTCCGCCTCGAGCAGCGTCTCGGGAATCGCGCTGCAGTTGATCGCCACGAACTGGTTCCCGCGCCGCGGGCTGTTGTGATGAATCGCGCGCGCCACGAGCTCCTTGCCGGTGCCCGTCTCGCCCGAGACGAGAATCGTGCTGTTGGTCACCGACACGGTCTCGAGCAACTGAAAGAGATCGCGCATCGGGCGGGACCGGCCCACGATCCCCTCGAAGCTGTAGCGCCGCTCGAGCTGCGACCGGAGGTAGGCGTTCTCCGATTTCAATCGCCGCTGTTCGAGCGCCGAGTCGAGCACGTGCAGCAGTTCGTCGAACTGGAACGGCTTGGTGACGAAGTCGGTCGCGCCGCGCTTGATCGCTGCCACCGCGTCCTTCACCGTCCCGTAGCCCGTCACCACGATGCCGATAATATCGGGATAGCGGGTGACTGCAGCCTCGAGAACCTTGCCGCCGTCGATCCCCGGCAGGCGCAGATCCGTAACCACGATGTCAAAAGCGAACTCGGCAAGACGGTCGATCGCCTCTTCGCCGTTGGCCGCCTGGACGACATCGTAGCCCTGATCCGCGAGCCGCTCGGCCACCACTTCCCTGAGCGCCGCCTCGTCCTCGACAATCAACAGATGTTTAGTCGTATCAGCCATTTAGTTGAGCGCCAACATATTGACACAGCTCGGCAAGCTGCGAAAGCGGATTATTGACTGGTCTCCTACAGTCCCGGAGTGGCTGTTCCGATACAAAAGGCGAACAGAGTGCGGCGTATCGCGGAAGGATGCCGGTGTCAGAATTTGTTAACCATCACAACAACAAAGACTTGAGCGAGTTGTTCCATCGCCTGAACAACGAGCTTGGCATCATCCTTTCGCACGCGGAGTTGCTCGAAGCCAAGTGCGAACAGGACAAGAACCGCTCCAGGGCCGCCCAGGTGGTGGCCGCCGCGCTCGAAGCGATGGGAACAGCCAGGCAGATTCGGTCCCAGGTAGACGACCTGTCGCTCGTGAAGTAAGGGTCAAGAACAAGGCACCACAACTTGTGCCTGACTGTGCCCAGAGCCCAAGTGATTGGATTGCATGGGCCACGGAGAACTTAGGCAGCGGACCAGTTGGAGTGCGGAATCGGCCTGCCTTCAAGCCTCATCTGTCAGAAAACTGGCACCATTTTCGACCCGGTCTGTCACAAATTTGACGAGCCGGCCCGCTTCCGCGCACGACCCCGCAACGTGACGAGCCGCAGTAAGCTCGTTCTAAATAACTGCAAAATAGGGCCTTGGTTCACTCTGGAGACCTTTTGTCTCCTCCTCGGGCAGGGGTGTTCCATTCTGGCACTGCCATTGCGAATGGCTGGGGCTGTCGGCAGCAGGTGGCTGACAGCTGGCAGCCAGCATCGGGTGGCCGAATCCAGCACCCAGGCAGATAACGTCGAGGAGATCCCATGCAGTCCCAACCGATTTCCGTCCCCGAAAGCCAGCGCGTCGTTGCCGGGCTTCCATTCGTTGAAGCCCTCGCGCGGCGCCTCGCGGCGTCGATGCCGCATTCGATCGACCTCGGCGATCTGGTGCAGGACGGCGTGCTGGGCCTGATCGACGCGGCGCGTCGCTTCGACGAGGACCGCGGCATCAAGTTCGAGACGTTTGCCGAGCGGCGCGTTCGCGGGGCGATGATCGACGCGCTGCGGCGCGAGGCATGGCCGCGCGGCGTCCGCCGCGTGCGCCGCGAACTGGAAGCCGCTCGCGAAACGCTGCGGCGCGATCTGGGTCACGAGCCGTCGCTGGCGGACCTGGCGGCGAAGGTCGGGTCGGACGAGAAGCGCCTCGGCCGGACGATCCTCCGCATCACCACGATCGAATCGACGTCGCCGCTCTCCTCGGGCGGTCACATGGACGAGACGTCACTGCCGGCGGCGCTGGTGCCGTCCGAGCCCGAGTCGCCAGACTCGGCCTACGAGCGCAGCGAAGTGAAGGAGCGGATCCGCAACGCGATGGCCGCGCTGCCCGAACGCGAGCGGCGCCTGGTCAGCCTGTACTACTTCGGCGAGGTGACGATGAAGCAGATTGGCGCGGAGCTGGGCGTGAACGAGTCGCGGGTGTCGCAACTGCACGCGCGGGCGATTCAGCGGCTGCGCGCGGTGTTCGAGCCCTCTCGCGCGGCAGCGCGGCCGACGGGCGCCCCGGTTCACTCAACGCCGGTCATCACCGCCCTCACGCCACGCGTGCCGATGGCGGCGCGGTCGGTGCTGCCGTTCGCCCGCCCGGTCATGGCGAAGGCGACGCTGCCGCGCGTGATGGAGCAGGCTGGATTGAAGTCCGGCTCCACCGTCGTCATGCCGATGCACGCCGGCGCGAACGTCCTGCCCTACCCGAGGACCTCTCGCGCGGACCTCAGCAAGTCGGCAAGCCTGAACGGCTTGGCCAGCCAGCGGCAGCCGGTTTCCTCGAAGAAGCGTTCAGCCTCGGTGCCGACGACGTCGCCGGTGACGAAGATGACGCGGCGCGCGAGCGACGGTTTCGTTGCGGCAATCGCGCGGTAGAACTCCATGCCGTCGACGCGCGGCATCTTCAGGTCACACACGATCAAGTCGTAGGTCCTGGCGTCGACGCGCGCCAGGGCCTCCTCTCCATCACCCGCCCGATCGACGACGAACCCGGCGTCGGCCAGCCCGTCGCCAACCGCCTGGGCCAGCGCCGGTTCATCCTCCACCAGCAGCACCGATGCGCCCTTCAGGAGGTTTTGCGCGATGACCTCCGGCGGAGGCTGCGGCGCGCGCACTGCGCTCGCGTTGCCCGTCGGCAGCTCGACGAAGAACGACGCGCCGTTCGCTTCGTCGGGCGAACCGACCCAGATTCGCCCGCCGTGCTCCTCGACGATCGCGTAGGCGACGGTCAGGCCCAGCCCGGTACCCTTGCCCACTTCCTTGGTCGTGTAGAACGGGTCGAAAATCTTCGTCCGCGCCTCTTCCGGTATTCCCGGCCCGTCGTCGTTCACCTCGAGGACGACCGAATCGTTCGTGCCGTTGTGCCAGGTGCGGACGACGAGCGTCCCGCGGCCGTGGGCCGAGAGCATCGCCTGTTCGGCGTTGATGACGAGATTGAGGAGCACCTGCTGCAGTTGGTGCGGGTCGGCGAACACCAGTGGCAGGCCTGCCGCGAGCGCGGAGATGACGCTGATGTTCGTCACCCGCTGTTCGTACGATCGCAGCGCCAGCGTTTCCTCGACGATGCGGTTGATGTCCACCATCGCGCGCGTGGTGTGGCGCTTGCGCGCGAAGGTGAGCAGGTTGCGAACGATGCGCGCGGAGCGCTCGGCCTCCGACAGGATGACGTCAAGGCCCCGGCGCGTCTGATCGTCCGCCTGCCGGGACGACAGCCGCTCGGCCCAGGTGAGGATGGTGGCGAGCGGGTTGTTCAACTCGTGCGCGATGCCCGAGACCGTCTGGCCGAGCGAGGCCATCTTCTCCGCCTGGAGAAGTTGGTGATACAGGTCGCGCGTCTGATCGTCGAGCTTCTTGCGGTCGCTGACGTCGCGAACGAGCGCCTCGAGGCGGACGCTTCCGTCGGGACGGGTGTCGGCGTGGCCGGTGATCTCGATCCAGATCGGCGTGAGATCCGCGCGGCGGACGCGCACCAGGAAGTCGGTGATCGAGCCATCGTGCCGGAGGCGGTCGAGCAGGTTCGGCCGGGTCAGCGGATCGATGAAGCGCTCGAGATCGAAGGGGAGCAGCGTGTGCTCGTCGGTTTCGATCGGGTAACCGAAGATCAGCCGGAGCCGGACATTGGCGGCCACGGTGCGGTCGCCGTGGTCTGACAGGATCCCGATGAAGGCCCCTACCTGGATGTGGTCGAACAACTGCGCGAACATCTGGTCGCGCGAATCGGCGGATGGATTGTCCACGGCGCGATTATAGGCGAAGTGTCACGCTGCCCTCAGAAAGACGGACGAGCCGGTGTCATCACCGATGTCGCGCGGGCCGCGATCGGCGGTTCTAGAGACCCGCCCGCGCGCGCCCGGTCGCGAAGTTGACGTTCGCGTTCTCGACCCCGGGCGTGTCCTCGAGCGTGTTCTCGATCGTCCGCGCGCACGCCGCGCAGGTCATCCCGGTCACCGGGAGAGAGACATTCGCCCTCGGGGCATCCGTCTCGACTCTCTTCAAGGGCACCTCTCTCCCAATCTTACCGCGTCATCGTCCGGCTTGCGCTCGAGCCGAGGTCCTTGACGACCGATAATCAGGAGACTACTGTAGAATCACGAATCAAAAACCGTTTTCGGAGGAAACCAATGCGTAGACTGAACCCCGCGCCGTGGATGATTGCGGCACTGGTCGTCCTGACGTTTGCCGCTCCGGCGGCGGCGCAGAGCACTCGGCCGACCGTGGCTCTGCTCGACTTCGACTACGGCACCCTCAACGCGTGGTGGGGGACCCAGGATATCGGCAAGGGCATCGCCGATCTGATCGTGGACGGCCTGGTGGAAGACGGTTCCTACCGCATCATCGAGCGCAAGCGCCTCGATGCCATCCTGACCGAACAGAACTTCTCGAACTCCGATCGCGCGGATCCAGCGGCGGCCAAGGTCGCCAAGATCGGGAAGGCGCTCGGCGTGAAGTACCTGATTGTCGGCTCCATCACGAAGTTCGGGATGGAGGACAAGGGGATGAAGATCGGCGGCGGCGGCTGGGGCGCCGGTCGGTTCGGCCTCGGCGAAGTCGGGACGAAGAAGGGCAAGGCCACGGTGGCCGTCACCGCACGGATGGTTGACACCTCGACGGGCGAAATCATGGCCAGCGCCAAGGGCGAAGGCACGTCGAGCCGGAGCGGCTTGCTGCTGGGTGGCGCCGCGAATCACGTGGGTGGCAACATCGAGTTCGGCGCATCGAATTTCCGCGACACGGTGCTCGGCGAGGCCACCGACGCCGCCGTCAAGCTGGTTGTTGCCAAGCTCATCGCCGCGAAGACGCGGCTGGAATAGCGCAGCGGGACCAGGAAAGAACGGCCCAGGGCTCATGGCGCAGGTCACCCCCTGTCCATGTCCTGGGCCTTTTTCCGTCTTTCGGTGTGTCCGTATGCGAGTCGGTCGCCAAGAACTCCTCCTCATCGTCGGCCTCATCATCGCGCTGTCCGTGGCATTTTCCGGGCAGGTGGCGAACGTGATCCAGGCGGCACGGGACTTCGAAGGCGCGCATCGCCTCGGACTCCTGCCGGGACTGGTGATCGCGGCGGTGTCCCTCCTCGTCTTCCTCCAGGGAAAACGGCGGCAGTTGCAGGAACGTGCGACGGCGGTTGCCGGCGAGGCCAGCAAGGCGCAGGAACGCGCGCACGAGCTCGAGCGCCTGGTCACGTTCTGGCAGGCGCTGACCCAGTCGTTCGACCTCGACGCCATCCGCGACGTTGTTCAGCAGTACCAGCCCGAGATTACCGGGAGCCACGACGGGTGGGTGGTGACGGGCACCGAAGGCAACTGGAAGTGCGTGCTCGGCCCGACGACCGTGCAGACCGGGCGCGGCGAGATGAGCGTCACGGACCTGGCGTTCGAGGCGCTGGCGCAGTCGGGGCTGTCCGCCAAGCCGGACGGCATCGACCACGAGGGCCAGGTGTGCTTCCCGATGATCGCGGCCGGGAGGAGTCTGGGCGTGCTGGGCGTGCCCGCTGCCGCGTCGTCGCTCACGCCCGCGAGGCGCCTGATCGTCGGCGCCGCCGCGGCGCTACTCGGCGTCTCCGTCCGCAGCGTCTACCTCCTGCAGGAAGTCCGCGAGAGCAGCCTCCGCGATTCGTTGACGGGCTGCGTCAACCGGGCGTACGCGATGGAAGTGGTGGCTACCGAGCTGATGCGGGCGCGCCGGTCGCACCTGCCGGTGGCGCTGATCATGTTCGACGTCGACCGCTTCAAGTCGATCAACGACCGCTACGGCCACCTGTGCGGAGATGCGGTGCTCGCCGAGGTGGGCGCGAAGATGCGGGCGTCGTTGCGCTCCAGTGACCTGAAGTGCCGTTACGGCGGCGAGGAGTTCCTGATCCTGCTGCCCGAGACGCCGCTCGACGATGCGCATCGGGCGGCCGAGACGCTGCGCCGCGAGTTCTCGGAGCTCGAGATCCAGTGGAACGGCCGGGTCATCCGGGTCACCAGCAGCTTTGGCGTGGCCTGCGCGCGCCCCAATGAAATCGACCCCACGCCAGTCATCGCCCGCGCGGACGAGGCGCTCTACCGCGCCAAGCGCGCAGGACGTAACTGCGTCCGCGTGGCGGACGATCCCCCTGCCGTCGTGACATCGACCGGCCACGTGGCGTAATCCCGGGCAAGGCTGACGGCGATGCCACCCGCTCGTCGCCCGCCCGCATCTTCACCGCCCGCGCTCGCCTATGCCGCCTGGGTGGCCATCTGCGTGGTCTGGGGCACCACGTATCTCGGCATCCGGATCTGTCTCGAAACGATGCGAGATGCTGTTTGGCGGCCTGGTGCTGACCGTGATCGGGACAGCCGCTGGCGAATGGCCTCGAAGGGCATGCCTGGAGGCGAACCGATCGAAGAGAGCGGCCAGAAGAGGTAGAGGCAGGGTATGCTGATCCCAATGCTGCCACCTATTCGCCAGCTCACTCCGGATTCTTCCGGCCTTGGTTTCTTCATCTGCACGCAGAAGGACGTCCGTCCAGGCCGCAACGGCGAGTTCCTGTCGCTCATGCTGCAGGACGCCACCGGTCGCATCGTCGGCCGCGTGTTCGACGACGTCGAGAGGTTGAAGGGAGAATTCGACGCTGGCGAGTTCGTGAAGGTGAGGGCGAGGGCCAACCTCTACAACGATCGGATGCAGCTCATTGTCGAGAACATCCGGCGCGTCCATCCCGAGCAGGACCGCAAGGACGGGTTTCGCGAGGAAGACTGCGTCATCTCGTCCGTCCGGGAGGTGGACGAGATGTGGGCAGAGCTGCAGGGTCTGATTGCGAACGTCGGCAACCCGTTCATCAAGCAGTTGCTCGAGAAGATCGTCTGCGCGAACGAGGCGAAACTGCGCCTGTGGCCGGCGGCGCAGACGCTTCACCATGCCTACCGCGCAGGCTTCCTGGAGCACGTGCTCCAGATGGCGGCGGTGGGCGAGATGCTCGCGAGGGCGTACAACGCCGACGCGGACGTCATCCTGGCGGGGGCGCTCCTGCACGACATCGGGAAGCTGCAGGAGCTCGACTACGAGGTGGCCACGAGCTACTCGCGCGAGGGTCGGCTGCTCGGTCACATCATGCTGGGATCGACGCTGGTGCGGGACGTGGCGCTGACAATCGACGCGTTTCCGCCGCTGTTGCTCTCTGAGATTCAGCACCTGATCCTGTCCCACCACGGCTGCCTCGAGTACGGATCCCCGGTGACGCCGATGACGGTCGAGGCGTTCATCCTGTCGTTCATCGACGACATGGACGCGAAGATCAATATGGTGCGCCAGGCGATCCGTGACGACACGGGCGACGGCGAGTTCACCGGGTATCACTCGCGGCTGGAGCGGGTGTTCTGGAAGGGCGCGGGCCGCTGACCGGTTTCGGCAGCCAGGGTGCGATCAGGATGGTGCGGTGGCCGGCTTCGCCGATATCGCTCCGCCAAGCGAGAAGGTCATCGTCCCGGCTATGACCACCTTGCCGTTGACCCGCGCGACGCCGCGGAGGACACCCATGCGGCTGCGGAGGCGGAGGACGGTGGCCTCGATCTCGACGACGTCGCCAGGGTGGACCGGCCGCTTGTAGCGCACGCGGTCGATCCCCATGAAGAAGATCAGTTTCTCCCGATTCTCGGGCTTCGCGAGGATCAGGATGGCGCCAACCTGGGCGACCGCCTCGGTCAGGATCGTCGGTGGCACCACGGGCGCCTCGCCTGGGGTATGCGACAGGTGACGCTCGTTCAGCGACACGTTCTTGATGCCGACAATCCGCTTGTCCTGTTCGAACTCGGTGATCCGGTCGACGAGCAGAAATGGATAGCGATGCGGAAGAATCCGCTCGATCGCGGCGTAGTCCAGGGGAAGCTGCAAGTCCATAAGGCGGAAGCTCTCCAAGCCCGACAACGAATTGAGAAGTATAATCCGGTTGGTTTGCCCGAGTCTCGAAGTTCCTGAACCGCCATGCACTCACTTTCGCCGGATCCGTCCGTTCCTCCCGCCGACCCGACCGCCGCGACGCCTCCTCGCCCGAGCGACCAGCAGCTCCTGACCACGCTGTTCGACCTCGGCCGGCAAGTGACGTCGGTGCTCAACCTCGACGAGCTTCTGCAGCGCATCCCGCAGCTGATCAGCCGGCTCACCGAATTCACCGCGTTCGCGGTCTACCTGATCGACGAACGCCGCGGCGACCTGTACATCGCGTACTCGATCGGCTACCCGGAAGACCGCGCCCGGACCGTCAGGCTCAAAGTGGGCCAGGGGATCGTCGGCTCGGCGGTCTCCGGGGAGCAGCCGGTCCTGGTGCACGACGTGCTGGCCGACCCGCGCTACGTGGAAATCGTGCCGGGCACGCGGTCGGAGCTGGTGGTGCCGCTGCGGCGGAAGGGCAAGATCATTGGCGCGCTGAACCTGCTCAGCCCGTCCGTGTCGCAGTTCACCGAGCTGGACGAAGCAATCCTCCGGCAGTTCGCGGCGGCCGTGGCCGTCGGCATCGAGAACGCCCGCCTGTTCGAGCGTGAACGGCAGTACGCCGAGATGCTCGAGACGCTGGCCGAGATCGGGCGCGAGGTGTCGTCGATCCTCGATCTGGACGCGCTCCTCACGAGGCTCGCGCAGCTCACCAAGCGGGTGATCGAGTACCGGACGTTCGGGATCCTGCTGGTGAACTCGGCGACCAACGAGCTGGAGATGAAGCTCGCGTTGAAGTACGACGAGCAGACGACGGTGGCGCCCGTGAAGATGGGACGCGGCCTGGTGGGCTACGCGGCGCAGCACAAGGAGATCGTCCTCGTGCCGGACGTGGAGGCCGACCCGCGCTATGTGAAGGTGGTGGACGACGTCCGGTCGGAGCTGGTGATCCCGCTGCTCGTGAAGGACCGCTGCATTGGCGTCATCGATCTCGAGAGCCCCGAGCTCGACGCGTTCACCAAGAGCCACGTGGAGGTGATGACGCTGCTGGCGAGCCAGGCCGCGGTCGCCATTGAGAACGCGCGGCTGTACGAGACGATCCTCGCCAACGAGGCGCGCCTCGCGGGCGAGCTGCGATTCGCGCAGCGGGTCCAGGCCGCGCTGCTGCCGAGTGAGCTGCCGAAGCGGATGAAAGGCGTGGACGTGGCCGCGCGGTTCGCGCCGGCGCGGGAGCTGGGCGGCGACCTGTACGACTACCTGTCGCCGGAGGCCAACTGCCTGGTCGTGACCGTCGGCGACGTGTCCGGCAAGGGTGTTCCGGCCGCGCTCTACGGCGCGTTCGCGGGCGAGTTGATCCGGTCGCGCACGTTCAGACGCCGGTTCGCGCCCCACGGGTTCGGGCCGGCCACGGTGCTGTCGTCGGTCAACACCATCCTCGACGAGCGGCAGCTCGAGGAGTACTACTGCACGCTCTGCTACGCGGTGTTCGATCTCAAGCGGCGATCGGTGGTGCTGTCCAACTCGGGCCTGCCGTACCCGATCCGCTGCTCCGGCGACGAATGCTCCCCGGTCGAGATCGCCGGCGTGCCGCTCGGCTTGTTCGCCGGGTCCACCTATGACGAGGTGACGTTCGACCTCCACCGCGACGACGTGTTTGTGTTCTGCACGGACGGCGTGTTCGAGGCGATGAACGGCCAGGGGGACGAGTTCGGATCGGCGCGACTCCTCGAGGTGATTGGCCAGGCGCGCGCGCTCCCGGCCCGCGAGATCGTGGATCGGATCTTCGCGGCCGTCGAGGAGTTCCGCGGCGGCGAACCGCCGAACGACGACATGACGGCGGTCGCGATCAGGATCACGGGAGAGGACCCGACCCGTTATTGATCGCGCGGAACCGGAGCCCTGCCAGGCATTCGAGGTGCGCCGTTGCCAGCGCCTGCCTGTGTTGTTCGTGCACCCCGCCGATTCCGCGCGACTGCCCGTCAATATATCAAGACCTGTGCCGCATCCCGTGGGAGAGAATTCGGCCACTTTCGTGCGGCTCACTTCACACTTCACCCGGGCCGTCCTGTCGCGGGGACGCAGGGATGACCTCTCCAGATGGCTTCGTGGTTGAATCCCGGGGGGCTACGGCGTCGTCGTTTCGGCGACGAGCGTGGCCAACTGGGCGGCGATGATGGTTGCGACGGCCTGAACAGCGGGGCTCACCTCGGCGCCGTGACGGATCTCGGCGGCCACCGCCCCCACGCAACCGCTGGCGGCGTTGATGGGCGTGACGACCGCGCCGTTGCGGTCCTTGCCCCCGCGCACCACTTCCATCTGGCCCGTGCGGTAGGCCACCGACACCGCGTTCTCAGACCGACCGGCCAGCGACTTCATCTTGGCCAGCGTGTGGTCGCTGTAGCCGTGGCTCGCTGCCGGCCGCAACACGGTTCCACCGGGCTCCGCGATCCACAGCACGATCCCCGACGCGTCGATCAATTCCGCCGCTCTGGCCAGCAGGCCGGGCAGCTCGTTGCCGTCTTTCACCCGCGCCAGGTCGGTGCACAAGCGTGCCGCCTCGGCCAGGTCCACCTGGGCCTCGGTGTTCAGGCGAAGCTGCGATTCGCGCTGCAGGTCGTGGACGATCTCCTCCTCCGACTCATGCGGACGTTCGGGTGGCACGTCGGCCGATGCCGGAGGGGAGTTGCGCTGGATGTCCAGGTCGAATCCCGAGCGACCCAGGGCGTTCAGTTCGACCGGGGAGGGAACGGCCAGCGACAAGCCGAGGCCAACCGTCGGAACTGCCGGATCGGACGCTGCGGGCTGGACCTGCCCGGCGCGCGGCAGGAGGATCAGCAGCACGAGCAGCGTCAACGCCGCGGCGCCAAGCAGTGCGTAGGCTTCGATCAGCCGCACGCGCGCGGCCGATCGATCGACTGCCAGCGCCTCGGAAGGCGCCACGCTGGACAGGGCTGCCGAGGCGGTCGAGAGATACTGCGCCGCGTCGCCAAATGAGATGGAGGATGCAGTGAGCGGCTGGTTGCTGGCGAGGAGATCCCGCACGCGGTCACTCGTGCGGGCAAAGGAGGCGAGCGCGTCGGTAGCGGCGGTCAGATCCTGCGCGGCTTCAGACGCGAGCGGGCCGCTGCCCAGCTTCTTCAGGGCGTCGGTCGCATCCTGGGCCAGTGCTGCGACCTTCGGCACCCAGTACGACGGGTCCTGGCCGTAGGCCACCATCCCGGTCTGCGCCCCGCGCAGGTCGCCAATCATCGCCTGCGCGCGCCCGGCGTCGCGGGTGAGCGAGACGACCGCCTCGCGCGCGGCTGCCTTCTCCTGCTCTTCCTGGAAAACGAAGAACCCGGCGGCGGCCTGCCCCGCCAGCGCAAGGACCACGAACATCGTCCTCAGGATCCGGTTCTTCATGACGCGACCGTCATACCACCACGGGATACCGGACGCAAGGCGAAAAGCCGCCGGATCCGTCGTTCTACTACTTCGACGTCGGTTCGGGATTGTCCTTGAACTTGGCCGGCAGCCGCTCCTTGAACATCCTGTCCCACTTCCAGCGCTCGGACGGGTTGGACGTCTGGAGCCACGTCCGCGCCACCATCGGCCGGGCGAACGCGACACTCGCGAGATCGGCGTAGCCAGGACGGGCCGGCATCGCTGCCGCAATATCCGCGCGAACGCGGGCGGAGCTGGTGTAGCTCAGGGCGACACCGAGCGTCACCGCCACGTTCACGAGGATCTGAGAGTCCTCCATCGCGTCGCCTGGCGGCGTGATCGCCTGGGCCGTCGCCTGCACCCGACCCTGATCGTTGGCATAGCAGGCGTCCTTCTCGAGGCAGCTGGCGCCCGGCAGCACGAAGTCCGCCGCGCGCGCGAGGTCGGTCAGGAGGATCCCCTGCACCGCGAGTACCGTGATCTTCCCGGCCTGTCGGGCGTCGATGAGCCACGACACGTCGCCAATCGACCCCGCCGGGCCAGGGTCGAGCACGTAGACCGCCTGGACCTCGCCCTTCTCGATTGCCTGCCGCAGTCCGGACAGGTCCGCCGCGCCGGTCTCACCTGCGACCGCCTGGAGGCCGAGATCCCTCACACCGTTCAGGTTCGGCGCATCCAGCGCCGGCACGACGAAGCGCGTCTTTGCCGACTGCTTCTTCTCGCTCACGCGCCAGCCGATCGCGATCTTCTGATCGGCGCTCTCGCCCTGCAGGCTCCGCGTGATCTGCCCGAGCAGGGCCAGCTCTTCGAGCGACGCGTGCGCGGATGAGAGAAAGCGCAGGCTTGCGCGCGACGCCTCGTTGGTCGCGCCCACCGCCTCGCGCAGCTTCACCAACAGGTCGTGCCAGCCGACCGGTTGGAGGGCGCCCGTTCCGTCCCGCATCAGCGGGCGCTGGAGCCGGTCGTCCCCTTCGACGAAGTGATAGTCGAAGCGGCCGATGTCGCACATCCAGTACTCGTTGACGTCCGGGTTGAAACGGGGCGTGATGCGCGCGATCCGCGGCCCCTTCGCCCACTCGGGCTTGGCCCGGAGCCACGCGGTCGTGCTGCATCCCTTCGAACACAGCGTGCAGATGGTGTCCACCGCGGTCGGGTTGTCCCACGGCCGCGACTTGAACCGGTAGTCCTTTGTCGTGATCGCGCCGACCGGGCACACGTCCATCAGGTTGCCGCTGATCAGCGAGTGCACGCCCTCTTCCTGGAAGGTCACGATCTGGCTGCCGTAGCCGCGGTCCTGGATCGAGATCTGGGCGTCGGCGGCCACCTCGCGCATGAACCGCACGCAGCGCGTGCAGAGGATGCAGCGGTTGCGGTTGAGCATGAGGGTCGGGCCGAAATCGACGTCGCCCTTCACGCCCTCGCCGTCGAAGACGCGCCTGGGGAAGTCCATCCGGCTCGCATCGGGGCCGAAGGCATACGAGTAGTCCTGCAGCGGACACTCGCCGCCCTTGTCGCACACCGGGCAGTCGAGCGGGTGATTGATCAGCAGGAACTCGAACACGGACGCGCGCGCCGAGATGACCTCCGGCGACCGTGTATCCACCACCATCCCGTTGGTGCACATGGTCGAGCAGGCGGTCTGAAGTTTCGGCATCTTCTCGATGCGGACAATGCAGACGCGGCACGAGCCATCAACCTCGAGCGCAGGGTGGTAGCAGTAGAACGGGACATGGATGCCGGCCTCGATGGCGGCCTGCAAAACGGTCTTGCCCTTTTCAACAGTCAGGGCATGACCGTCGATCGTGACATCGACGGTTTCCATGGTGTTTCGATGATATCACGCAGGGGGAAGGCGGACAGGCGGACAGGCGGGCAGGCAGGCGGAGACACCGTAGGGGCGACCGGCCGGTCGCCCCTACTTGAACACCCCCAGCGCGGCCTGGTCACGGTTCACGTCGATCTTCCTGACCTGGCGGGCGACGGGCACCCGGGTTTCCACCACCCGGTCCGTCAACTTCACCACGACAGTGGAGACGCTGTTGTCCGTGTGCTCGAACGTCACGGTCACCGGCAGGTCGTACACCTCGCCTGTCTGCTCGAACCGGAGCACCGCCTCGGTTGTCCCGTCGCCGCGCTTTTCGATCCGCGACGTGAACGCGACCTGCGGCAACCCCTCGCCCAACACCCACTGCTCGAAGAAGCGGCCCAGGTCCACGCCCGATTCCCTCTCCATCGCCCGGCGGAAGTCGTCCGTGCCGGCCTTCTGGAACCGCCACGTGTCGTAGAAGCGGCGCAAGCCGTCAAAGAACGCCTGGTCGCCCACCAAACGCCGCAGCATATGGAGCACCATCGCGCCCTTGTTGTAGACCACCGCGCGGAAGAGACGGCTGTCTCCCTTCACGTGGCCGATGCGATAGCCCAGGTAGATCGGCCCCTGGTCCGACTTGTCCATGGCCCACGCCTGCATCCGCCGGATGATGCCGTCGAACACGTTCCGGCCGAGGGATCGTTCCGCGTAGAGCGCGGAAAAATACTGCGCAAACCCTTCGCTCAGCCACTGCTCGTGGTAGTTCTTCCACCCGACCGCCTGGCCCCACCACTGGTGCGCCAGCTCGTGCGCCACGAAGAAGTCCGGGAAGTCAGGCAGCGCGCCGGGATCGTCCGACCACCTGAGGGTCGACGCCGGCCCAGGCATGGCGACGATCGCCAGGTACGCCGGGCTGTGGCCGCCCGGCAGCCTCCGTTCGACGGCCGCCAGCGTCAGCGCCGAATAGGGAAAGTCGCCGATGAGCGAGGTGTAGAACCGGAGGATGCTGGCTGCAGTCTTCGCCACCTGCTTCCCCCGACCCTTCTGCCGGGGGTGCGTCTGCACGCTGAACTCCACCTCGTCGTAATAGACGCCAGGGGACCTTGGCGCGTGGACAGCCTCTGCCAGGTTCTTGAGCGTGATCCTCTCGCTCCTGGCCTCGGTGAGACGGCCGACAAGGAACGACAGGTAGCGAACCGGCTGTTTCACCGCAAAGGAAAACTGTCTCAGGTGCTGGCCCTGTTGCACGGTTCCGGGCGCCGGGATCGCGGACACGAACTCTCCGCTGGCCACGCAGCTGTACGGTTCAGGCACGGTGACCTTGATCGTCGCAGTGGCATAACCAAGCGTCGGCGCCTGCGGGTACCAGTAGCTCCGGTTGCTGAAGATATAACTCTCTTCGAGCGGAATCTCGGATTCCTCCGCTTCCTGCATCTGCGGAAGCTGCGTCGAAATCGCCTCTCTATCGATGGCCTGCGGCTGAAGAATCCCGGAGTAGTTGATCGAAAGTGTGAGCCGGAACCCCTTGATGACCGTCGTGGGCAGGTTGACGACCAAGCTGTTCTGATTGCGGACGCGGACGCACAACAAGCGGCCGAGTTCCTTCGAGACCACCGACTGTACGGCGAGCGGCTCGGCCAGTCGTACCGTCAGGCTGTTCATCGATGGGGCGACCGTCTCGATCGTGAGGAGCGCGCGCCCTTCGAACGACCGTCTCATCGGGTTGAACCCGACCTCCACGTCGTACGACTTGACGATGTAGTCGGATTTCTCGTCCTCCGTGTAGAAACGGGTAAACTTCGCCAGGTGGGCTCGCGACGAGTAGACCGAGATGTTGCGCCGGTTCTTCCGGTCGTACAGCGAGATGTCCTCCACCTCGCTGCCCGATCGCGTGTAGGTAATCGCGTCGAATCGCCTGGTGCGGATCTCGACAAGGAAATCGCCGCCGACTGGCAGCAGCGACCAGGTGTCGCTGCTCAGTTCGCCCAGGTCGAGGCCGAACGACTTTACGACCTCCTGGCGAAATACCTCTTCGGCGCGCTTCAGGTCGCGAGGGTCGACGGGACGATCCACCATCTCGCGACCGGTCAGCCGCTCCCCGGTGTCGTTCGGGTTGACACGCAGGAACGCGGTGTCGAACGAGCTCTGCAGCGTCTCGGCGCCCGTCACGACGCGCAACTGCGCCCGCTCGGTCCGCGGCGCGGGCGTGAAGCTCATGTCGCCCCGCCCGAGGATCACGAACGCCGTCGGCCCGGCCTCGGTCTCCGCGACGAACATCGACCCTTCGGGAACGACGAGCTTGAGATCCTCGGCCGACACCACCAGGTCGCGCACTGCAATCTGGCGTTTCGGGTTGAGCGTCAGCCGATACAACCCCTGCAGCGTCGTCAGGATTTCCTGCGAGACGATGCCCCACTCGGCGGACGGGTCGGAGCCGCGGCGTCGAACATCGAGGCGCCAGGTCGCAGCCCTGGCGCGCGGCCCGGACTCCAGGAAGACCTCGATCAGGAGGCGAAACCCCTCCCCGGGGAGGGCGCCGGTCAACTCGGTGCGGTCCCGCTCGCGCACGACGGCGCGCGTGATACCAGGGACGATGACCGTCCGGGCAAAGTCGGCGCAGAACTCCCGGTTGGCGGCCGACGACAGGAGGTCGAGGTAACGCTCGGCGAGTCCTTCCCGCAGCGTCTGCTCGAGCCTGGCGAGCAGCGTCGCCACCGGGTCTACCGCCAGGCCCGTTTGCCCGGCGGCCGGGTCAGCCAAGCAACCGAGAAAGACGATGACCAGAATAAGGCGGTTCATGACGAGGTGGGACGGTCTTTCCGTTTGACCACGAGGACGGTCAGGTCGTCAGCCAGGAATGTCTCCTGGGCGTGGATTTCCACCACCCTCAGGATGGTTTTCGCCAGGTCGAACGGGCTCGAGCCCGCGTGGACGTCCACGATGCGCTCGAGGCCCGATTCCTCGAACGGCTGCCCCTGGTGGTTCTCGGCCTCGGTGACGCCGTCGCTGTAGAGCACCAGCATGTCCCCCGGCTCGAGGGTCGCAGAGTCGTACGCCGCCTGCGGAAGCATCGCATGCTGGATCTCGCGCGCGATCTCGAGGTCGTTCTTGAGCGACAGCCGGTCGGCCACCTCCAGCAGCACCAGCAGGTTGATCAGGAGGAACCCGACGAACAGGCTGCCGGCACCCGGCGCCCAGTGCGGCAGGGGAAGGCCGATCTCGACGGGAACCGGGCCCAGGAACACGGGCACGCCGATCGCGCTGAAGCCGTGGAACAAATTGATGAAGCCGAGCAGGCAGAGCAGCAGCGCGACGCCGTAGAGCAGCCGGCGCGCCGGCGACAGGCGCAGCGTGAAGGCCCAGAAGAGCAGCCGTGCCCGCATCAGCCAGCGGCGGTGGCGCGAGAGGCCGGTGAAGGCGGTCTCGTCGATATGTCGGGCGAAGAAACGGTAGGCCTCGCGGGTGTCGCGGGTGAACAGGCGCTGCACGTCCTCGCGTTTCAACCCATGGGTGTACGCGTCGAGAAACGAGCGCGAACGGTCGGCGAGGCTGGGTTTTCTGGCACGCATGGCAGCGAGCGCCCCATCATTCTACAAGACGAGAGCGGGGCAGATCCGGTTCCTGAGAATCGGGGCCGGCTAGCACCAGAGCAGTGTATGCTAGACTTCCGCCGATTGGCCGTCTTTAGTCCCTCAATAACCCGGCGGAGCCACTTTGGTTCCGGCTCGACCGGGTTGTGTGAAGTCTGCCCGTGATCCTTGGTATCGGCTTCGATCTCGTTGACGTCGCCCGCTTCTCGCGGATTGCCGCCCGGCACGACCCCGGCTTCCTCGAAAGCTTGTTTCCCCCCGCCGAGATTGTCTGGTGCGGGCGACGGCGACGGCGTGACGAGCACCTCGCGGCGCGATTTGCCGCGCGCGAGGCGGTGCTGAAAGCGCTGGGCACCGGCCTGGTCGGCCTGATGTCGTGGAAGGATATCCAGGTGGTCCCCGGGGAGGTGCCTGGCGCGGCACGCATGGTCCTCGGCGGAGCGGTGGGCGCGGAAGCGGAGCGACAGGGCGTGCAGCGGGTCCACCTGGCGCTGACGACGACCAGGGAACTGGCGGCAGCCGTCGTCATCCTCGAGTGCGGCGCGGGTTCGTAAACGTGGCGCGGGCGGAAACTCTCGTGTGGCGCGGGCCGGAAACTCTCATGTGGCGCGGGCTTCCAGGCCCGCGAGGAGATTGCGCGTGAAACAGACCATCCTCGACTACATCAAGAACGAGTACATCGACGAGGACGAGGCCGACGAGGTCGAGCTCGACGAGAACACCACGCTCATCAGCAGCGGCATCGTGGACAGTTTCAGCATGGTGAGCCTGAAGCGGTTTCTCGAGAAGAAATACAGCATCTCGATCCCCGACGACCAGGCAACACCCGAGGCGTTCAACACGGTCGCGAGCATCATCCAGTTGGTCGAGAAGTTCAAGAAGTAGGCGAAGGGGACTCATATGGCATACCCGTCTATCGTGCACGAGGCCTACCAGGCCGAACTGAACGCGATCCGCGAGAAGGGCATTTTCAAACAGGAGCGGTTCATCCACTCCCCGCAGGCGGCGGGCATCTCGGTGGAGTTCCCCGCCGGGCAGGCGCCCAGACGCGTCGTCAACCTGTGCTCGAACAACTACCTCGGCATGTCGAGTCATCCCGAGGTGGTCGCAGCCGCGCACAAGGGGCTCGACGAGCGCGGCTACGGGATGTCGAGCGTGCGCTTCATCTGCGGCACGCAGGACCTGCACCGGCAGCTCGAACAGAAGCTGACCGAGTTCCTCGGCACGGAGGACACGATCCTCTTCCCGAGCTGCATGGACGCGAACGGCGGCGTGTTCGAGGCGGTGCTGAACGACCAGGACGTGATGATCGCCGACCGCCTGGTGCACGCGAGCATCGTGGACGGCATGCGCCTGTGCAAGGCGATGCAGGACACCTTCAAGCACGCCGACATGAAGCACCTGGAGCAGAAGCTCCAGGAGCACCAGGACAAGCGGGTCCGGCTGATCATCACCGACGGCGTGTTCAGCATGGACGGTGACCTCGCCCCGCTCGACGAGATCGTGGCGCTCGCCGAGAAGTACAACGCGATGGTGTTCGTGGATGACAGCCACGCCAGCGGCTTCATGGGCAAGACCGGGCGCGGCGTGCACGAGCACTTCAACGTCGTCGGCAAGATCGACATCATCACGACGACGCTGGGAAAGGCGCTGGGCGGCGCGAGCGGCGGGTGCGTGTCGGGCCGGAAGGAGATCGTGGAGTTGTGCCGGCAGAAGGCGCGGCCCTACCTGTTCAGCAACGCCGTGCCGCCGCCAATTACGGCAGGGGCGTTGAAGGTGCTCGAGATTGTCAGCGCCAGCACGGAGCGCCGCGATCGCCTGGAGGTGAACCAGAAGTTCTGGCGCCAGGCGGTGCCGGAGGCGGGATTCGTCATCAAGGAAGGCGCGAGCCCGATCGTGCCGATCATGCTGTTCAACGCCAAGCTCAGCCAGGACGTCGCGCGCGACCTGTTCCAGGAAGGCGTCTACGTCATCGGGTTCTTCTTCCCGGTGGTGGCCGCCGGCCAGGCGCGGATCCGGACGCAGATGTCGGCCGACCACGACATCCCGATGCTGAAGGACGCGCTCGAGGCGTTCAAGAAGGTGGGCGCGAAGTACGGCATCCTCGGGTTGGACAAGAAGGGGATTATCGAGAAATACGGGATCTAGGTCGGTGCTGCCTGCCACGCCGAAGTCGTGGTTCGACAGGCTCACCACGCCCTGAGCAAGGTCGAAGGGCGCGGAGCGACGAAGGCGGGACGCAGAGGGGTCGGAACTGACGCAGAGGGGTCGGTAGGGGCGACGCCTGCGTCGCCCAACGGTCATTTCGCCAGGTATCAGCCGACAGGCGCCAGACGAAACAGGAGATTCAGGATGGGTAGTTCAGTTACGCGGAAGATCATCGAACAGCACCTCGTCGAGGGCGAGTGGGTGGCTGGCAGGGAAATCGCGGTCCGCATCGACCAGACGCTCACGCAGGACGCGACGGGAACGATGGCGTACCTGCAGTTCGAGGCGATCGGCATCTCTCGGGTGAAGGCCGAGCTCTCGGTGAGCTACGTCGATCACAACACGCTGCAAAGCGACTTCAAGAACGCGGATGACCACAACTACCTTCGGACGGTCGCGGCCAGGTACGGCATCGTGTTCTCGCGCCCGGGCAACGGGATCTGCCACCAGCTCCATCTCGAACGATTCGCGCGGCCGGGGCGCACGCTGATCGGCAGCGACAGCCACACGCCAACGGCGGGAGGCATCGGGTCGCTGGCGATGGGCGCGGGCGGGCTCGACGTCGCGTGTGCGATGGCCGGCGAGCCGTTCCGCATCAAGGTGCCGCTGGTCGTCGGCGTCAAGCTGTCGGGCAAGCTGCCGGCCTGGGTGTCGGCCAAGGACATCATCCTCGAGCTGCTCCGGCGCGTGGACGTGACGGGCGGCGTCGGCAAGGTGTTCGAGTACTTCGGCCCCGGCGTGAGGACGCTGTCCGTGCCCGACCGCGCCACGATCACGAACATGGGCACGGAAACCGGCGCCACCACGTCCATCTTCCCGAGCGACGGCGTGACCAAGGCCTTCCTCAAGGCCCAGGGGCGCGAAGATCACTGGGTGCGCCTCCAGGCCGATTGGCGCCCGGGTTTCGACGAGGTCATCGAGATCGACCTCGACAGACTCGAACCGCTGGCGGCCTCGCCGCACAGCCCTGGCGCGGTGAAGACCGTCCGCGAGATCGGTCGCGTCCCGGTACACCAGGTGTGCATCGGGTCGTGCACGAACTCGTCGGTCAAGGACCTGAAGGTGGCGGCGGCGGTCCTGAAGGGGAAGACGATTGCCGAGAGCCTTCACCTGACGATCAATCCCGGCAGCCGCCAGGTGGTCGAGCACCTGGCCGACAGCGGCGACCTGCGCGACCTGGTTGCGGCCGGCGCCCGCATCCTGGAGAATGCGTGCGGGCCGTGCATCGGGATGGGCGCGGCCCCACCGTCGGGCGCTGTCTCCGTGCGGACGTTCAACCGAAACTTCGAGGGCCGCAGCGGAACCAAGGACGCGTCGGTGTACCTGGTATCGCCGGAAGTCGCCGCGGCCACGGCGCTCACCGGCGTGCTGACCGACCCGCGCGACCTGGGTGATGCGCCGAAGCTGAAGCTGCCCAAGCGGTTCTTCATCAACGACAACCTGTTCATCCCGCCGCTCGACGAACCCGTCGCCGCCAACGCGACGATCCTGCGCGGACCGAACATCGCGCCGCTGCCGGCATTCCCGCCGCTTCCGGACATGCTCGACGGCCAGGTGCTGCTGAAGGTGGCCGACAACATCACCACCGACCACATCATGCCGGCGGGCGCCAAGGTGTTGCCCCTCCGCAGCAACATCCCCGAGATCTCGAAATACGTGTTCGAGGCCGTGGACCCGACGTTCGCGCAGCGCGCGAAGGCGGCCGGCGGTGGGTTCATCATCGGCGGCGACAACTACGGCCAGGGCTCGAGCCGCGAGCACGCGGCGCTCGCCCCGAAATACCTGGGCGTGAAGGCGGTCATCGTGCGCTCGTTCGCGCGCATCCACCTGGCCAACCTGATCAATTTCGGGATCGTCCCGCTGACGTTCAAGAACCCGGCAGACTACGATTCGCTGGAGCCGGGCGACGACATCCAGGTCAGGATCGGCGATCTCCAGGGCCGGACCGTGCTGCGGAACGTGACCGACGGCACCGAGGCCGAACTCGTTCACACGCTGTCGCCGCTCGACGCGCAGATTCTCAAGGCCGGCGGCAAGCTTCCGTGGATCAAGGCGCAGATCGAGGCGAGGGGATAGGAGCTGCAAGCCTGGAGGCTTGCGCCACAAGGACCTGCCGGGTGCTTGTTGCGCCGGCCTCTAGCCGGCGGCTTTTTTGGAGGATACGATGACCAAGATCGCGATGAAGACCCCGATCGTGGAGATGAACGGCGACGAGATGACACGCGTCTTGTGGGTGTGGGTGAAGGACAAGCTGCTGAAACCGTACGTCGATCTCGAGACCGAGTACTACGATCTCGGCCTCGAGCACCGCGACGACACCGACGACAAGGTGACGATGGACGCGGCCGCGGCAACCAAGCGGCTGGGTGTGGCGGTCAAGTGCGCGACAATCACGCCGAACGCCGAGCGGGTGAAGGAATACACCCTCAAGACGCAGTGGAAGAGCCCGAACGGCACCATCCGCGCGGCGCTGGACGGAACGGTCTTCCGCAAGCCGATCCTCGCGTCCAACATCACGCCGAGCATCATCAGCTGGAAGAAGCCGATCATCGTCGGCCGCCACGCCTACGGGGACGTCTACAAGAACGCGGAGATCGCGGTGCCTGGCCCCGGCAAGGGTGAACTGGTGTTCACTGGTGCGGACGGGAAGCAACAGCGCGTCCTGATCCAGGAGTTCAAGGGACCGGGGATCCTGCAGGGGATCCACAACACCGAGCAGTCGATCCGGAGCTTCGCGAAGTCGTGCTTCACCTACGCGCTCGACGAGAAGGTGGACATGTGGTTCGCCACCAAGGACACCATCTCGAAGATCTACGATCAGACGTTCAAGCTGCTGTTCCAGGATGAGTTCGACAAGGGCTACAGGGACAAGTTCACGGCGGCGGGCATCCAGTACTTCTACACGCTGATCGACGACGTGGTCGCGCGGGTGGTGAAGGGCGACGGCGGAATGCTGTGGGCGTGCAAGAACTACGACGGCGACGTGATGTCGGACATGGTGGCGTCGGCGTTCGGCAGCCTGGCGATGATGACGTCCGTGCTCGTGTCGCCTGACGGCTGCTTCGAGTACGAGGCCGCGCACGGCACCGTGCAGAAGCACTACTACAAACACCTGAAGGGAGAGAAGACCTCGACCAACTCGATGGCACTGATCTTCGCGTGGACGGGCGCGATGCGGAAGCGCGGCGAGATCGACACGTTGCCCGAGTTGGTTGCGTTCGCGGACCGGCTGGAGCAGGCGTCGCTGAAGACGATCACCGACGGCGTGATGACCGGCGACCTGGCGCGCCTGGCAACGCCCCCGGCCAAGCAGGTGGTCGGGAGCGAGGAGTTCCTGGACGCGATCGCGGCTCGCTTGAAGGAATAGGACGTGAGCCGGAGCAGGCAGCTGACAGCACACACGCTGCCGGCCGTCTGCTGCTTGCTGTCCGCTGCCAGCTGATCACCAGTTCCTGTTGTAGATCTCCCGGATTTCCTCCGCGCCGACCTTCTCGTCCACGCTGCGCGCCCGGGCCGAGTCGAGCCAGCGCGAGTTGGGACGCCGACGCGCCACCCGGTGAATGTTCAGCAGGTGGTCGGTCGAGATGTTGTCGGTGCTCACGTTGCCCGCCTCGGTTCCGCAGGCCAGCGTGAGCGACGGGCGGAGCGTGTTGAACGTGCCGCCGATCGCGCCCTGGCTCGACGGCGTGTTCACCAGGATCCGGCCCGCGTTCATCATCGCGAAATCCTGGACCACCCGCTCGTCGTTCGCGTAGACGCCCACCGTGTGGCCCACGCCGCCCCAGTGGTTCAGCGCCTCGCACGTGTCGATCGCCTGCGGGTAGGTGTCCACCCGGTAGTACGCAAGCACGGGCGCGAGAATCTCGTACGACAGCGGGTAGTCTGGCCCGACGCCTTCCGGCTCGCCGATCAGGATTCGGGTGTGCTCGGGCACGGGGAACCCTGCGCGGTCGGCAATGAACCGGGCCGGCTGGCCGACCACCTCGGCCCGCATCCGCCTGCGCCCGACGTCCACGCATGCGGCGCCGAGAGCCTCCGTCTGCTGTGGCGTGCAGAAGTACGCGCCGCTCTTCTCCAGCAGCGGCCGCAGCTCGCGGTCCACGTCCGGCTCTACAACGATGGCCTGCTCGCTGCCGCAGATCGTGCTGTTGTCGAACGTCTTCGAAAAGACGATGGAGCTGGCGGCCAGCGGCACGTCGGCCGAGCGGTGGACGTAGATCGGCACGTTGCCGGGGCCGACGCCGAGCGTGGGCGTGCCCGACTGCTGTGCCAGCCGCACGACCGATCTGGTGCCCGTCGCGAGGATGAGGGCCAGCTGAGGGTGCCGCAGGATGCGCTCGAAATAGTCGGACTGCGACCGGGAGATGCACTGGATGGCGTCGGCGGGCGCCCCGGCACGTTCGGCCGCCTCGGCCAGGATCCGCGAGGTCTCGCGGATGCACTTCCGCGCGCCCCGGTGCGGGCTGAAGATCACCGGGTTGCGGGTCTTCATGCAGATCAGGGCCTTGAAGATCGTGGTGGACGTGGGGTTGGTCACCGGGATCGTCGCCAGGATCGGGCCCCGCGGCTGCGCGACCTCGCTGATTCCGCGGACCGGGTCGTGGCAGATCACGCCGACCGTCCGACGGGCGCGGATGTCCTCGTACACGAGGAGGCTCGCGTACGAGTTCTTGATCACCTTGTCCTCGAGGATCCCCATGCCGGTCTCCTCGAAGGCCTGTCGGGCCAGATCGACCCGCGCGTGCCACGCGGCCTGGTAGACCCCCTCGACGATCAGGTCCACCTGGGCTTGGTCGAATTGCCGAAAGGCCTGGGCGGCCACTGTCGCCCTGCCGAGGAGGTCACCCGCGTATCGATCGATCGCGTCCATGTGTCACGCACGCCCTGCAATGGAGTCTGGCCACGCCACCATGTAGAATGAGGCCGCTTCATTCTATCCGGTCTCGCCGTCGAGGCGCTTCGACGCCGCGACGAAGCGGCCACGGCGAATGACCCCATGACGGCGACGCATTCCGAGCGAACGTCTGCGTTCGCGAACAATGCGGGCGAGGAGCGTGCGATGAGCGTGCCAGGACTCGGCGAGCTCGACCGGCTGAAGGCGCAGTATCCGGACAAGTTCCTGCCGGAACACGAGGTGTTCGCGCATATCCGGCGCGGCGACCGGATCTTCCTCGGGACCGCGTGCGGCGAACCCCAGCACCTGGTCCAGGCGCTGACCGACTACGTAAAGGCGCACCCCAAGGCGTTTTTCGACGCCGAGATTATCCAGGTCTGGACGCTCGGCGTGGCGCCTTACACCGACGAGCGCCTGAAGTCGAACTTCCGGCTGAACGCCTTCTTCATCGGGAACAACACGCGCACGGCCATCAACGCCGGCCTCGCCGACTACACGCCGATCTTCCTGTCGCAGGTTCCCGACCTGTTCAACCGCCGGATCATCTCGATCGACATCGCGCTCATCCAGACGTCGCTGCCCGACCGCCACGGCTTCCTCAGCCTCGGCGTGGCGGTGGACATCGTGAAGGCAGCCGTCGGGTGCGCGTCGCTGGTCATCGCCCAGGTCAACCCGCAGATGCCGCGCGTCCAGGGCGACGGGTTCCTGCACATCAGCGACGTCGACTACGTGATCCCGTTCGACGAGCCGCTGCTCGAATACCGCTCGAATGTCCCCGACGCCATGGCCACCCGCATCGGCCGCTACGTCGCGCGCATCGTCGAGGACGGCGACACGGTCCAGGTGGGGTACGGCAGCGTGCCGAACGCGATCATGTCGGCGCTGGGCCGGAAGAAGCACCTGGGCGTGCACACCGAGCTGCTGACCGACGGGCTGGTGGACCTGATCCGCCGGGGCGTGATCGACAACTCGCGCAAGACGATCAACCGCGGCAAGACGATCACGTCGTTCTGCATGGGCAGCCGCGACACGTACGACTTCATCGACGGGAACCCCACGATCGAGTTCAAGACGATCGACTACACGAACAGCCCGATCGTCATCGCGCAGCACGACAACATGTGCGCGATCAACAGCGTGCTGCAGATCGATCTGACCGGGCAGGCGACGGCCGAGTCGATCGGCCACTCGTTCTACAGCGGGATCGGCGGGCAGGCCGACTTCATGCGCGGCGCCGTGCTGGCGAAGGGCGGGAAATCGATCCTGGTGCTCCAGTCCACGGCGCAGGACGGCAGCGTTTCGCGAATCGTGCCGTTCCTCCCGGAGGGCGCGGGCGTGACGCTGAACCGGGGCGACGTGCACTACGTGGTGACGGAGTACGGCATCGCCCACATCCACGGCAAGAACGTCAGGGAGCGCGCCATGGACCTGATCGCCATCGCGCACCCGGCGTTCCGACACCAGTTGGTGGAGGAGGCGCGGCGACTCAATCTGGTCTACGGCGACCAGGAATTCGTGCCGGGCGAACGCGGCGAGTACCCCGAGCACCACGAGACGCACAAGACGACGAAGAGGGGCCTGCCGTTGATGCTGCGGCCGGTGAAGATCAGCGACGAGCCGCTGCTGAAGGACTTCTTCTACTCGCTGTCGGACCAGAGCATGTACCGCCGCTTCATGACGCCGCGGCGCGACATGCCCCACGAGCGCCTGCAGGAATTCGTGGCTATCGACTACACGCGCGGGATGGTGATCCTGGCGTGTCTGGACGAGGGCGCGCGGTCAGAGGTGGTGGGGCTGGCCGAGTACTACATCGAGGAGGACGGCCTGACGGCGAATGTCGCGTTCGCCGTAACCGACCGCTTCCAGAACAAGGGTGTGGGCACCGAGTTGCTGGCGCACCTGACGCAGATTGCGCGCAAGCAGGGGCTGCACGGCTTTACGGCCGAAGTGCTGCGCGAGAACGAGGCGATGCTGCGCGTGTTCGAGAAGATGAAGTTCCCGATCGAGACCAGCGTCGCCGGCGACGTCTACCGGCTGAAGATCTCGCTCAAGTAGGGATCGGGGGCCCGGGGATCAGGGATCGGGGTTCGGGGGGCGGGGCCTCGAGTCCCGCCTCGCCGGCACAGCGCAGGTGGTTGTCGCGGCCGGCTCGGAGCTGGACGAGGAACTTCTCGAGTCGATGCCGCACGCGCAATGGCGCCGTAGCTTCAGCGGAGAAAACCACTCCCGCTCTATTCCGGGAGTGGCCGTGGGAGTGGTCGTACGCGTTGGCCGAAGCGCCGTAACGACGGGAGTTGACTGATGGTGCCTGCATCCAGACCGATCAGAATCGCGTCGGCGGTCGTGTGTCTGCTTGTCGCACTCGTCGTCATTCGGCTAACCGCGGCCCAGGTTCAGGAGGGCACCAATCGGCGGATCGATGAGTTCGTCCGGGCGGAAATGGCACGGCAGCGCATACCCGGCGTGGCGATTGGCATCGTAGAGGGCGGGTCGGTGATGAAGGCGCAGGGGTACGGCCTCGCGAACGTCGAGCACGACGTGCCCGTCACGCCCGACACGATCTTTCAGTCGGGTTCGCTCGGCAAACAGTTCACCTCCGCCGGCGTGATGCTGCAGGTGGAGGCGGGCAGGCTTGCCCTCTCCGATCAGATCACGAAGTTCTTTCCGGACGGGCCTGAGACCTGGCGTTCGATTACGGTCCGCCATCTCCTCACGCATACATCGGGGATACCGGACTACACCGACGGCACCTTCGACTACCGCAAGGACTACACCGAGGACGATCTCGCGAAGTGCGCGTACGCGCTGAAGCTCGAGTTTCCCGCCGGATCACGCTGGAACTACAGCAACACCGGGTACGTGCTCCTCGGCATCATCATCCACAAGGTATCGGGGAAGTTCTACGGCGATGTGCTCGGGGAATCGGTGTTCAAGCCCCTCGGCATGAAGACGACCCGCGTAATCACGGAGGCGGACATCGTCCCGCACCGGGCGGCAGGCTATCGACTCGTGAAAGGGGAGTTGAAGAACCAGGAATGGGTCGCACCGCTCCTGAATACGACGGCTGACGGGTCGCTCTACTTCTCGGTTCGGGATCTGATCGCATGGGACGCCGGCGTGCGCGGGCGTAAGGTCCTTCGCGAGGAGAGTTGGAAGCAGATCCTCGAACCGGTCCGGCTGACGAGTGGTCGCACCTATCCATACGGCTTCGGCTGGGCGGTCGAGGAACGCGGCGGCAAGCCGCTCCATCAGCACGGCGGCTCGTGGCAGGGGTTCAAGACAGAGTTTGCCCGCTTCCTCGGCGACGACCTGTCCGTCATTGTCCTGGCGAATCTCGCGCAGGCGGATCCCGCGGTGTTCTCCGATGGCATTGCGGCGATTCTGAATCCCACGCTTGCGGTGCCGGAGCCGAAGCCGATCGAGGATCGCGAGCCGCGAGTGACCAGGACGGTTCTGCGGCTGCTCGACGATGTGCGCGATGGCAGGCTGTCGCCCGAGCAGTTCGCCTACGTGCGGGCTGGGTTCTTTCCTGACGCTCCGCGCCGTTACGCCGACGAGCTAAAGACCGCCGGTCCAGTCCAGCGGACGGTTCTGCTCGAGCGAAAGGAACTCGGTGACGACCGCGTCTATCTCTACCAACTGGTCTGCGCCAATCGAGCGCTGGTGCTCCGAATCGGGTTCGCGCCGGACGATCGCGTCGCCGTCTTCACGCTGCGCCGACAATGACGGTCGCCCTGAAGTCCTGAGAGCCTGTTCAGAAATGGCTGTAGTGTCATTCGGAAGGCGGAAGCCACGAGTGGTGGAGGGACGAAACCACTCCCGCTCTACTCCGGGAGTGGTTGTTTGGTAGGAGCGGATGCCTCCGCGAGGCATACCGCCCCTGCTGACTAGCCCCTAGCGCCTCTTGCGTCGACGACGCCGATAGATCAGCGCCAGAAGGGACGATTCGCGAACATCACGATGTGTCCCGTTGCGACCGGCGCGTCGACCACAACGGACCTGCCGGAAAGCGCCTGGCCGCCGACAAGTCCGCCGCTGAGCAGCATGTCATTCGGATCGGTCGGGAACCGCAGGATGACCCGCGGCCGCGCAACATCAGCTCCACCGCCCGCGCCTCCGCGCCCACCGCCGGCTCCACCACGCCCGGCCAGCATCGCGCCGAGACCTTCGCCTCCGGCTTCAGCCCGGGCTGGCGGTGCACCGATCGTCGCAAGAGTCTCGGGGACCGCGTTGGGCGTCAGGTTCATGCCGACGCCCGGAATCTGGGCGCGGCCGCCGCCGCCACCGCCGCCAAATCCCCCGCCGCCACCGCCGGCGTTGACGACCGGCACCTGGCTGAAGTAGACGGGAAGCTGATCCGCGTTGAAGCCATACGCGATCGGGCTCTTCCGATCGGCGAAGATGGCCTTGAGAACCGTGCCGCGGGCCCACAGGTCGGTCGGCGCCTCGATGGTGAAATCCGGCCTGATCGTCTCCCCTGCCGCTCATCCCTTTGCCGACAGTCGCCGCGAGCGCCGTTCGACTTCGCTCACGGTCCCCTGAGCTTGCCGCCCCTCGACCCTGCTCCGGATGACTCTGAGCTCGCCGAAGGGCGCGAGCCATCCCACATCTCCCGGCGAGCCCGCATGTTCCGACCCCCCTGCGTCAGGTCCGACCCTTCTGCGCCAGTCCCCGACCCCTCTGCGTCAGCTCCGACCCTTCTGCGTCAGCCCCCGACTCTTCATCGTCCCGCCTTCGTCGTTCCGGCGACTTCGGCGTGGCGAGCAGTTCCCGACTAATTGTCGTCCATCGTGCTGATGTCGCCCGTCGGCAGGCCCATCTCCTGGGCGCGCAGCACCCGGCGCAGGATCTTGCCGCTGCGCGTCTTCGGCACCTTGTCCACGAATGCGATCTCTTGCGGCATCGCCAGCGGCGACAGACGCTTGCGCACGTGGTTCATGATGCTCAGTTCGAGGTCCGCGCTCGGCGCGAAGCCCGGGCGGAGGGCCACGAAGACCTTCACCACTTCCATGTTCACCGGGTCCGGTTTGCCGATGGCGGCCGACTCCGCGACCGCTTCGTGCTCGAGCAGCGCGCTCTCGATCTCGAACGGCCCCACCAGGTGGCCGCCGGTGTTGATCACGTCGTCGTCGCGCCCGCAGAACCAGAAGTAGCCGTCGGCATCGAGGCTCGCCTGGTCGCCGCAGATGTACCACCCGTTCAGGAACTTGCCGTAGTAGGTGGCGGAGTTGTTCCAGTAGGTCCGCATCATGCTCGGCCACGGCGGACGGAGCGCGATCAGCCCGACGCGGCCCGGGCTCGTGATCGGCTCGCCGCTGCGCGGATCGACGATCGCCGCCTCGAGCGCCGGGAACGGCCGGCCCATGCTCCCGGGCTTCACCGGCATCCCCGGCAGGTTGGTGATCATGATCGAGCCGGTCTCGGTTTGCCAGAACGTGTCGTGGTAGTCGAGGCCGAACGCCTCGCGGCCCCACCGCACCGCCTCCGGGTTCAGCGGTTCCCCGACGCTGCACATGTGGCGCAGGCTGGAGTGATCGTGGCGTTTGACCGGGTCGAGGCCGTCCTTCATCAACATGCGGATCGCGGTCGGCGCCGTGTACCAGACGGTAATGCGGTGATTGTCGATCGTCTGGTACCAGCGATCGCTCGAGAAGCCGGCGTCGACCACGACCTGCGTCACGCCAAGCGCCCACGGCCCGATGATGCCGTAGCTCGTCCCCGTCACCCAGCCGGGGTCCGCCGTGCACCAGTAGATGTCGTCGTCTTTCAGATCGAGGACGACCTTCGTCGTGAGGTACTGCGCGAAGATGCTGCCGTGGACGTGCATCGCGCCCTTGGGCTTGCCGGTGGTGCCGCTGGTGTAGTGCAGCACGCTCGGCGTCTCGGGGTACGCGCGGAAGACGCTGAACGTCTCGAGGCGGTTGGCCAACATCGAGTAGGCCACCTCGCCGTCGCGCAGCGGACGGCCGTCCTCCTCGTGGTCGATCACGATGATCGTCTTCAGCGACGGGACCCGATCGCGCACGCGCCGCACCTTCCCGAGGTGCTTCCGCTGCGTGATGATGGCGACCGCTGCGCTGTCCTCCATGCGCGAGTGCAGCGCATCCTCTCCAAACGCCGAGAACAGCGGCTCGACGACCGCGCCAACCTTCAGGATGCCCATGAAGCCGATGTAGAGCTCGGGGACGCGATCGAGGAAGAGGCAGACGCGATCGAGGTTCCTGATGCCAAGGCCGCGGAGGAATCCCGCCCACCCGTTGGTGAGCAGCATGAGATCGCGATAGGTGAAGCGCCGCAGCTCGCCCTCGTGGTTCTCGTGCACGAGCGCGAGCTTGTCGCCCCGGCCCGCCTCGACGTGCCGGTCGATGCAGGCGTGCGCGATGTTGATCGACGCGCCTTCGGTATGACCCAGCTCTCGTTCTGCGACGTCCCAGGTGATGTCGTTCCGCAGTTGCTGATAGTCGAAGGCGCCGGACAACGTTGACTCCATAGATGCCTCCAGGGATTCACCGCCGATGATGGGAATCGCCGACATGGCCGCCGAGCGCTTGGCAAACACGGTGTCGTATCCAGCCTCGGGCCGCGAGGGGTAACCGGTGCGGCGCAGTCTAGCACAACAGAATGGCCCGTGGGCTCCGTTCGCGGCTATACTGCGGCCCGATGACTACCGATCCCTTGCGGTACCTCGGCGCGGAACTCCAGGCGTTGCGCGAACAGGGCAGCGCGCTCGACATCCGGATCCTCGGCGGCGCGCAGGCCGCCACGGCCACCATCGACGGCCGCAGCGTCGTCAACCTCTCGTCCAACAACTACCTGGGCCTGACGACCCATCCGAGGCTGAAGCAGCGGGCGCTCGAGGCCATCGAGCGATACGGGGTGGGAACCGGGTCGGTCCGGCCGATCGCCGGCACCATGGACCTGCACGAGGAGCTCGAGCAGCGCCTGGCGGCCTTCAAGCAGACCGAGGCCGTGGTGGTGTTCCAGAGCGGGTTCACCGCGAACGCCGGGACGGTGTCGTCGGTGCTGGGCCGCGAGGACGTCGTGGTGTCGGACGAGCTGAACCACGCCAGCATCATCGACGGCTGCCGGCTGAGCCGCGCCACGATCAAGGTGTTTCCGCACAAGGACGTCGGCGCCGCGCGGAAGATCCTCCGCGAGTTGCCCGCCTCGCAGCGGAAACTCCTCATCACCGACGGCGTCTTCAGCATGGACGGCGACCTCGGACCGGTGGCCGCGCTGTGCGAGGTGGCCGAGGAATACGGCGCCATCATGATGGTGGACGACGCCCACGCGAGCGGCGTGTTCGGCAGGAACGGCCGGGGCACAGTGGATCACTTCGGCATGCACGGCCGCGTGCACATCCAGGTGGGGACGCTCTCGAAGGCGATCGGCACGCTCGGCGGCTACGTCGCCGGCAGCAGGACGCTCATCGACTTCCTCCGCCAGCGCGCCCGCCCGTTCATCTTCTCGACGTCGCCCCCGCCGGCCGTGGTGGCCGCCTCGATCGCCGCGGTGGACGTGCTGATGGAGGAACCCGAGATCATCGAGCGGCTGTGGGAGAACACCCGCTTCTTCAAGGCGGGCCTGCACGCGATCGGCTTCAACACCGGCGCCAGCGACGGCCCGATCACGCCGGTCATCGTGGGCGAATCGGCGGCTGCCCTGCACTTCTCGGCGCGGCTCTTCGAGGAGGGCGTGTTCGCGCAGGGGATGGCGTTTCCGATCGTGCCGCGTGGCAAGGCTCGCCTCCGGACGATCGTCACCGCCGCGCACACCACGGACGAACTGCAGTACGCGCTCGACACGCTCAAGCGGGTCGGAATTGAACTGGGGATCGTGTAGGACGAGTCGGAACTGACGATGAAGGGTCGGAACTGACGACGACGAGTCGGAACTGACGATGACGGGTCGGAACTGACGAC
>JADGOB010000264.1 GCA_017883185.1 Acidobacteriota bacterium
ATAGAGGAGCGGGAGGAGGAACGGGATCCCGCCCGCGCCGAGCCGCGTGATGAAGCTGCCGGTCACGGCCGACCGGAACGTCCGGATGCGGAACAGGCCGAGCCTGAGGAGCGGATGCGCGGCGACGACAGCGTGCCGGAAGTAGCCGGCGAGGAGCGCGAGCGAAAGAACGAAGAGGCCGAGGATCGCGCCCGTGCCCAGCGTATGCTCGCCGAAGACCTCGAGGATGTAGGAAAGGAGCCCGATGCCGGAGCCGAAGAGGACTCCGCCGAGGACGTCCAGCTTGTCGACGCGCTCGGAGCGGTAGTCCGGCAGGCGGCGGGCGACGAGGGCGAGGCCGAGAATGCCGATCGGCAGGTTGACGAAAAAGATCACCCGCCAGTGGAAGTAGCCCACGATGAGCCCGCCAACCACCGGCCCGAGCATGGGCCCGATGAGCGCGGGGATCGTCACGAAGCTCATCGCGCGCACGAGCTCGGACCTTTCAAATGTGCGCACGATCGTGAGGCGGCCGACCGGCACCATCAGCGCGCCGCCCATGCCCTGCAGGATGCGGCAGCCGACGAGGATGTGGATGTTCGTGGAGAGCCCGCAGAGGAGCGACCCGAGCGTGAAAATGGCGATCGCGGACGCGAAGACGCGGCGCGTCCCGAACCGGTCCGCCATCCACCCGCTGACCGGGATGAAGACGGCGAGGCTCAGCGTGTAGCTGGACAGCACCGCCTTCATGCTGAGAGGCACCACGCCCAGCGCCTCGGCGATTGTCGGGACCGCGGTGTTCAGGATCGTCGTGTCGAGCGACTCCATCAGGAACGCCACCGCCACCATCCAGGGCAGCAGGCGTTTGACGGAGGGATCGGCGAGAGCGGGCACGAGGGGAGTTTGAGGCAGGTGGGATGGGGCGGCCTAGTCTGGTTGCAACCGCTTCCGTCCACCCTGAAAGAATTACATCGAGGCTGTCGTTTGAGCCGTGGTTGCCGGCGATCGTCCTCTGCAAGGTCCAGATCCGGATACCTCGCGCGATGGCGCCAATCGTGCATGACACTCCGTCAACCCTGACGCTAAATACTAAATAGCTGAGCCGGGGCAAAGAGGGAATAGCCATGTTGCGAAGCCTGAAAGATCTCGAACGATACACGGTGAATGCCACCGATGGCGACCTAGGAACCGTCGTGAATTTCCTTCTGGACGACCAGCGCTGGATAGTCCGCTATCTCGTCGTCGAGTCGGGTGGCTTCCTCGATGGGCGCAGGGTGCTCATCTCGCCCATCTTCTTCCGCCAGGCCGAGTGGTTGACCCGCCGATTCCACCTGGCGTTGACGATCGACAAGGTCAAGAAGAGCCCGAGCGTCAACGTGGACCAACCCGTCTCCCGCCAGCACGAGCAGGACTACTACGGCTACTATGGCTATCCTCACTACTGGGGGGGCGAGGGAATTTGGGGCATGGGTGCTTATCCGGGCTCGCTCATGGCCGGCGGCTGGAACGAGGCGCTTGCTCAGCATTCCGCGGAGACGTCCGGCGACACCCACTTGCGGAGCGCCCGGGATGTCCAAGGGTATGGCATTCAGGGGAGCGACGAAGCGATCGGCCACGTCGACGACTTTCTCGTCGACGATGAGACCTGGGAAGTCCGATATCTGGTGATCGACACCAGCAACTGGTGGTTCGGCAAGAAGGTGCTGGTTGCGCCACACTGGGCCAGTCGCATCAGTTGGGAGGAAAGTAAGGTCTACCTGGACATGTCTCGACAAGAGATCAAGAACAGCCCCGAGTGGAACGCGACCGCGCCCGTCAATCGCGAGTACGAAGCACGTCTCTATGACTATTACGGACGGCCGGTATACTGGGCCAGTGACGACAGTCCGGAAGATGCGCAGTCGGCGCACCACTCCGGGAGCCATACCGGGTCACGCGCGCACATCACACATTAGGTCATTCCGTCCCGCCCGCGTTCCGAAGTCCGGGCATACGAAATAGAAAGTGGAGGTCAGCGATGCGAAGCAGATTCTCCTTCTCCTTGGTTCTTTCCTTGGCTGTACTCCTTTCATGCGGGTACGATGCCTCCGCCCAAGCACCCACGGTGGAAACCTTCAAGCAGGCCATGACGAAGAGCCTGCAGAAGCTGATGATCACTGGTTATACCCAGCGTGATGTCCGGTTCGTATCCGTGCTGGCCGGCAATCTGAAGAACGGCGCTTACCCGTTTCGCGCCACCATCGTGGTGCGTGATTACGGCCCGGGATATCCCAAGAACCGCTACTACGGCCAGACATGTGTGGGCAAACTCGTGGATGAGGACTACTACATGCTCCCGGATGACTTCGGCGGATGGAAGGTGCAAGGAAAGTTGACGCCTCCGGCCAGCACGCAAACATGCAAGAACAATCCGGCCGAGGGCGTCTCCAGCATTCCCGCAGAGCGGTTAGAAGGCACACCTTCTGGTGCCGGAGCTCCTGCTCCGCCAGCCGCAACAGGCAAAAAGACGGGCGCACAAACCGGAGGAACTGGCAACGCTGGTGGTGGTTCACTTACAACTGGCGAGTGGGCTTGCTACGGTTCCGGCGGACGCGCGTTGATCGGTCTGGGATTCAAGGTCCAAGCCAGTGGAACATACACCGACCTGGACAACAAGAGCCGCGGCACCTATGTATTTAGTGGCAGCACTATCACGTTCAAGGGTGGACACCTCGATGGTCAGGTAGCGCGCTCCGTTGGTGGTGGAAGATTCAACATCGGCACTACCACGTGTGAACCGTATCGTTAAGTTGATCAGTTTGGAGTTCACTGCGGATGACAGGTCGGGCGCCCCCGCCCACCTCGACATCTGCTACGAGACCTGGATCGGCCGCGTCCCGTCGTTCGGCGTCGAGTGGGGTTCTGACGTTCCCCGGGCGTCCTGGCCCCTTTCGCGGGACGGAGCCGGGGCCTATGATCTCTCCGTGAGAATGGCGCTCGCGGCCGTCTTCGCGCTTCTCGGTTCCGCCGGCTTCGGTCTTGCCACCCCCGCTTCCGCCGCTCCGGCCGATCCGCCCGCCGCCACCGAGCAGCACGTCACAGTCCCATCGCTCCCCGGCCAGCCAAACAAGGACACCGTGGTCCGCCCCAGCGGCTCCTTGAAAACCGACGGCAACGGGTGGGTCGTAACGAAGCCAGCGGCGGGCGGGGCGCCGACCGCCCCGCCGGCCCTTTCGGGGCAGTTGGCGCCGGCGCGGGGCGCTCCGGTGGCCGCGCCAAGACCGAAGGTCGGGCCCGCCCCCTCGGCGCCGACCGCGGCGACAGGGAACAGCACGGTGACGATCCGAGGCGTGGTGGAGGCCGTCTCACCCTCGCGGTCGGTCACCATCCGGCGAGCTTCCTCCGGCTCCGTCGTCACCTACGCGCTGGCTCCCGGCGCCGCGGTTCCCACGGGGCTGAAGCCAGGCGAACGCGTAAAGCTCCGCGTCCTGGCGCTGAAGAAGGGTCGTGTGGCCGACAGGGTCGAGCGCCTAAAGGGACCCTGACGACGCCGGGGCCGAATCTACCGGGATCCCGAGCAGGACGAGCCTCGGCGTGAGCCGTGAGGAATCCCCGCGTCCGTGACGATTGAGTTCGCTTCTCTCGCGTTCATGAGCCCTATCGAGATCTTCACGTGGGGCTACTGGGGCTGGGGGAACCACACCCCTGATCTCTTGAAGGGCGTCGATGCAGTCGAGGCGAGACGCAGGTTCGCGCCGCCTCTGTTCGTCGACATACGGATTTCGCGGTTCGTCCGGGCCAAGGGGTTCTCGGGTAGCGCATTCGAGAGGCTCCTGGGCTCACACCGCTACCACCACCTTCCTGACCTGGGCAACGACACGGTCCTCTCCGGAGGCACCGGCATCAAGATCCACAACCCCGCCGCCACAGCGGATCTCCTGGACAAGGCTATCGAGGCTGGCAGACAGAATCGAAGGACCCTCTTCTTCTGCGCATGCGAATTCCCGAAGGAGTGCCACCGGTGGGCGGCTGGCGAACTCCTTCTGGGGGAGGCCCGGAAGCGCGGCATTTCTATGGTCCTGGATGAATGGCCGGGTGGTGAACCGAAGAAAGTGACTGTCCCGACTCCGCTAGCTCTCCTGAAGCATGTCCGGAGCGGACGGAGGTCGATACCGCTTCCCAAGGATCTCGACATCGCCGAGTGGGTCGGGCTACCGTGGGGCTCGGCGGTCGAAGTGAGAAGCGGGGACGCCTCAGCCTGGGTCGTTTCCGGTCCGGCGAAGGCGTCGGCAGGCAGCTGGTGGCTTCCGGTCTTCTCCGACGCTGTCTTCGATTCGGCCGCCGTCGCTCTAGAGGCCGGGCAGGTTCTCCGCTCGAAGCACGGTTTCGGTAGGCAAGTGGTCGGCTAAACCTCCCGCGGCCC
>JADGOB010000099.1 GCA_017883185.1 Acidobacteriota bacterium
TCGTCAGTTCCGACCCTTCATCGTCAGTTCCGACTCTTCTGCGTCAGCACCGACCCCTCTGCGTCAGCACCGACTCTTCTGCGTCAGTCCCGACTCTTCTGCGTCAGCACCCGACTCTTCATCGTCAGTTCCGACTCTTCATCGTCAGAACCGACTATCAGAGTCCTTGTATTGTCCCTTCCAGCAGCGCGATGAACTGGTCCTTCACGCGGGCGGCTGTTTCCATCACCTCGGCGTGATTGAGCGGCTTATCGAACACGCCCGCGGCCATGTTCGTGATGCACGAGATGGCCAGGACCTCGATGCCCATGTGCCGGGCGACGATCGTCTCGGGCGCGGTGGACATGCCCACCGCATCGGCGCCAATCGTTCGCAGATAGCGGATCTCGGCCGGCGTCTCGTAGCTCGGGCCGTGAAGCGCCGCATAGACGCCGTGCGCCACCTTGATGCCGCGCTCCCCCGCCACCTTGTCGACCAGCGCTCGCAGCCGCTTCGAATACGCCTCGGTCATGTCAGGAAAGCGCGGGCCGAAGCGCTCGTCGTTCGGGCCGATGAGCGGGTTGGTGCCGAACAGGTTGATGTGGTCGTCGATCACCATCAGCGCGCCCGACTCGAACGACATGTTGATGCCGCCGGCCGCGTTCGTCAGGATGATCGTCTTCACGCCGAGCAGGCCGAGCACGCGAATCGAGAACGTGGCCCGCAGCAGTTCGTGCCCCTCGTAGAAATGCGCGCGCCCCGCGAGCACCGCGACCTGCTTGCCGCACAACTCGCCGAGCACCAGCTTTCCGGCGTGTCCGACGACGGCTGAGGGCGGCCAGTGAGGGATGTCGCTGTAGGAGATCGTGCGGGCGTTGGCGACGCGGTTGGCGAAATCGCCGAGGCCCGAGCCAAGGACCACCGCGATGTCTGGCATCTTCCCCACCGTTCCGCGCACATACTCAACCGCCTCGGCCACCTGATCGTAGTAGGTCATTGTGGATCTCCACAGGATTCGGGAGCCGGGATTCGGGACTCGGTGATTCCCACTGACTCCTGACTCCTGAATCCTGACTCCTTCCCGATTACAGCAGAAACCCCGCGATCGTCGCCGTCACGAAGTTCGCGAGCGTGCCGGCGAGCATCGCGCGGAAACCGAGGCGCGCCAGGTCGTGCCGTCGGGTGGGCGCCAAGGCGCCGATGCCGCCAATCTGAATCCCGATCGAACTGAAGTTGGCGAAGCCGCACAGCGCGAACGTCGCAATCGTGAACGACTTCGGGTCGAGGACGTCCTTCATCGGACCGAGGTGCGAGTAGGCGACGAACTCGTTGATCACCATCCGCTCGCCGAGCAGGTTGCCGATCGTCTGCGCGTCCTTCCACGGCACGCCCATCGCCCACGCGACCGGCGAAAACGCCCAGCCGAAGATCTGCTGCATGCTCGTGCCGACCAGGCCGAGGCAGGCGTTGACCAGCGCGACCAGCGCCAGGAACGAGATCAGCATCGCGCCGACGTTCAGCGCCAGGTGCAGCCCCTCGCTCGTGCCGCGCCCCGCGGCGTCGATCACGTTCACGTCGGTGTTCGCCACATTCAGCTTCACCGTCCCCATCGTCTTGGGCGACCCGGTCTCGGGGACGAACATCTTGGCCATCATCAGCGTGCCGGGGGCGGTCATGATGACTGCCGTCAGCAGGTGCTTCGCCTCGATGCCGAACAGGATGTAGGCCGCCATGATGCCGCCCGAGATGTGGGCCATCCCCGACGTCATCACCGTCATCAGCTCCGACTCGGTCATCTCCGGCAGGAACGGCCGAATCGTCAACGGCGCCTCGGTCTGCCCCATGAAGATGCTGGCCGCGACGTTCAGCGACTCCGCGCCGCTCGCCTTCATCACGCGCCGCATCCCCCACGCGAACACGCGAACGACAACCTGCATGATCCCGAAGTAGTAGAGGATCGCGAACAGCGCCGCGATGAAGATGATCGTCGGCAGCACCTGGAACGCGAAGATCATCCCGTACTGCACGCCGTCCGGGCCAAGCACGGTGGTCATGATCCTCGGCCACGCCTCCTTGTTGCCGAGCGGACCGAAGACGAACGACGAACCGACGTTCGCGAACGCCAGCAGCCGCGTGATGCCGTCGCTGGCCTTCTGGAACACGAGCTGCCCGACCTCGGTCTTCAGCACGATCAGCGCGAAGAGGATCTGCAATCCGAGCCCCCACGCCACGGTAGACAGGTCGATCGCGCGGCGGTTGTTCGAGGCGAGGTAGGCGATCCCGAGGATGACCACCAGGCCCACGAGCGCCTGCGCGCGCGGCACGCCGCCGAACTGCGCGATCAACGCGGCGACGACGGCCACGACGACCGCGGTGCCGACGATGAGGAATTCCGTCCGGCGCGAACCGAGCGGCGTGGAGGACTTCGACCTGTTTCGCTTCATGGAATCTCCCGTCTTTCCGCCGCGTACCGTGCGAGTGGATTCAAAACCCAATCTGCCGCTCTTCGGGTCCTGTCGCCGGGATCCCCCGTTCGTCCTCGCGCGCAAGGCGCTTGTCACGGAGTCGCGCTGCGCCCTTCGACCCTTCGGCGAACTCAGGGCCGCCCCGAGAAGCGTCGAGGGGCGACCGGCTCAGGGAGTGGTGAGCCCGCCGAACCACGGGCGAACGGGGGCGCCCCCGCCCAGCGCCACCGGCCTGCGGGTCTTGAAACCGAGGCAGCCCCGGCACGCCGAAGCGCGAAGCGCGAAGGCGGCTACTTCACTTCTTCTACAACGAGCGGCAGCACCGGCGGCGGCTCGTCGGCAATCTCGATGGCGCGGCCGAGCAGATCCATGGCGGCCGCCAGGTCGCTCTCGCGCCGGTAGTGCAGCTCGACGATCGGATCGCCCCTGCTCAGCGGGTCGCCAGGGTGCGCCAGCACCATCGCGCCCACCGCCGGGTCCACCACATCGTCCACCTTGTTGCGGCCGGCGCCCAGCGCCACGGTTGCGCGCCCGACCAGTTCGGCGTCGAGTACCGAGAGATACCCCGCGCGATTGGCCGTGACCATGTGCCGCGTCGGCACCGACGGCATCAGGTTGTAGTCGTCCACGGTGCGCGGGTCGCCGCCCTGCTGCGCCACGATCTCGCGCCACTTCTCCACGCCGGCGCCGGAGGCCAGCGCCTTCCGCACCTGCGCGTCTGCATCCGCACGGCTCCGCGCCAGGCCGGCCGCCAGCACCATCCGCGCGGCGAGCAGCACCGACAGCTCCTCGAGTTCCTTCGGGCCGCGCCCCTTGAGCGTCTCCACGCACTCGATCACTTCGAGCGCGTTGCCGACAGCGCTGCCGAGCGGCGCATCCATCGCTGTGATGAACGCCTCGGTGCGCACGCCCGACCGGTTGCCCGTATCGACCAGCGACCGCGCCAGCTTGCGCGAGTCTTCCACCGTTTTCATGAACGCCCCGCGCCCCGTCTTCACGTCGAGCACGAGCGCGTCAATCCCTTCCGCGATCTTCTTGCTCATGATCGAGGCGGTGATGAGCGGGATGCTCTCCACCGTCCCGGTCACGTCGCGCAGCGCGTAGAGTTTCTTGTCGGCCGGCGCAATCTGCGCCGTCTGGCCGAGCATCGCAACGCCGGTCTTCTCGAGCGCCGCCTTCAGCTCGTCGAGCGACAGGTCCACGCGAAAGCCGGCAATCGACTGCAGCTTGTCGAGCGTGCCGCCGGTATGGCCGAGGCCGCGGCCCGACATCATCGGCACCTTCACCCCGCAGGCAGCGGCCAGCGGCGCGAGGACCAGCGAGGCCTTGTCGCCCACGCCTCCCGTGCTGTGCTTGTCCACTTTCACGCCCGGGATGGACGACAGGTCCACCTTGATCCCCGATCGGACCATCGCGGTGGTCAGCCACGCCGTCTCCTCTGGCGTCATCCCCTTGAGGACGATGGCCATCAGGAGAGCGGAGGCCTGGTAGTCAGGGAACGAGCCGTCGGTGACGCCGGCGACGAAGAAGTTGACAGCCTCGCGGGTGAGCGCGGCGCCGTCCCTCTTGGCGCGGATGATATCGGTGGCACGCATAGGGCGAAGTATACCGTGGGAACTGATCATGAAGAGTCGGGAACTGACGCAGAAGGGTCGGTGCTGACGCAGAAGGGTCGGAACTGACGATGAGGGGTCGGTGCTGACGCAGAGGGGTCGGTGCTGACGATGAGGGGTCGGAACTGACGATGAGGAGTCGGAATACGGAGACTGTCAAGCCTCGACAGAAATGTCCCTTTCCTCAGGTTGATGATGATGGGCTCGTGGGAATGTGGAAATCTCGCGCTCGGCGCGAGATTTCCAAGGCGGGGCGAGCGCGCGCGTCTGGCGCGTCCACGCCGCCGCCATTTCCACAGCCCGCTGTTCGCGGCGTCCGTGGTTCGACAGGCTCACCACGCCCTGACCAACGTCGAAGGGCGTGGCGCGAGACATTCCATCACCGCCCGCGCAGGGCGAGTCGGTGCTGACGATGAGGAGTCGGGGACCTGCTGCCTGCTGCCTGCTCCCCTTCCCCTCTGGCCGGCGGACCGTGATTGTCCGATAAGGAATGTGCAGAGTTTTGCCCGCGATGGCTGAAGCTCACCAGAATCCGCTCGCGCCCGACACGGCCGCCCGGTTGACGGCGTTTGCACGCGCCTGCAAGGGCGCGGCGGGAGCCGTGGCGCTCTATCCGCCCGAGCATCCGACGATTGGGGAAGCGATGCAGCGTCTCGCGCGCGCGGCCGCGGGCGCCACCGAGTTCGGCCCGCTCTCCATCCTCGTCATCCCCGACAACCTGCTCGTCGGCGGCCGGGCCCCCGCGCGGCCGGATGCGGCAATCGCGGAGTTCGCGTCGCTGCTCCACGACCACATGGTGGGCGAAATCACCATCCGGCGCGACGTGGAACCCGCCGCGTGGAGGATCTTGCTCGCGCTGCTCGGCCGTGAGCCCGAGGACGTCCGGGCCCGTGGAGGCATCGCCCGCGCGCTCACCACGGCGGGCGGCATCGGCCTCGAGATCACGGAACTCGACTACTCCGGCCTTGTCAAGGAACGCGGGGCAGGATCCGAGGCCTCGTGGGACACGATCATCGCCAATTGCATCCAGAAGAACGTGCCGGATCTCGACGAGAAGACCCTTCGCGTGCTGGGCGAGATCGCCCGCGACCCGGCACGCCTTGCCGAGTTTTTCGCGCGCACCGAGGAGCATGCCGGCAGCCTCACCACGCGGGAGCGGAACGCCGCACTCCTCCGCGCCCTCCGCGGCGTCACCGGCTTCTTCGGCCGGGAGGATTCGAGCCAGATCGACCGCGTGTTCGACAACATGGCATCGGCCATCTCGCACGTCTCTCCAGACTTCGTGATGGAGATGCTGGCCATTGGCCGCGAGCCCGGGAGCGAGGACGCGAGCCTCGTCGCCGAGATCACGCAGCGGATCACCGACCCGACGCTGGCGCAGTTCGTCGCCCGCTCGGTGACCAACCAGCGCGCCTGCACGGCGCGCCTCGCCGACGCGTTCCGCGCGCTGACCGCCGAGCAGCGACGCCAGGAGTCAGTGGCCCGACTGGCGCGCGAGGAACTGGCGGGCACGCCGCTCGGCGAAGAGCCGGGCTTCGAGCGTCTCTGGTCGCAGGTGGAGGAGATGCTCTTCTCCTACTCTGACCAGCGGTACGTGTCGGAGTCGTACAACCAGGAACTCGCCACCGCCCGCGCGCACGCCAGCGAGCTCGAGCACCTCGCCGCCGACCCGCCCGAACGCATCGTCGGCTGGCTCACCACCGTCAGCGACGTCTCGATTCGTGCGCTGGACCTGCTGCTGCTCGGCGATCTCCTTTCGGTCGAGACCGACGCGTCACGCCGCCAGGACCTGCTGCAGCTGGTCGTGTCGCAGGTGGACGAACTGGTGGTCCTGGGCGATTTCGACGGCGCACGCCGGCTCGTGGACGCCATGGTGGGCATCGCGGCGCGCGAAGGCGCGGCCGAAGCGCAGACACAGGTGGCCCGCGCGATCGAGCAACTGGTCGCCGGCCAGTTCATGCCGCAGGTGGCCGTGCACCTCAATGCCGTGCGCGACGAGGAGTTCGAGCAGGTGAAGGCGCTGTGCGCGGCGGTCGGGACGACGCTCGTGCCGACGCTGGCGGAGACGCTCGCGGGCGAAACCCGCGCGAGAGCGCGGCAGCGGCTGACCGACCTGTTGATCGCCTTCGGCAAGCACGGTCGCCACTCGGTGGACCAGTTGCTGCAGTCGCAAAATCCCAGCGTCCGCCGCACGGCGGTGCAACTGCTCCGCTCGTTTGGCGGGCCCGAATCGCTGCCGGATCTCGATCGCCTGCTCAACGACACCGAGATCGCGGTGCAGCGCGAGGCGGTGCGCGCGCTCATCGGCTTCGGCATCGACGAGTCGTTCCAGATGCTCCAGCGCATCCTGGGAACGGACAAACACCGCGGTCGCACGGCGATCATCGAGGAGCTGGCCTCGACGCGCGATCAGAAGGCGACACCGCTCTTCTGCTACCTGGTGCGGAACGTCGAGTGCCGCGGTCAGTTGCGCGACATCTATCTCCGCTCGCTCGGCCGCCTCGGGCTGCTCGGCGGGCCGGACGCGGTCGAGGCCCTGTCGGACGTGCTGCGGCGCGGGCGATGGTGGGCCCCGATGCGCACGCGCGAAATCAGGGCGGAAGCCGCCGCGGCGCTGGCGCAGATCAAGCTGCCCGCCGCGCGGGAGGCATTGCGGGACGCCGCGACGAACGGCACGTTCGGCGTGCGGTCGATTGCGAAGAAACACGTGAAAGGATGACAACGACGGGGACCTGAGATGCCAGAACGGCCGCATCGTCGCCAATCGTTGATGGAAGATCTCCTTCGGCGCTTCGGTGCCGCGTTGCGCGGGGCGCAGCTCTATGCGCCAGGGCATCCGCTCGTCATGCGGAACGTCGCGTCGTTCACCGAGGTCGTGCAGCGGCTGCTCGAGGATGTCCCGTCGATCTCGATCGCCCTCGTCGCCGACGAGGTGGTGATTGGCGACGTGCCGATGATCCGCGGGGCGGCCACGCTCGGCGAACTGTTCGGCAAGCTCAAGGCGCGCGGCGTGGAGCGTGTCTCGATCGACAAGGGCGCGACCGTGGACGAACTGATCGCAACCGTCGATGCCTTGTACCGCAGGATCAAGTCGGCCGGCGACCCGAACGAGAATCCGTTCCCCGACCTGCCCCACGTCCGCATCGGCCTCGTCCGGATCGAGCAGCGCACGCAGGCCAGCCTGGCCGACATGGCGACCATCCGGAAGCTGTACTCGCAGGCCTCGTCCCAGATGCGCATCGTCTGGGAGAACGCGGCGCACGAGGGGGTGGCGAAGGCGGCGGAGGTGCGCACCGTGGTGGACGAGCTGGCGCAGGTCGTCAGCCAGAACCACAACGCGCTGCTGGCACTCACGGCGATACGCAACGTGGACGACTACACGTTCACCCACATGGTGAACGTCTCCATCCTCACGATGGTGCAGGCGCGCGGCCTGGGCATCGGCGGCACGCTGCTCCGCGAGTTCGGCGTGGCCGGCCTGATGCACGACATCGGCAAGGTGCGGACGCCGCCCGAGATCCTCAACAAGCCGGCGCGCCTCGACGAACGCGAGTTGGTGATCATGCGCCGCCACACCATCGAGGGGGCGGAGATCCTCCGCAAGACGCGCGACCTGACGCCGCTCGCGGCCGTCGTCGCGTTCGAGCATCACCTCCGCCTGGACGGCACCGGCTATCCGGTCGGCGTCTCCCGTTCCGGCCTCAACCTGGCGACGATGCTGTGCGCGATTGCGGATGTGTATGACGCGATGCGGTCGAAGCGGCACTACCAGGAGGCGTTTCCGGCCGACCGGGTCCTGGAGGTGCTGAAACGCGGCGAGGGACAGGAATTCGAGAAGAACCTGGTCCGGCGCTTCGTGCAGTTGATGGGGATCTACCCGGTGGGATCGCTGGTGCGGCTCAACACAGGCGCGTGCGCCATCGTCCTTCGGCCCTACCCTGCCGACCCGCACCGCCCACGCGTCCGCGTGGTCTTCGCGGCGGATGGTCACCGCCTCGACGTGCCCTACGATCTCAACCTGTGGGAAGTGGAACTGGCCCCGCACCGGTCGTCGTCAGTCTCCGGTCCGGCCAACGCACCCGACCCAGCCTTCGATCCTCTCGCCGCGATGTAGGGCCGAGTTCTTCCTCGAGTTGATGGTCGGCCTGCTCGATCGCCCATCGGCACGTCGTCAGCGGCACCAACCGGCGCAACGTGTAGGTGGGCGGCCGTTCGATCAACGGGCAGACCTCCGCGCCACCGAATCGTCTTCCAGCCACGGGCCTCCTTCCGCGGCGTCTGGGCGCTCAGCGGCAGGCGTGAGCCCGGCGGGCCGTGTCGCCGGGGCCGAACCGCCGCAGGAGCCCACCGGCGAGCGGTCGCCGGTGCGGCCATCCGATCGCACCTGGGCCTGCGGACCGACCTCACGGGCCCGCGCCCGGCGGTCGTCCGCGCGATCGTCACTCGCCCCACAATCTTGGTACGGCACGCGTCACCACGAGCCGACCGAAGCGCCACGTGTCGATGTCGGCGCGCATGCCAGCGGGAATCGTTGCCGCCGTCTCGTTGAAGGCCACGACCCACGTCGGACGCCCGCGCCGCCAGGGCTCGGCCCGCGGGGCGTCCGGCCCGACATCCGGTCGCGACGCGGGGCACCCGCCGGCCGCCACACCGTAGTAGTCGAGGCTCACGCGCTCGTAGTCCGGGTACACGAGCCGCGCAGCGCCGGGTGCCATGTGTCCCCGCAGGAACGCGGCCGCATCCCGCGTTTCCGAGCCGTCACGGGTCGCGGTGGCATAGGTGTTCTTGCCGTGGAGATTTGCCCCGACGGCCACGCTGCCGAGCAGCAGCGCCACCACGGCGATACGCATCGGGAGGCACGAGAACGCATAGCCGAACGCGAGCGTCCCGAGAGGCAGCAACGCGATTGCGTAACGTATGTTGACGAAGTGATGGCCACCGCTTGCCAGCAGCGATACCAGGATGGGCCCAACCCACACGGGCGTCGTCAGGACAGCAGCGCCGACCACCAGCGCACGCCGACGGTGGCGGGGCTCGAACCACCAGAGACAGACGCACCCCGCGACGACCGGCAGCAGGAGCACCACCACGACGCCCGCATGGTCGCGCAGCAACGATCCGCTCGTCCAGAACGCCGCCAGATTGGCCCGGATTCTCCCTCGCATGGCGAGGGCCCAGAGCAGCGCGAACGCCAGCGCTGGCACGAACGGCACGAGCGGTCGCGCGGCCGAGGCTATTTGGTTCAGGCTCGACCGGGTTACGGTAAGGCGACGGCCCTCCGGCCCCGGCTCGACACGGCTCGCGATTAGCCAACTGCACAGGGCGGTGCCCGCGACGAGGAAGACGCCGAACACGTGCGTCATCGGAGCCGCCAGCGCCACCACCGCCATTGCCACGCCCCCGGTCCGGCGCGACTGCTGCCACTGGCGAGTCAGCAGGTGCAGGCACCACGCCGCAACGAGCACCAGCAGCACGTAGCCGCGTGCCGTGCGGGATGCGCCGATGAGACTCGGGTGGATGGCAGTGACCGCGCCGGCCCACAGCGCCGTGTCGCGCGACCAGAGCCGCCGCGCGGTCCAGATCGTCAGCGCGGTCGTGGCCAGCCCGAACAGGACTCCGGGCAGGCGCAAGGCGGTCTCACTGGAGCCAGCCAGCGGTATCCACAGGTGGGCCAGCGTCGCGAAGAGGAAGCCACCCGTGTCATCCCCAGCGACCGCGCGCGAGAACAGGTAGGACCACGAGCCGCTCGCCGCGCACCAGCCCACCGCCTCGTCGAGCCAGAGACTTGGCGTGCCCAGGCGGTAGAACCCGAGCGCGGCCGACACCGCCAACTCCAACGCCACCAGCAAGCGGAATCGCGCCGCGATCAGTGTGCCCATGTCTGGATCGTCTGGAACCTGTGTCGCGCCCGCACGGCTGTCATCAGACACGACGTAGGCCTTGGCAACGGTGTTCCGGGACATGGCCCGGCCAGCATACCCGACTTCAGACGGCAGCGGCCATCCCCGTTGTCAGGCGAGCGGGCCGCGACAGGCGCCGAGGCCACTTGTGGCAGCAGCACGATTGCCACGAACGCAAGAACAACGCTCCGCGCAAGCGAGACTCAACAGGGGAGGTTGGATACGCTGCGGGCGTGCGCCCGAGACTGGCCTGGATCCGGCGGCCGTTGGGAACCGTACATATCACGCGTCGCGGGGCGACCTCGTCCGGCCCCCGGGGCATGCACCGACCCTTCATCGTCAGCACCGACTCTTCATCGTCAGCACCGACCCTTCATCGTCAGCCCCCGACCCTTCTGCGTCAGTTCCCGACCCTTCTGCGTCAGCCCCGACCCTTCTGCGTCAGTCCCGACCCTTCTGCGTCAGTCCCGACCCTTCTGCGTCAGCCCCGACCCTTCTGCGTCAGTTCCCGACTAGTCGACGTCAGTTCCGACCAATAGTGCGTTGCTGATTGCAGCCAGCAGCACGACCCGCGTGATCGGCTTCATCAGGAACAGCGCGCCCGCGCGCTTCGCTTCGTCGCGAAGCGTGGGGTCCTCGTAGCCGGTGAGGACGATTACCGGCAGGGTGGGGTGACGGTCGCGGGCGTAGATGCCAAGCTGCAGGCCGTTGTACGCGCCGAGCCGGATGTCGGTGAGCAGCAGGTCCGGCCGCGTCGTCGAGAGCAGCGCCTTCGCGTCCTGGTAGCGATCGCAGGCCACCGTGTCGTAGCCAGCTTCCTGCAGCATCTCGGTCAGGTACTTCAGCACCTGCTGGTCATCGTCCACGACGAAAATTCGCTTCATCTGGGTCATACGTCGGCCCTGCGTCGCTCGGCCATCCCAGCCGTCCCCTCGCCCATCTCGCCGCGGTCGAGGCGTGCCGGCAGGTTGCGGAACTTCTGGAACGGCATCTGGCAGTCGTGCTTCCTGAGGAAGTTGAGAAAGCGCTTGTAGTCGGCCTCGGGCATGTTGAACATCTGCACGAGGATCCGGTAGCTGCCGCGCGTCTGCTCGAGGCCGCGGCTGACCAGCGCGCGCAGGTCGTCGCGCGTCATATCGCGCGACATGAACGGCTCGTAGACAACGGGCCAGAACGGCTCGTGCCCGTTGACCATGCGGTCGTACATGCGATCGACCGCGGCGCCGCGCACCGGCTCGCGGATGGCCGCCTGCGGCGGCGGCATGATCTCCATCGGGAGGTCCGCCGGCGTGATGAGGCCACTGCGTGCGCGCAGCACCAGGCGCTCGACGAAGTTCTTCAGCTCGCGAACGTTCCCCGGCCAGCCATACGCGACCAGTTGCGACAGCGCTTCCGGCGCGAGCGCCGGCACCGGGAGCGCGTGGCGCGTGCTGAAGAACGCGATGAAGTAGTCGAGCAGTTCGGGCACGTCCTCGCGGCGGTCACGCAGGGGGGGCACCGTGAGGTGGATGACGTTGAGCCGGTAGTAGAGGTCCTCGCGGAACTCCTTCGACGCGATGCGCTCAGTGAGGTTCCGGTTGGTGGCCGCGACGACGCGGACGTTGACGCGGGCCTGGGCGCGCTCGGCGCCGACGCGCTGGATCTCGCCGCTCTCGAGGAAGCGGAGGAGGAGCGCCTGCATCCGCAGGCTCATCTCCCCCACTTCGTCCATGAACATGGTGCCGTTGTGCGCCGTCTCGAGCAGGCCCGGCTTGTCGCGGTAGGCCCCGGTGAACGACCCGCGCACGTGGCCGAACAACTCCGATTCGAGAAGCGAGTCGGGCAGGCCGGCGCAGTTGATGGTGACGAGTTGCGCGCGAACGCGGTTGCTCTGCTTGTGAATCTGGCGCGCAAGGATTTCTTTGCCGACGCCGCTTTCGCCGGTGATGAGGATTTTCGCGTCCGACCGCGCCGCATACGCCAGATCCTCGCGGAGTTCGCGGATGGCCGGACTGCGCCCGATGAGCTGATCGCCGTCTTCGTACATCGTTGCCGGGAGCCCCGAGAAACCTGTCGTCGCTGCTTTTCAACGTATCGGCCGAAAATAGTCAGCTCAACAGGGACATTTATGGTAGCGCTGTGCTGGCATGGGGGTCAATGGGAATGGCAGGGATTCAGAACCCGCAGGCGGGTGGCGGCGAGCGGGGCGCCCCGTGGCGGGCTACCCGGCCTTCTTCATCGCCAACCGGGCCTGGTGGAGGTCCCACGATGCCTGCAGGTTCATCCAGAACTCGGGGGACATGTTGAAGAGCGCCGCCAGCCGTAATGCCGTGTCAGCCATGATGGCACGGCGGCTGCGGACGATCTCGTTGAGCCGGTTCAGGGGGATATCCATACGCCGGGCGGCTTCCACCTGCGTCAATGCGGCTGGCCTGAGGAACTCCTCGAGCAACACCTCCCCCGGAAGAATCTGCACTCGCGGGCGATTGAGATCCCGGGTGATCATCTTCACAGCGCACCCCGTAGCAGTCGGGGCCGACAAACTGTAGATGTCCTTGCGATGGCCACGCTCGAGAACCACAACCACAATGCGCCGATCCTCGATGCTGTAGATCACCCGGTACACCCCCACGCGGATCCGGTACACATCCGCCTGCCCTGTCAGCTGACGGCAGCCGCGTGGCCGTGGAACGGCTGCGAGCTCCATCACCTTGCGGGCGACCCGAACGCTGTCGGCTTTGGGGAGCGTGGCCAGCGCTTTCTCGGCCGATGCCGTGATCTCGACTGATCCAGTTTTCCCCCGAGACGATGTGGGGTCAGGCGGTGGCCGTCGCGTGGAGCTGGAGGCCCAGAGCCCGCACGACCTTGATAAAGGTCTCCAGTTCGGGGTTTCCTTCGCCTGACAGGGCCCGGTAGAGGGATTTCTGGTTCAGGCCCGTGTCCTTGGCTATCTTGGCCATCCCCTGGGCCCGTGCGATGGCCCCAAGGGCGGCGGCAATCACTTGGGGGTGGCCGTCCTCGAGGGCGGCTTCCAGGAGGGCCGCCATGCGCTCCTCAGTGTTGAGGTTGGCGGCGGCGTCGTAGTGGGTTGTCACGGTTTTAGGAGCACGGGCGGGCTTGGTTGCCCGGGCGGTGCGGGGTTTGATGGGTTCCATGAGATCCCTCTTTTACAGAGTGCTGGCCAATTTGGTAGCGGTTCGGATGTCCCTTTCCTGAGTGCTTTTGTCGCCACCGCCAAGGATGACAATCAGGGTCATGCCCCGCTTGGTGAAGTAGACACGGTAGCCGGGGCCGTAGTCGATCCGCATTTCAGAAACGCCCTTGCCAACAGGCTTCACATCGCCGGGGAGCCCAAGGCCAAGGCGAAAAATCCTTGTCTCGATGCGGGCGTAAGCCTGGGCGTCTTTCAGGCCGTCAAGCCATTTTTGAAATTCGCGGGTCTTGCGAACCTCGTTCATGTGCCAATGGTCGCTTAAAAGCGACCATTAAGCAAGGGGGGAAATTTCTGGACTCAACCGGGTGCATGCAGCTCATGCCTGTAGCGCCGATCGCTGCCAATCGGGAGCTGCGATGTCGAGGAGAAATCGGTCTCTGCCGCCCGTGTATGCGGAGTCCGGTCCCGGCTCGAGAGCGAAGGTCACCACTCGCGTACAAATCAAGGGCCGCCTCGCATGGCGGCCCTTGTTGTCTGCCTGCGCTTCGTCATCCTTCGAATGCCACCTGGCCCGATTCCGTCGCCTTTACTCCGCCGCCAGCCGCACGCAGTTCTTCCCTGCCGCCTTGGCGGCGTAGAGCGCGCGGTCGGCGCGGGCGATTAGATCCTGCGCTGCGCTCTCACCCGTGAGCACCGCCACGCCGACGCTGATCGTCGGGTGGATCTCGGGTGGAATCAGCAGCGGGTCGAAACGATATTGCTCGATGCGCTGGCGGATGCGTTCCGCGCTCTGCAACGCGCTTGCCTCGTTGCTGCCAGGCATCAGGATCGCGAACTCCTCGCCGCCAAACCGCGTGCAGACGTCG